>DATCGM010000001.1:0-12765 GCA_036508915.1 Gemmatimonadaceae bacterium
GTGGGCGGCGACACGAGCTCCTGCCCGCGCTCCAGGCGCTCCAGGCACGCGTGGGCTGGATCAGCGAGGGCGGGCTCGGCTACGTGTGCGAGCGTCTCAACGTGCCTCCGGCGGATGCGTGGGGCGTCGCGACGTTCTACGCGTTGTTCGCGACGACGCCGCGTCCGAAGCGCGTGCTGCATGTGTGCGGCGACATCGCGTGCGTGGCGCGGGGTGCACACGACGTCGACCATGCGCTCGAGACTCGGTGCGGCCCGCCGATCTCGGGAGCACCGGCTGGTGATTCGGTCGTGATTGACGAGAGCCGCGGTGCGTGGATGCACTCGCCGTGTTTGGGCATGTGCGATATGGCGCCGGCGGCGTTTCTCACCGTTGCCGGGGAGAATCCGATCGAGCGCTTGTATGGCGGCGTGACGGGCGAGCGGGCGGTGGAGTTGTTGCGAATGACCGCGCCGCACGCGGGTTCGTCTGCCAGTCCGCCGATCCCGCAACGCGGTGATCCCTCGCTCGTGCTCTTGAAGCGAGTCGGCGAGGTGGATCCGACCAGCCTTGGTGCCTATCGCGCCGTGGGTGGATTCCGTGCGCTTGCGACGGCCATCGAGATGGGGCCTGAGGCGGTGATCGCCGAGGTGGTCGCGTCGAAGCTCGGCGGGCGCGGAGGGGCGGCGTTTCCGACGGGCCGCAAATGGGAGGCGGTGCGCGCGCAAGCCGTGAGACCGCACTATCTGGTCTGCAATGCGGACGAATCCGAGCCGGGCACATTCAAGGATCGCCTGCTCATGACGCACGATCCCTTCGCGATCGTTGAGTCGATGGCGATCGCCGGATTCGCGACGGGATGCTCGACCGCCTTCCTCTATGTTCGTGCCGAGTATCCGCTGGCGTTCGCGCGCATCGAGAATGCCGTGCGCCAATGCCGCGAGGCCGGCCTCTTCGGCGACGGCTTCGACATTCAACTGCGGCGCGGCGCCGGCGCGTACATCTGTGGCGAGGAAACCGCCCTGTTCGAGAGCATCGAAGGGAAGCGCGGCGAGCCGCGGAGGAAGCCACCCTTCCCCGTGCTTGTCGGACTGTTCGGCAAGCCGACGGTCATGAACAACGTCGAGACGCTGGCGAACGTGATTCCGATTCTCCTCGAAGGTGGCGCCGCATTCGCTCGCACGGGCACCGAGCAGTCGACGGGCACGAGACTCTTCTGCCTGAGTGGCGCGGTAGAACGGCCTGGCGTCTACGAAGTCCCATTCGGCACCTCGCTACGCTCGTTGCTCGAGCTCGCCGGCGCACGAGATCTCAAGGCAGTGCTGCTCGGTGGCGCGGCTGGCTCCTTTCTGCGTCCTGACGAGATCGACCTCCCGCTCTCGCTCGAAGGCGCCCATGCGGCGAGCACGACGCTCGGCTCAGGCGTGATCATGGCGTTCGACCAGAGCACGGATCTTCACGAGGTCGTTCGGCGCATCGCCGGGTTCTTTCGCGACGAATCGTGCGGACAGTGCGTGCCCTGCCGGGTGGGAACCGTTCGCCAGGAAGAAGCGCTGCATCGAATCGCGCATGGGAAGACGCTCGGCGGCGTTGCGGGCGAGCTGGCGCTTCTCGAGGAGGTCGGCGTCGCGATGCGCGATGCGTCGATCTGCGGGCTCGGTCAGACGGCGTATGCCGCGGTGGAGTCGGCGATCAAGCGCCTGAGACTCTACGAGGTGACGGGGTGAGCGCGCCTGTCAGCCCGAGCGCGCAGCTGGTGCACCTCGGCCGCCCAGATCGTGCGCCCAAAGTGATGGTTGCACTCAACATCGACGGGCACCACGTCAGCGTCCCCGAAGGCACGACCATACTCAGCGCCTGTGCGGCGCTCGGCATCAAGATTCCGACCCTCTGCTATCTCGAGACGCTGCAGCCGGCGAATGTGTGCCGCCTCTGCGTCGTCGAAGTCGAAAACGCGCGCGTGCTGGTGCCGAGTTGCTCGCGTGCGGTGGAGTCTGGAATGACGGTGCACTCCGCGAGCGAGCGTGTGCGTCACTCGCGCAAGCTCGTGCTCGAGCTGCTTGCGTCGTCGGTCGATCTCTCGACGACGGACGGGATGGCGGAGCTGCTCGCCGAGTACGATTGCAAGCCCGAGCGGTACGGGCCACCAGCGCCGCCGGCTGCGGGCAACGATCGTGACCGCGCGATTCCCGGCCACCACGCGCCCCCGCACCCCGATTACGCCGCCACCGTCGCCCAGCCCGTGAAGGTGGACAACGAATTGTACATCCGCGACTACGCGAAGTGCGTGCTCTGCTACAAGTGCGTGGAGGCGTGCGGCCCCGATCATCAGAACACCTTCGCGGTCGCCGTCGCTGGTCGCGGGTTCGACGCGCGCATCTCGACCGAGCTCGCGGTGCCGTTGCCGGATTCCGCGTGCGTGTATTGCGGCAACTGCATCGCCGTGTGTCCAACAGGCGCGCTGATGGCGAAGGACGAGTTCGACATGCGTTCGTCAGGGTCGTGGGACTCGTCTGCTCAGACCGCGACTGATACGATCTGTCCGTACTGCGGGGTGGGGTGCACGCTTACACTTCATGTGCAGGACGGGGACATCGTGAAGGCGACGTCGCCGTTGGAGAATGCGATCACGCTCGGCAATCTCTGCGTGAAGGGGAGGTTCGGGTGGAGATTCGTCCAGCAGCGAGCGCCGGGCTGGCTTCGCCCTGATTCTGGTCTTTGATAATTCAAGTCACGTCTTTTGTCTGAGTGACCTGCGTGCCACGCAGAACTCGACGTCCACTAAACAGGTCTTCATGTCTTTCCAGTCCGACATCACAATCGCTCAAGCCGCAAAACCGCGCCATATCATCGACGTCGCCGCCGACATTGGGTTGAGCGCTGACGAGATCGACCAATACGGGAAGTTCAAGGCCAAGATCGCTCTGGAGGTGAGCCAGCGCCCCGCCAAGGGACGACTCGTCCTCGTCACCGCGATCAGCCCCACCCCAGCGGGTGAGGGCAAGAGCACGGTCAGCGTCGGGCTCGCCCAAGCGCTCAGACGCATCGGCACCAACGCCATTCTCTGCATGCGCGAGCCATCGCTCGGCCCGGTGTTCGGCATGAAGGGCGGCGCGGCGGGCGGGGGCTACGCGCAGGTGATTCCCATGGAGGACATCAATCTCCATTTCACCGGCGACTTCCACGCGATCTCGAGCGCGCATGCGCTGCTCTCCGCGTTGATGGACAACTCGCTGCAGCAGGGAAATCCCACCGGGCTCGACCCGCGTCGCATCACTTGGCCGCGCACGATCGACATGAACGACCGCGCGCTGCGCAAAGCCGTCATCGGACTGGGCGGTGTCGGCGACGGCGTCGTGCGCGAAGAGCGCTGGGTCATCATTCCGGCGAGTGAGATCATGGCGATCGTTGCGCTCGCGTCGAGCCGAGAGGACCTACAGGAGCGGCTCGGCAGGATCATCGTTGGCGCAACGGCCGGGGCGAAGCGGCATCCGGTGCGCGCACGCGATCTCAAGGCCGATGGCGCAATGGCGATGCTGCTCAAGGACGCGATTCGACCTAATCTCGTGCAGACACTCGAGGGCGGCCCGGCATTCGTGCACGCCGGTCCCTTCGGCAACATCGCGCACGGCTGCAACTCGCTCATCGCCACCAAGTCCGCGCTCGCACTGGGCGACGTCGTCATCACCGAAGCCGGGTTCGGCTCCGATCTCGGCGCCGAGAAGTTCTTCGACATCAAGTGCCGGTTCGGCGGACTCAATCCGGAAGCCGCGGTGCTCGTGGCCACGATCCGCTCGCTCAAGATGCAGGGCGGGCTCGACAAGAAGTCTCTCACCAAGGAAGACCTCGATGCGCTGAGACTCGGCCTCCCGAATCTCGCGCATCACGTGAAGAACGTGCAGCAGTTCGGCGTGCCGGTCGTCGTTGCGTTGAACCGCATCCTGAGCGACACCGACGCCGAGCTGCAGATGGTCACCGACTACGCAGCGATGCTCGGTGTGAAGGTGATTCTCACCGAGGTGTGGGAGAAAGGCGGCGCCGGCGGCGAGGAGCTTGCGAGGGAGGTACTCGCGATTCTGGCGGAGCAGAAGTCGAAGTTCGCGCCGCTCTACTCCACCGACCTTCCCATTCGCGCGAAGATCGACATCATCGTGCAGAAGGTCTACGGCGGTGAGGGCGCGGACTATTCGCCGGCGGCCGAGCGGTCGATCGAGTATCTCACGAGCATCGGGCTCGGCGACACGCCCGTGTGCATCGCGAAGACGCAGTACTCGCTCACCGATGACCCGACGCGGCTGTGCAAGCCGGCCGGATTCCGGATCTCGATCAATGAGGTGTACGGCTCGGCGGGTGCGGGCTTCGTGGTGGCGAAGGCTGGTGACATCATGACCATGCCCGGGCTGCCGAAGGTGCCGGCGGCGGAGGGGATGTCGCTCGCGGCGAATGGGGAGATTGTGGGGTTGTCGTGAGGTAGTCGTTATGGCCGCACTCGTTCGCCGTTGAAGACCACGCTGGCGAGCTGGGCCAGCGTGGCAAGGTGTTTGTCGGCAGATCGGACATAACGTCTCCTTCGAGGTGGGCACGCAGGGGCCGCGCAGCCCACCCAGCCGGCACACGCGTGGCCTTGACGCGCCGCTTGTTCACGGCGTGGGAACGTCGCATACTGGACGAGCCGCGATTGAGATTCCTATCCCGTGGCCACGAATCCGCGACGGTCGTGCGTGCCTCCCCACGAAGGAGGGTCCGCATACTGGACCGCGTCAATCAAGATCGCACGTCACGAAAATCTTCCTCGATTGGCGGATGGGGCACGACAGAGTTCCACGCGCCGCCACGATGACGATCCCATTTGTCCCTGAACAGAACTAGCTCAATACTTTCTGGCACGGCCGATGAATCGAAAAGAGATGCGATCATGACCGCCGAAGCGCACAGTGATCGTGAGACTGGCGCACGGCGGCTGTCGACGGCCTTTCGTTTCAAACGAACGGTCACTGTGGGATGTGCGGGAGCCGCGGTCGTCGCCCTCGCGGGGCTGCTCGGGTACATCCCGGGGCTGCGCGTGCTGGGTAGTATGCGACCGAGTTACATCCCCATGGCGCCCAGCACGGCGGTTTTTTTCCTGATCCTCAGCGTGGCCCTGTACTCCCATGCCCGCGGGCGTCGGCAGGGCGTTGGCCCAGGAGTCATGCTCGCACTGGCGCTGCTGGTCACGGTGCTTGCTCTGCTGCATGTCGTCGGGGGCATCGTGGGGATGGATCTCACGCTCGAAGACAGGCTGACGTCCGGAGTGAGCACCCTGCAAGGAATTCCCATCGGGCGTATGGCACTCGCGACGAGCGTTACCTTCGTGGCGGCCGCACTGGGCACGTTCCTGCTGTGGCTTGGCCAGCGGAATTCTCGCCACACCGGGCGCCTCGAGCGCTGGGCGTCGAGCACTGGATTACTGACGATGTTGATCGGGGCGACCGTACTTCTGGGCTACGGGTTCGGTACGCCCTTCATGTATGGTGGCCGCTCAGTCCCGATGGCGGCCACCACTGCCCTCGCGTTCCTGTTCCTCGGCGGTGCATTGGCCGCGGCAGTTGGCCCGGAGAACTTCTGCCTGCGCCTCACCGTTGGGGATTCGACCTCCGCCCGGTTGTGGCGGGCGTTTCTCCCCCTCACCGTCACGGTCGTTCTCCTCCAGAGCATCCTGTCTCGAACGGTGTGGCCATCGCTAGTTGGCAACGACGCACTGCTCCTCGCTGCGACGCTCATGGCGGTGGTCGCGATCACGGCGTTCGTGGTCGCTCGCGTTGCGCAGACGATCGGCCGCAGCTTCGATGAGGCACGGTGGAAGCTGCAGGAGAGCGAGGAGCGAGTTCGGGCCGTTCTCCAGACGGCGATGGACGGCTTCTGGCTGATGGACCTGCAGGGGCACCTGCTGGAGGTCAATGAGGCCTACTGCCGGATGAGCGGCTACAGCGCGCAGGAACTGTTGGCGATGCGCATCAGCGACGTGGAGGCCGTCGAAACGCTCAACGATGCTGCTACCCACGTCCAAAAGGTCTTAGCGCAAGGCGAGGATCGGTTCGAGTCCCGGCACCGCCGCAAGGACGGAAGCATTTATGACGTCGCAGTCAACGTCCAGTTCCAGCCCGTCGATGGCGGGCGGATAGTGACGTTTCTGCAGGACATCACCGCGCGCAAGCGGGCCGCGCTCGAGCATCAGATCATGCACGACATCGCACAGAGCGTTGCGACGACTGCAGATCTCGACGAATTATTGAAGTTGATGCATCACTCGCTGCAGCGAGTGCTTTCTGCGGAGAACTGTTTCGTGGCACTGCATGATCCGCAGACCGGACTGTTCAGCTTTCCGTACTTTGTCGATGAACGCGACTCGACGCCCCTGCCGCTAGCGATGCCGCGCAGTTGCACCGCGTACGTATTCCGCCGTGGTGAACCAGTACTCCTCACGCCGACCGTCTCCAGACAGCTCCGGGAACAGAACGAAATCGTGCTGGTCGGCTCACCTTCACTGTCCTGGATGGGTGTTCCGTTACGCACGCCATCTGGAACAATTGGCGTTCTGGTTCTTCAACACTACGAAAAGGAGAACATCTATAACGAGCGTGATCTCGGGTTTCTCGCTTCCGTGGGAAGCCAAGTCGCCCTGGTGATCGAACGTAAACTGGCCGACGTTGCGCTCCGCGACAGTGAAGCCAATTTGAACGTCATCCTGGAATCCACGGCGGACGGCATGCTGGCGGTTGACAACAACGGCAAAGTCATCAAGACCAACAAGCGATTTGCCGAATTATGGCATGTTCCACAATCGCTTATCGACTCCGCGGACGATGACGGTTTGTTGCATCACGTTGTGAGCCAACTGGTCGACCCTGAGAGGTTTCTCACAAAGGTGCGCATGCTGTACGTCTCGGCCGAAGAGGGCAGAGACACATTGCATTTCAAGGATGGGAGGGTGTTTGAGCGATATTCCGCCCCGATCATCATGGACGGAGACATTGTTGGACGTGTGTGGTCATTCCACGACATCACCGCGCGCACGCAAGCAGAAACTGCGGCGGCCACCTTCGAAGCCCAACTGCAGCACTCGCAGAAGATGGAGTCCGTGGGCCGCCTGGCGGGTGGCGTAGCCCACGACTTCAATAACATGCTGGGGGTAATCCTCGGAAACGTCGAGTTTGCGCTGGAACAGGTGGACCCGGCGCAGCCGTTGTACGCGGACCTCGTGGAAATCCGGAATGCGGCCAAGCGTTCCGCCGACCTCACGCGGCAACTGTTGGCCTATGCCCGCAAGCAGACCGTCGCTCCCAGAGTGCTGGACCTGAACGACACCGTGCCGGCGCTGCTCTCGATGCTGCAGCGACTCCTCGGCGAAGACATCCATCTCGTCTGGCGGCCAGGGCCGAGCCTCTGGCCCGTCAGGATGGATCCATCCCAGTTGGCCAATATCCTGACGAATCTGTGCATCAACGCCCGGGACGCCATCGCCGACATCGGCACGATTGCCATGGCGACGGAGAACTGTGCCATCGACGCGGCCGTCTGCGCCATGCACCCGGACGCGGTGCCTGGGGACTATGTGCGGCTCACCCTGCGCGACACGGGCAGCGGCATGGATGGGGCCACGCTGGCCCTGATCTTCGAGCCGTTCTTTACGACGAAGGGCGTCGGTGAGGGCACCGGTCTGGGGCTGGCGTCGGTGTACGGCGCCGTCAAGCAGAACGGCGGCTTCATTACGGTGTCCAGCGAGCTGGGCCAGGGCACGACGTTCGAGATCTACGTGCCTCGGCATGGGGTCGACGCGCAGGCGGCGCAGGCGGCGCAGTCAGGGGCGGTCAGCGTGGCTGCGGCCGGCTGGGAGACCATCCTGCTGGTCGAGGATGAAGCCGGAATCCTGCGGCTTACCAAGAGGGCGCTCGAAGTGCAGGGCTACGCCGTGCTGGCCGCAGGCAGTCCGGGCGAAGCCCTTCGTCAGGCGCAGGAGTATGCCGGCGACATCCACCTGCTGTTGACCGACGTGCAGATGCCCGAAATGAACGGCCGTGACCTGGCGGCGGCGCTGTTGACGCTCCGGCCGCAGCTCAAGCAGCTCTTCATGTCAGGACATACCGCCGATGTTATCGCGCTCCGCGGCATGTTGGAGCACGGGGTGTCCTTCATTGAGAAGCCGTTTTCCCCCGTTGCGTTGGCGGCCAAGGTGCGAGAGGTGCTGGATCGCGAGTAGGGCCCGGCCGCTCGCGGCGGACATTGCCGATCCGAGGCCCCGACGCTCCGCCGAATGCGAGCCCCTGTCGTCCTGCGAGAGCGCCCTTCGCTGCGCTCAGGACGACACCGGGTTTGGTTGACATGGTCATGCGATGTAGAGGTTACTTCCGATTCGAAACCACGTCTCGCCGAATCCCGTCCCCGCGCGTGAAAAATCCCGGCAGCGAAACTGGAATCGTTCCCGTGATTGAGGAACGACCAAGCGCCGCGCGTGCCCCAGCACGCTCGAGCACGTCGGCCACCCCGTACGTCACGACATAAGTGCCGACGTGCGGGAACTGGCGAATCAGATAGGGATTGCCGAGCGAGACGACGATCACGCGCTCGCGACTCGCAAGCGTGTCGATCCAGTCAGCGATGTGCTGCGGAATCGCGAACCGCCCTTCACCTTCGATACGCCGCACGTACGTCGCGACGATCACACGGTCCGCGCCCTGCGACGCCAGCGCGATGGCGTCGAGCGAGGCGGGC
Source organism: Gemmatimonadaceae bacterium (assembly GCA_036508915.1). Taxonomy (GTDB): domain Bacteria; phylum Gemmatimonadota; class Gemmatimonadetes; order Gemmatimonadales; family Gemmatimonadaceae; genus AG11. Next base: position 8,728 of record DATCGM010000001.1, read on the forward strand.
GACGCCGAAGGTCCCACCTTGAACACTCGCGTCTGACTCGCTCCCGCCGCCTGACGCACCTCGTCCGCGAACACCTTGCCGGCGCGCAACTCCGTCTCGGGCATGTACTGCACGAGCACCGTGCGTCCGCCACGCGAAGCGGCAATCAAACCGGCCTGGTCGCGCAACAGGGTCACGGCGCGGGTGGCGATGTCGGCCGCAAGCGCACGATGCTCCGGTGCGCCAACGACGTCGCGCAGACTGTCGAGCGGCACCACAGGACGAAATACGACCCCGGTTCTCGCCTTGAGCTCGAGCACTCGTCGCACCGCCGAATCGATCCGCGCGCGCGAGATCGCGCCGCGCTCGACAGCCTGCACGAGCGCATCCACCGCCTTCGACGGATCAGCCGGCTTGAGCAGCACGTCGGCGCCCGCTTGCACGGCGAGTACCGAACTCTCTTCCGTCGTGTATCCCTTGCCGATTCCGCCCATCGTCATCGCATCGGTGATCGCAAGGCCCGTAAAGTGGAGCCTGTCGCGCAGCAGCCCGGTGATGATGCGCGGCGCCAACGTCGCCGGCGTCGTGCTGTCACCCTGCACCGCTGGCAGCGCGATGTGCGCCGTCATGACCATCCCTGCGCCCGCAGCGATTCCGGCGACGAATGGCACGAGTTCAACCGAGTCGAGTCGCGCGGCGGATGCGCTCACGATCGGCAGCCGCGCGTGCGAGTCCACGTCGGTGTCGCCATGCCCGGGAAAGTGCTTGATCGTGGCAACAACGCCGGCGTCCTGCGAACCCTTCACGAACGCCGCTGAGAGACGCGCGACTCGGCGCGGATCCTCACCGAACGAGCGCGTATTGATCACCGGATTGGCCGGATTGTTGTTGACGTCCACCACCGGCGCGAAGTTCACGAGAACGCCTATCGCCCTCGCCTCGCGACCGATGTCCCGCCCGACCTCGTACGCATCGCTATCTCGTCCCGTCGCCGCGATCGCCATCGCGTTCGGGAACACGGTCGCCCCGCCCGCATCCATGAGATAGTGCGTGAAGACGCCACCCTCGAGGCGGCCGAGATTCGGCTCGAGATCGGAGCTGACCATCAACGGCACCTTCGCGGCGCGCTGCATCGCGTTGATCTTCTCGGCCACTTCGATCGGTGAGCCGAGCGACATCGTGACGCCGCCGATGTAATCCTGCTTGATCCATCGGAGCACTTCCGCGAAGCTCGAGTCGCGCGTGTTCGTGTAATCGCCGAGCACCCAGACGTTGATCATCTGGCCGACGCGCTCACGCAGTGACAGCGACGCGAGCGTAAACTCGACCCATTCGCGCTGCGCCGATGTGAGCGGTGTGCGCGGGTCGAGGTTGGCGACCGCGGCAGCGTGGAGCGGCCTGGCCGGTTCCGGAACTTCAGCGCGCAACACGAACGGAGACGAGCGCAGCGAGAGCTCCACGAGTACCGGCCGGTGATCGGAGACTCGCGTATTGATCACCTGCGCGGAGGAGCAGTGAATGCCACCGGTGAGAAACAGATAGTCGATGCGCTTGACCGGGACGTCGTCGGGATACGTGAAGCCCTGTCCGGCCGCGCACTCCGTCCAGCTGTCGCGCAGGCCTGCGCCGCGCACGGCAACCTGCACCGCGCTTTCCGGCGTCGAGTTGAAGTCGCCGCCGGCGATGACCATGCCGACGTCGCGCCGAGTCTGGGCAACGAGACTGATGATCGAATCGGCCTCCTGCCGGCGCCAGCGATCCACATTGGTTGCGTCGAGATGCGTATTGATGATCGCGAGCCTGCCCTTGGGGCTCGCGACGACGATGCGCAACGCGCCGCGCGGTTCCATCGAGCCGCCAGCGCGCGTCTGTGGCAGATCGACGGGAAGGTGAAAGAGCGTGTCCTTCAGAATCGGCCAGCGCGAGAGAATTGCGACGCCGTACGTGCCGCCGTCGTAGTCCAGCGCGCTGCCGAAGGCGGCGTTGAGGCCAGTCTGCGCGGCAAGCACCGCGGGCTGGTCGACGTTGCCGGAGCGCTTCGTCCCCCTGTCGACTTCCTGGAGAAGGACGATGTCGGCATTCGTCGATCGCACGAGCTCGGCGACGCGTACCAGGTTGTCCACTCCGGGCGCGTCCTTGCCCGCGTGGATGTTGTAGACGAGGACGCGCGCATCAGGAATGTCCTGAGGCGACGACGCGGTCTGAGGATGACCGCACGCCGAGAACGCGGCACACGCGGCGAAGACCACCACGCTGCGCCGGCTCGGCAACCGGCTGATTTCGTCATTGCGCGACATCCCGCCACCGCCGAGCTCGCGCTCGATGGTGTAACGACCAGCAAGTGCGGAGTGGGGATCTTCGAGAGTGTTCACTTGTTCATGTCCGCGCCGGTGACGACTCGCCATGTGTCGCGCGCAATGAGGAGTTCTTCGTCCGTGGGGATGACCCACAGCTCGACCCGCGACCCCGCGGCATCGATGCGACCCTCCACGCCAACCTTGGACGCGTTCTTCGTGTCGTCGATGGCGATGCCCAACCAGTCGAGCCCGCGGCAAATTCGCGCGCGCACCTCCGGCGAGTTCTCGCCGATGCCGCCCGCGAACACGATCGCATCCGCGCCGTTCATGGCTGCCAGGTACGCCCCGAGGTACTTCTTCACACGATAGCAGAACACGTCGATGGCCAGCCGCGCGCGCCGATCACCGTTCTCTTGCTCTTCGGCGAGCAGTTCCCGCATATCGGCCGTGAGCCCCGAGATGCCCAGCAATCCTGACTGCTTATTGAGCATCGCGTCGACATCTCGCAGACTCATGCCCTCCTTGGCCGACACGAAATCGAGGATGGCGGGATCGAGGTCGCCGGAGCGGGTGCCCATGACCAGCCCTTCGAGCGGCGTGAAGCCCATCGATGTGTCGATCGACTCGCCGCCCACGATCGCGCACGCCGACGCGCCGTTGCCGAGATGCAGCGTGACGATCTTCGTGTCCTCTCGTGAGCGACCGGTGAGCTGGCGGTAGCGATACGCGATGTAGCGATGCGACGTGCCATGAAAGCCATATCGGCGCACGCCGTACCGACGGTAAAGCTGGTACGGCAGCGCGTAGAGATATGCCATCTCCCGCAACGTGTGGTGAAACGCGGTGTCGAACACCGCGACTTGCGGAATACCGGGCCCGAGCGCGGCACGCGCCGCCGTGATGCCGCGCAGGTTATGCGGATTGTGCAGCGGCGCGAGTTCGATCAGCTCCTCGAGTCCGCGCCAAACGTCGTCATCGACACGCGTCGACTGTGTGAATCGCTCGCCGCCGTGCACGACGCGGTGCCCCACGGCTTCGATCTCGCTGACCTTCGCGATCGGTACACCGAATTCGTCGCTCGTCAACCAGGAGATGATGTGCTCGACGGCGGCCGCGTGATCGCGGATCGTCGCTGTGCTCTTTACCGGCCGACGACCGGTCGCCTCGAGCGTCAGGATAGCTTCGCCGCCGATGCGGTCTAATTGGCCACGGGCCAGACGCCGGTCGCGCGACTCGGCAATGGCCGACTCGTCGGTGTCGATGAGCTGGAACTTGAGCGATGACGAGCCGACGTTCAGGACGAGAATGTGCACGTAGTCAGTTGAGTTCTTTGATGAAGGGGCCGATCAGCGAAACGCAAGGAGTGAACGATCCACACAAAATCGCCGCTGCGATAGGCTCTCACGCGTTCCGGCATCGCTCTTCATCCCTGCCGAGGAAGTCGTCGGACTTGTCGCCGCTCAGGTTCGCCAGCGGCCTGCGTCCGCTCTGCTGCAAGGCGCTGTAGCGTTGCTAGCACTTGCTCGGCGTGCTCTACGAGCGCGACGCGATGATGAACGCGCTGGCCAGAATGAGGTGCTGAGCATCCTCTGCCCTGAGGATACTCAACGCAACCGCTCCCCAGAGCGATTCATTCCCCATGAGGAAAGTCTGCTCCGATAGTCGTTTCCTGCCATGCGTCGAAATTTCGGCGCAGAAGATCGAGCTTCCAGTTCGCGCCCTTGAGCGCGGCCTTGCCGAGCAGCAGGTGCAGCGGCGGCTC
>DATCGM010000002.1:0-51801 GCA_036508915.1 Gemmatimonadaceae bacterium
CTTGCCAAAGGAGCCGAACAGGGAGAGGTCCTTTCTGACCTGCGCCGACGTGGTTCCGCCCCGGCGAGCGAGTTCCTCGCTCGAGACGGTGGCCAGGCCACGCCCCTCGAATTCCTCGAGGAAGCGTAGATAGATCGAGAGTCGGCGAACGGTCGAATCCGCGATGCGTTTCAATGCGTGGCCAGGGCGTGGTCAGGCTTGTGAATTGATTCACAAGCTAGCGCGTTCTTTCATCAGGCACCAGCGGTCCCGGTACCCCGGCGCGCCAACATCACACGCCGCATAAACATGCAAGAAGGCGGTAGACGCCCCGCCGGTTATCTTCGGGTCATGACTGTGCATGTTACCTCGGAGATCGGTCGCCTCCGCTCCGTCATCGTCCATACTCCCGGCGCCGAGCTGCTCGGCGTCACCCCGGCGACGCGCGAAGACTATCTGTACGACGACCTTCCGGATGCTGATCAGGCCCGAAAGGAGCACCGGCGCTTCACCGCGGTCCTGGAGCGCTTCTGCAAGGTGTACGAAGTCAGGGATCTCCTCGCCGAAGTGCTCGAGAATCGCGAGACCCGCGAGCTACTCGTGCGCGAAACAATGGACATTGTTCCCAGCGAGCCGCTCGCGCGGGAGATCGAAGCGCTACCGCCCGCTGAGCTCGTGACGATGCTCATCGAGGGACGCGTGGAGACGCCTGGTCCGTTGGCGCGCACGCTCAACGAGTTCGGCTACGAGCTTCCTCCACTGCCGAATCTGTTCTTCACGCGTGACTCGGCGATGAGCGTCGGCAGGCACGTGCTCGTCGGTTCGATGCGCTACGGAATCAGGTGGCCGGAAGAGCTCATCATGAAGGCGCTCTTCAGCTATCACCCGCTTTTGAAGAACGAAGGCATCATCTACGACGGCTCCACCGAGCGTCGCCTCAATTACACCCTCGAGGGCGGGGACGTCCATCCGCTGCGCGAAGACCTCGTGGTCATCGGCTTCAGCGAGCGGTCGAGCCCAGGCGCGATCGACCATCTCGCCTCGGTGCTCTTCGCGCAGACGAAGGTGACGGACATCATCATCGTCGTGATGCCGAAGGAGAACTCGGCGATTCATCTCGACATGATTTTCACGCAGGTCGACACGGAACTCTGCATCTGCTTTCCTCCGCACTTCGTGGGCCCTGAGCGCCTGAGTGTGCTCCATTGGCGGAAGGGCGAGAGCACGCTGCGCGAGGAGCATGACATGTTCAGCGCGCTCGAGGCGTGCGGAATGCCGATGACGCCGATCTTCGTGGGTGGGGAGCGACGCGTGGTGCAGGAGCGCGAGCAGTGGGCATCGGGCTGCAATTTCGTGGCGATGCGCCCGGGCCTCGTGCTCTCGTATGCGCGCAACGTCGGCACGCTCCGCGAGATGGAACGCGCCGGTTTCGAGATCGTCGCGGGCGCGAACTATCTGCAGGGCGACGCTCGCATCAGCGACGACCAGCGTGCCGTCATCACGTTCGACGGTGCGGAGCTTGTGCGGGGCGGAGGCGGACCACGGTGCATGACGTGCCCGGTGGAGCGGGACGATCCGTAATGGCCGTTGATCCACACTGGGACTGGGGCCTGTGCGAACCGGCGCAGCCTGCGTGGCACGCCCACGCGGTGGAGGAGGAGCCGCTGCTCTCATCGCTCTCGTTCGCCGTGGTGGACGTCGAGACGACCGGCGGCCGGCCCGGCACCGGCGACCGAATCACCGAGATCGCGATCGTGACCGTGAATGACGGCCGAGTACAGGAGGTCTATGAAACGCTCGTCAATCCGGAGCGGTCCATTCCGCCATTCATCACACGGCTGACGAACATCTCGTGGGAGATGGTGCGCGACAAGGCACCATTCCGCGATGTATGCGAACGGGTGATTCGCACCTTGGACGGACAGGTGTTCGTGGCGCACAATGTGGCGTTCGACTGGCGGTTCGTCAGCGCCGAAGTGGTGCGTGCATCGGGTCGAGAGCTGACGGGTCGGAGGCTGTGTACCGTCCGTCTCGCTCGCCGTCTCCTGCCACAGTTGCGGTCACGTTCACTCGATTGGGTCGCTCGGCACTACGATGTCGAGATTCCGGATGGCATGCGCCATCGCGCCGCGGGCGATGCCGTGACGACCGCCCACTGTCTGCTCCGACTGCTCGACGACGCACGATCGCATGGATGCGAGCGATGGTCGGAGCTCGAGCGCTTTCTCTCCACGGGAAGTGCGGTGAAGACGAAGCGTCGTGGACGGAAAGCGCTGGCGATGCCGCAGCCGGTGGAGCGGGACACGACTGCTTGACGATCATGCCCCTCCTCCCCCTTGTCGCCTCGCGTACGGTCGGAAGCATGCGCGTCCACGCCCTCCAAGCCGGTCTCCAAAAGCTCGATGGCGGCGCGATGTTCGGCGTCGTCCCCAAGACGCTCTGGGAACGAAAGATTCCCGCGGACGAGCGGAACCGAATTCCGCTTGGTATGCGGTGCCTTCTGATCGAGCATCCCGACGCGTTGGTGCTCGTCGACACAGGAGCGGGCAACAAGGAAAACGAGAAGTTCCACAGCATCTATGGCATCGAGAATGCGCCGGTCGGCGCCGTGGGCCCGACGCAGCTCGAGAGCGCGCTCGCGGAGGCCGGATTCTCCCCGAACGACGTGACGATGGTCATCAACAGCCATCTGCATTTCGATCATGCCGGCGGCAACACTCGGCGCGACGAGGATGGCTCGGTGAGTCTGTCGTTCACGAACGCGCGGTACGTCGTGCGACAGGGCGAGTGGGATTGGGCCCATCACACGAACGAACGCACGTCAGCGAGCTACTTCCCACACAACTTCGACCCGTTGCGCTCAGCAGGTCGGCTCGAGCTGGTCGACGACGATCGGGAAGTTCTCCCGGGAATCACACTGCGCCATGCGCCGGGACACACGCCGCATCATCAGGGCATCCTGTTGACGTCGGGATCCGAGCGGATGTTCTATCTCGCCGATCTCGCGCCGACGGTCTCGCATGTTCCGCTGCCCTGGATCATGGGCTACGACGTCGAGCCGCTGGTGACTTTGGAGACGAAGCGGCACCTGTGGGCGGAGGCCGCTGACGAAGCGTGGACGGTGGTCTTCGAGCATGACTCGGTAAATGCGTTCGGACGCATTGTGACGGACGGCAAGGGCTATGCATGCACGGTGCTTTAGCGAGCTTTCACGCGAGCCGAAGAGCGAGCGCAGCGAGCAGGCCGAACGTCCCCATCTTGACTTCCCCACGAAACGACCTAACTTCCGTTCTCACAACTAGCTAAGTGGTGTCCCGACGTCTGGGTCACCCACCCTCTGGCCCTCGAGCAGTTCGCGAGGTGTGCTACAGGAGTCCTTATTCTGCTCGCGACCTCGCACATGGCGGACGTCGCGCGCTTTTTGCGGACTCTTCTCCTCCAGAAGGGTCCGATTTTTTTGGTCTTCTCTCTCTGAGGTTACGGGTATTCAGGACACCACCAAGCGCGTGCGGGTCAATCGCATGATCCGCATCAGCCCGGTCCGCGTGATCGGCGCCGATGGTTCGCAACTCGGAATTCTCGAGGTGGACGCGGCGCTCCGGATGGCGGAAGAAGCCGGGTTGGATCTCGTCGAAGTCGCCGCAACGGCTCGCCCCCCGGTCGTCCGCATCATGGACTACGGGAAGTACAAATTCGAGATGGCGAAACAGGCGCGGGTCGCGAAGAAGAAGCAGCACGTCATCGAGCTCAAGGAAGTGAAGTATCGCCCTGGGATCGACGATCACGACTTCGAAACAAAGACACGGCACGCGCGCCGTTTCCTGGAGGAGAAAAACAAGGTCAAGGTGACCATGATGTTCCGTGGCCGCCAAGTCGCCCATCCCGAGCTCGGTCAGGCCGTGCTCAATCGGGTCAGCACTACACTCGCCGACATCGGAAAGATCGAGAGCGCTGGTCGGCTCGAAGGGAAGTCCATGACGATGATCCTCACGCCCAAATAACGAGAGCGTGCCATGCCCAAAATGAAGACGCACAAGGGCGCTGCAAAGCGCTTCAAGACGACCGGCACTGGAAAGGTCAAGCGGTTCAAGGCCTTCAAGAGCCACATCCTCACCAAGAAGACCTCCAAGCGGAAGCGCAACCTGCGCCGCGCGGGGCTCATCGCCACGAACGGCGAACAGAAGCGAATCAAGCGCCTCATTCAGGCCGCTTAATAGGAGCCGACTATGCCACGCGCCGTATCGAACGTCCCGCGCCTCAAGCGGAAGAAGCAGATCCTCAAACACGCCAAGGGCGCCTTCGGCGCTCGCTCCAAGCTGTGGAAAGCAGCCAAGGAGACCGTCGAGCGCGGTTGGGTGTATGCCTACCGGGATCGCAAGAACAAGAAGCGCGATTTCCGGAAGCTCTGGATCGTCCGCATCAATGCGGGCGCACGCCAGCACGACATGAGTTACAGTGTGTTCATGAACGGGCTCAAGCTCGCTGGCATCGAGATCGACCGGAAGATCCTGGCCGACATCGCCGTCCGCGACCCGCAGGCCTTTGGTGCGATCGCTGACGCGGCTCGCGCCGCGCTGAACGCTGCGTAAGTAGTTTTTTCGCAGGCATTCGGCGGCGGTGCGACCCAACGGTCACGCCGCCGCCGAGTCATTTTCGACACTTCTGCGATGCTTCCTGACAATCCCACGCTCGAGCAGTACCTCGCCTATGCCGCCGCGCTCGCCGCGCGTGGCGCCGCCGCGTTCGCCGCGGCCGCCGCCGCCGACGCGCTGGAAGCCGCGCGCATTCAATTCCTCGGCGACAAGCGCGGTGAGCTGCTCGTGCTGCAAAAGGGGCTCGGCACGCTGGCGCCCGAGTCGCGTCGCGATGCCGGTCGTGCGTTCAACGACGCGAAGACGACGCTGGCTGCCGCGCTCGACGAACGCCGGACGACGCTGAGTCGCGGAGCGACGAAGAGTCCGCACATGGACTTGACCATGCCGGCCCGCACCCGCTGGCGCGGCGGCAAGCATCCCGTCACCCTCGTCATCGACGAGATCGTCGCGATCTTCCGCGAGATCGGCTTCACCGTCGCGCTCGGACCGGAAAGCGAATCGGAGTGGTACAACTTCGGCGCGCTGAACTTTCCGCCCGACCATCCGGCGATGGACATGCACGACACGCTCTACCTCGGCGAAGGTGCGCTACTGCGGACGCACACGTCGCCGGTGCAGGTGCGCACGCTGCAGCGCCACGCGCCGCCCATTCGCATTCTCGCGCCCGGCACGGTGTTCCGCCGCGATCCATTCGATGCGTCGCACGCGCCCGCGTTCGCGCAGATCGAAGGACTCGCCGTGGACGACGGCATCTCGTTCGTCGATCTCAAGGCGACGCTGACGCTCTTCGCGCAGAAGTTCTTCGGCAAGACGCGCACGCGCTTTCGTCCGAGCTTCTTTCCCTTCACCGAGCCCTCCGCGGAGATGGATGTCGAGTGCCGCCTCTGCGGCGGCACCGGCTGCTCCGCGTGCAAGGGAACGGGGTGGATGGAAATCCTCGGCGCCGGCATGGTGCATCCGTCCGTGCTCGAGGCTGCGGGCGTCGACAGTGAGCGCTACACAGGCTGGGCCTTCGGCATGGGGCCCGGCCGCATCGCGATGCTGCGCTATGGGCTTCCCGACATTCGTCTTCTCTATGATTCCGACGTGCGCTTCCTCGAGCAGGTGGCGGAATGAACGCCTCCGTTAGCTGGCTCAACGCCTTCGCCGATTCGGCGGCGTCCGCCACGGAACTGCGCGATCTGCTCACGGCCCACACGGTGACGGTCGAGGAGCTTGTCGCGCTGCGCGCGGATCTGGGACCAATCGTCATTGCGCGCGTCGTCGAGGAAGCGCCGCATCCCGACTCCGACCATCTCCATATCACGAAGGTGGACATGGGCACCGGCGAGCTGCTCGACGTCGTCTGCGGCGCGCCGAACGTGACCGCGGGCAAGATGTATCCCTTCGCCCCGACTGGCACCATGCTGCCGAGCGGCATCAAGATCGAAAAGAGAAAGATTCGCGGGCAGACCTCGAACGGAATGCTCTGCTCGGCGCGCGAGCTCGGGTTGGGCGAAGAGCACGACGGCATCATGGAGCTCGACGTGGACGTCGCACCGGGGACTTTTTTCCTCACTGCGATGCCCGTCGGCGACTCGCGGCTCGTGATCGACGTGCTGCCGAACCGCCCCGATCTGCTGTCGCACCTGGGCGTCGCGCGCGAAGTCGCGGCGGTGACGGGCGGCGAGCTGCACCTTCCTGACATCGGCGTCGATGGTATCGCGATCCCGGACGCAAAGCGCTTCCGCCGTGCCGGCAACGCCGGTGGCATCGTGCTGCATCTGGAAGACGCGAAGCTCGCCTCGCGCTACATGGGCGTCGTCGTTCGCGGCGTGACGGTGGGCGCCAGCCCGCAGTGGCTGGTAGACCGGCTGGCGGCGGTGGGATCGCGCTCGATCAACAACATCGTGGACGCGACGAACTACGTGCTTCACGAGCTTGGCCAGCCGACGCACGCGTTCGATCTCGCCAAGGTCGATCCCGAGCCGAAGATGCCGGAGAAGACCATCGTGGTGCGGTCGGCGAAGGACGGCGAGACGCTCGTCACACTCGACGGCGTGACGCGAACGCTCACGCCGGACATGACGGTCATCGCCGATTCGAGGGATCCGATCGCGCTCGCGGGCGTGATGGGCGGCCAGGCAACCGAAGTTGACGAAGGGACGACGGAGATCTTCGTCGAAGTTGCGACGTTCGATGCCCAGCGCACGAGACGTACGCGCCGCGCCGCGGGACTCTCGACCGACGCGAGCTACCGGTTCGAGCGCGGTGTGGATGTCGCGCTTGCGCCGCATGCGCTCGCGCGCGTCGCATCGCTGATCATTTCCGTCGCCGGAGGCGAGGTCGTCTCGGCGCCGGTGGATCTGTACTCGGGCGATGCCGCTCGCACCCCGATCGTGCTGCGCACCGCACGGGTCACGCGAGTGCTCGGTGTGGCTCTGGATCCTGAACGCATCGCGCAGCTCCTGAAGGCGATCGGATGTACGGCCGACGTGGACGACGCGGGCGCCGCGGTTCACGCCGTCGCGCCGACGTGGCGCCACGATCTCGTTGCCGAAGCGGATCTGATCGAGGAAGTCGCGCGGCTGTACGGATACGATGCACTGCCTGACGAGATTCGTCCGTACCGGCCCGGCACGACGAGCGACGCGGCGCTCTGGACCATCGCGGCGAACTTACGAGATGCGCTCAGCGGCGCGGGTCTTCTCGAGGCGCGCCCGATGCCCTTCGTCGCCGGAGGCGAAGAGCACGTCCGCGTGCTGAACCCGCTGGCCGACAACGAAGCGCATCTGCGTCGCACTGTGCTCGAGTCGCTCGCGCGCCGAGCCGAGTACAATCTCACGTACATGCAGGGCAATGTGCGGCTGTACGAGATCGGGTCGGCATTTGCGCGTGGAGCCGATGCGCTCCCCGACGAGAGCATGCGCGTCGCGCTGCTCGTGATGGGCCAGCGCGATCCGGCACATTTCACCAACGCGAAGCCCGAGCCATTCGACGCGTGGGATGCGAAAGGTCTCGCGGAGCTCGTCGCGCGGGTGGTCGCGCCGGGACAGGCGACGCTCGAGCCGAACGACGCCAATGGTGATCTGCTGTGGACGATCGTGATCGACGGGGAGGCGCGCGGACATGTCTCGCGAGTTCCGCTCGATGCGCCGGTGTGGGCTTCGCCGGCGTATGGCGTGGAGCTCGTGCTGGGGTGCGTCTCGAACGCGGATGTCGCGCCTCCGGGCGAACATGCGCACACACTCGAAACGGGTTCGGCGCACCATGCGCCGCCGAAGTTCCGCCCACTCCCGACGACGCCAGCGTCCGAGTTCGATCTCGCACTGCTGGTGCCGGAGGGAGTGCGGGCAGCGGACGTCGAGCGGGTCATCCGCGCGTCGGCAGGCGACCTGCTCGAGCGCCTCGTCGCATTCGATGTCTATGAAGGAACGGGCGTCGAGCCGGGACGTCGCTCGGTAGCCTGGCGGTTGACCTTGCGGCATCCAGAGCGCACTCTACGCGATAAGGAAATCGAGGGGCGCCGCTCCAAGATCCTGTCTGCACTCCAGAACGAACTGAATGTCCGACAGCGCTCGACCTGAGATCACCGCGTTTCGTGAGCTGGAGACGCTCGTCCGCCACCTCTCGGACGAGCTCGCCGGCTTTCGCCGCCGTGCGCTCCTCGCGGAGGCGCGCGTGCGCGAGGTCGAGAGTCAGGGCACGGCGCCGGTGGTGCAGGAAAAGCGCGAGCTGTCCGACCGTGTAACGCAGCTCGAGCACGAAAACGCCGCGCTCAAAGGCAGGGTCGACGCCGCGACGGCGCGCACGCAGCAGATGCTCGATCGCGTTCGCTTCATCAGACAACAGGCGCAGAGCGGAGGCGAGCGATGAGCGGCAAGAAGACCTCGGTCAAAGTCGAGATCCTCGGCGAGTCGTACGCCCTCCGCACCGAGGCCGCCCCGGAGCACACGAAGGCGGTCGCCGAGTATCTGGACAAGGCGATCCGGCAGATCCTGTCCGGGGGCTCGGTGATCGAAGCGAACCGGGCGGCCATCCTGGCGGCGCTGCAGATCACGTCGGAGATGCTTCAGGCGCGCGAGGCGAACGGAGCGCTCATTGGCGCGATGCAGGGGCTGTCCGCCGATGTTCGGCGATTGTTGCCGCCGGGGAAGCGGGATAACGCAGTTATCCAGTTGTGAGTCGGGGAGTCACCCGCAGTTCTTGGTTCAAGTGGACTACAGTGGTGAGTGAAGTTTGACTGCGGACGGACGCACGTTGCCGCAGTCAAACTCCACTCCAAACTGGAGCCAACTTCAACCATCAACTGCAGTTTACTGTCCGACTCCAAACTCACAACTCGGGGCGCGCCGCCTTGCCCGATCCTCTCCCCTCCCGTAAGTTCCCAAAATTCGCCCGGTTGCTTTCGTAGGTTGATGCGCCCTTTGTAGTTAGCTCGCTCCATGTTGCGCCCTACGCCGGTGCGGCCTCGAGTATTGCGCTACCCGGCGGCGCTCCGCGGATGCAGCGGTGGTATCCTTTCTTCCGCGGCCCGCCTGCGGTGGAGCATAGATGACATGAACGATATAGTATTTTTTGCCGCGCTGGGCGTGTTCGTCGTCGCCTCGCCGGCTTTTTTCTTTTTCGGCCGCAAGCTGGGTGTGCGCGCGGGGCGGCAGGCTGAAATCGAGCGTCACGCGGTCGCAAAGACGACGGCCGAGGAGACAGCGCAGCGCATCATCTCGGACGCCGAGCGCGAGGTCGAGACGTCGCGAAAGAGCGCGGTCGTATCGGGCAAGGAAGAGGTGATGAAGCTGCGCGAGACCGCCGAGCAGGAGCTGCGGTCGCGCCGAGCGGTGGTCGAGCAGGAGGAGCGCCGGGTCAGCGAGCGGGAAAGTACTCTCGACCGGAAGTTCGAGCTCGTCGAGCAGCGCGACCGTGAGGTCGGGAAACGGGCGAGCGACTTCGGGAGGCGCGAAAAGCTGTTGCAGCCGCGCGAGGAGGAGCTCGAAAAGCTGCTGGCCGAGGAGCGGCGCCGTCTGGAGCAGATGGCTGGCATGTCGGCGCAGGACGCCAAGAACGAGCTGATCCGGCGGCTCGAGGAGGAGGCGCACGCCGACGCCGCCAATATGCTGCGCGAGATTCGCGAGGGGGCTCGGCGCAACGCCGAGCGCGAGGCGAAGAAGATCGTCGCGTTGGCGATTCAGCGCATCGCGGCCGACACGACGGCGGAAACGACCGTCTCCGCGGTTTCGCTGCCGAACGACGAGATGAAGGGCCGTATCATCGGGCGCGAGGGGCGGAACATTCGCGCTTTCGAGCTCGCGACGGGCGTGGACGTCATCATCGACGACACGCCGGACACTGTCGTCGTCTCCTGCTTCGATCCCATTCGCCGCGAGGTCGCACGGCTCGCGCTCGAAAAGCTCGTGTCGGACGGACGTATCCATCCTGGCCGGATCGAGGAAGTCGTCAACAAGTCGAAGAAGGAAGTCGACGCGACGATCATCGAGACGGGCGAGCAGGCAGCCTACAACACCGGCGTGCATGGACTGCATCCGGAGCTGATCAAGCTCATCGGCCGGATGAAGTGGCGTACGAGCTACGGCCAGAACATCCTGCAGCATTCGCAGGAGGTGGCGCATCTGGCCGGCATCATGGCCGCCGAGCTCGGGCTCGATGTCGCGATGTCCAAGCGGGGTGCCTTGCTCCACGACATCGGCAAAGTGCTGACGCACGAGCACGAGGGAACGCACGTGCAGCTTGGCGTCGAGATGGCGACGAAGTACGGCGAGAATCCTCTCGTCGTGAATTGCATCGCGGCACATCACGACGACGTTCCGCATGAGACGGAGGTCTCGGTGCTGGTGCAGGCGGCCGACGCGATCTCCGGCTCTCGCCCGGGAGCTCGGAGAGAAGCGTTCGAGACGTACGTGAAGCGCCTCGAGGGGCTGGAGCGGATCGCGTCGAGTTACAAGGGTGTCGAACGCGTGTTCGCCATTCAGGCCGGACGCGAGATTCGCGTCATCGTGGTGCCGGACGACGTGGATGATCTGCGCATGACGACGCTGTCCGAAGAGATCGCTCGACGGATCGAGGCGGAACTCCAGTACCCCGGTCAGATCAAGGTTGTGCTGATTCGCGAGACGCGGGCGGTGGACTTTGCCCGCTGATACCGTGCGCGCAGCGGAATTCTCGAACTCGCCGACGAGCGCCGGAGCGCGCCTGATCGACGGCGTCGCGTTGGCGAAGCTCATCCGTGCGGAAGTCGCCGCGGAAGTCGTCGCGCTGAAGGAAGCTGGCGTGACACCCGGACTCACCGTCGTGCTCGTCGGCGACGACGCGGGCAGCGCGGTCTACGTTGGCGCGAAGGAGAAGGCGTCGCGCGAGGCGGGAATGACCGGCGAGACCATTCGGCTGCCCGCGAGCACCTCGCAGGCGGAGCTGCTCGCGCTCGTTGAGCAGCTCAACGCGGACGAATCGGTGCACGGTGTTCTCGTGCAGATGCCGCTGCCGAAGCACATCGATCCCGACACGGTGATCCGGCACATCGATCCGCTCAAGGACGTCGATGGCTTCCATCCGGTGAATGTCGGCAAGCTGCTCATAGGGCATTCGGACGGTTTCGCGCCCTGCACACCGGCAGGCGTGCAGCGCATGCTGGTGCACTACGGCGTCAAGACGCGGGGCGCGGACGTCGTCGTCGTCGGCCGGAGCACGATCGTCGGCAAGCCGATGGCGGCACTCATGGTACAGAGCGGCGATGGTGCCGACGCGACCGTCACCATCTGCCACAGCCGCACGCGTGACCTCGCCGGGCACACCCGGCGCGCCGACATCCTCATCGTCGCGGCGGGCCGCGCGCGCATGATCACCGCTGATATGGTGAAGCCCGGCGCCGTGGTGATCGACGTCGGCATGAATCGCATTCCCGACGCATCCAGGAAGAGCGGCACCCGTCTCGTCGGCGACGTGGACTTCGAGGGAGTGCGGCAGGTCGCGTCGCTGATCACGCCCGTGCCGGGCGGCGTTGGACCGATGACCATTGCCATGCTGCTGCGCAACACGGTGCGCGCGGCGCGGCGTACACTCCCGGCCTGATGCGTCGCCGCGCGTCCGGCGCGAGCGTCTCGCTGGGAGACGCACCTTCGCTCTTCGATTCGTCGTTGGCGGCGGAGTCGCTGCTCGAGGACGCCGGTGAGATCTTTCCAGGTGCGAGTCCGCGCTCGGCGATCGCGGTCTCGACGCTCACGCAGACGGCGAAAGACGTCGTCGAAGGCGCGTTCATCCCGCTCTGGGTGCGCGGCGAGATCACCGACTTCAAGTCGCATCGCAACGGTCACTGGTACTTCGGACTGCGGGATCTCACGTCGCAGCTCCGCTGTGTCGTGTGGTCACGCGACCAGAGCGGCATCCCTGCGCCACCGGATGACGGCATGCAAGTGACCGCTCTCGGTCAGCTCGGCGTCTACGCCGCGCGCGGCGAGATGCAGTTCACCATAAAGCGCATGGAAGCCGAGGGCGATGGTCTCTGGCGCAAAGCCCTCGAGGCGACGCGGGCGACGCTCGAAGCCGATGGACTCCTCGCGCCCGGCCGCAAACGCGCGCTGCCGCGTCATCCGCGGCACATTGCGATCGTCACGAGCGGGAGCGGCGCCGCCCTGCGAGACGTCATCGCCGTGCTGCGTCGTCGGGCGCCGGGTGTGGAGCTGATCGTGGCGCATGCGGCGGTGCAGGGCGAGAGCGCGCCGCGCGAGCTGTGCGCGGCGCTCGATCGCATCGCTCGCTGGGGCGGTGCCGAGCTGGTGATCATTGCCCGCGGCGGTGGGTCGCGCGAGGACCTCTGGGCGTTCAACAATGAGGGCGTTGCTCGCGCGGTCGCCGGCTGTCCCGTCCCGACGATCTCCGCCGTTGGACACGAGGTGGATATCTCGCTCTGTGATCTCGTCGCCGATCTGCGCGCCGCGACGCCCTCGGCGGCTGCGGAAGCCGCCGTCACCTCGCGCGAGGAGATCCGACTCGCGATTCAGAGCTTCCGCCGAAGACTCATACAGGCGGTGGACGACCGGCTGTACGAGCCCAAGGCACGTGCAGCCAGCGCGGCGCATAGTCTCGCCGCAGCGACTACCGATCATCTCAGGTCGCGAGGCGAGCGATTGGGCGCCCTCTCCGGGCGTCTTCACGCGCTCAGCCCTCTTGCGACGCTCGAGCGAGGCTACGCGGTGGCGCGTGACACTGAAGGGCGCACCCTCGCGTCGGCGTCTGATTTTGCACCGAACATGGCGTTCACGCTGCGGTTGCGCGATGGCGAGGTCGGCGCGGCGGCGCGCGAAGTCCATCCGATCGCGGAGCCGGGCGCATGACGCTCGAGCAGCGACTGGAACGGCTCGAGGCGATCGTTGCCGAGCTGGAGAACGAGCAGATCGACCTCGCGTCGGCGCTCGTGCTGTTTGAGGAGGGAGTGACCTGTCTACGGGAGGCTGCGGGTTCGCTGGCGGAAGCGGAGACGCGCGTGAAGCGACTCACCGAGCTCGCCGACGGCGCCTTCGTCGTCGAGGAGTTCGACGAGGATGACTGAGGTCGCGGTGCGCGACGAGCCGGCGATTCTCGCCCCCCAGCGCTTGGGCGTCGGCCGCTCGCTGGCAAAGCTGTGCGACCGCTCGCTCGGCGCCGTGAGCCCGCGCGTGGCCGAGGCGATTCGCTACAGCCTGCTGGGCGAGGGCAAGCGGATGCGCGGCACTCTCCTTCTCAGCGCTTTCGAGGCGGCGGGCGGATCGGGCGAAGCGGCCGACCTCGCGGCGGCAATCGAAGTGGTACACGCCTACTCGCTCGTGCACGACGATCTGCCGTGCATGGACGACGACGACGTCCGTCGCGGCCGGCCGACGGTGCACCGCATCTATGGAGTGGCCACGGCGACGGCCGCCGGCGTGACAATGGTGCCGCTCGCCGCGCGATGCGCCGCAGAGTCCGCTCGCGCGCTCGGACTGGACGACGAAGCGGTTGGAGCGATCGTCGTCGAGCTGATGCAGGCGTCCGGCGCGGGCGGCATGATCGGCGGCCAACTGCTCGACCTGGAGGGCGAGGGGCGCCCGCTCGCGCTCGCGGAGCTCGAGCGCATCCATCGCGCGAAGACCGGCGCCCTCATCACCGCCGCCGCGACGCTGGGTGGGCGCGCCGCCTCGGCGAGCCAGGTCCGCCTCGAGGCACTCGCCCAATACGGCGCGGCGGTCGGCCTGGCCTTCCAGATCGCCGACGACGTCCTCGACGTCACGGCGACGACCGACCAACTTGGAAAGACCGCTGGACGCGATCTGGCGCTGCAGAAGAGCACCTACCCGGCGCTCCTCGGGGTAGAAGGAGCGAAAAGGCGGGCCGAGGCGTTGATCGACGAAGGCTGCCGCGCACTCGACGCGGTAGGACTGCTGACGCCATCGCTCGCCCAGATCGCACGCTTCACCGTAGAACGCACCTCTTAGATTTCACCGCTGCCCATGTCCATTCTCGATCGCATTACCTCACCGGCCGACCTTCGCACGCTGACGCGCGATGAATTGCGTACGCTCGCCGCCGATGTGCGCGAACGGATAGTGGACGTCTGCTCACGAACCGGCGGCCATATCGGCGCGGGGTTGGGTGTGGTCGAGCTCACGATCGCGCTGCACCACAGCTTCCAGACGCCGCGCGACCAGCTCGTGTGGGATGTCGGACATCAGGGCTATCCGCACAAGCTCCTCACGGGCCGCAACACGCGGATGGAGACCTTGCGGCAGGAGAGCGGGCTGTCTGGCTTCCTGAAGCGTACGGAGAGCGAGTACGACACCTTTGGCGCGGGACACGCGGGCACGGCGATCTCGGCGGCGCTCGGCATGGCCGCGGCGCGCGACATCAACGGTGAGGAAGACCTCAAGGTCGTCGCCATTCTGGGCGACGGTGCATTGACCTGTGGCCTCGCATACGAAGGTCTGAACAACGCTGGCCATTCCGATCGCGATTTCGTCGTCGTGCTGAATGACAACGAGATGTCCATCGCGCCGAACGTCGGTGCGATGCACAAGTATCTCACGTCGATTCAGCGGAACCCGCTGTACAACCGCGTTCGGTCCAGGCTCGGCGAGATCGTGGACAATGCCGGTCCCGTCGGCACCATCGTGCGGAAGTGGGAGGAGAGCATGAAGTCCCTCCTCACGCCCGGCGTCTTGTTCGAGGAGCTTGGCTTCCGCTACTTCGGTCCCATCGATGGCCACGACATCGACGCACTGATCGATACCTTCGCCGCCGTTCGCGAGATGGGTGGCCCGCGACTCGTGCACGTGATCACGCAGAAGGGAAAGGGCTTTCCCGCCGGCGAGCATGCCACCGGTGAGAAGTGGCACGCGCTTCCGCCAGGACACGATCCATCCACGGGCAAGCAGCTCAAGGCGTCGACGGCGAACCCTGCATACACGGCGGTATTCGGAAAGGGCATCACGGAGCTCGGCACCGAGAATCCGAAGATCGTGACGATCACCGCGGCCATGTCGAGTGGAACCGGCGTCGGCGCATTCGCGAAGGCACACCCGAGCCGATTCTTCGACGTCGGCATCGCCGAAGGTCATGCCGTGACGTTCGCCGCCGGCATGGCGACGCGCGGTCTGCGTCCCGTATGCGCGATTTATTCGACGTTCCTCCAGCGCGCCTACGACAACATCATCCACGACTGCGCGATTCAGTCGCTGCCGGTGGTATTCGCGATGGATCGTGCGGGCCTCGTTGGCGAAGACGGCGAGACGCATGCCGGTCTGTACGACATCGCGTACATGCTCGCCGTGCCGAACATGACGGTGACCGCGCCGAAGGATGGACGCGAGATGCTCGCGCTCCTGCGCGCCGGCATCGAACACGAGAGCGGGCCATTCTGTCTCCGCTACCCGCGCGACGTGGTGCCGGCGAACGTACCGGGCATCGCCGACATCGCGGCGACGCCGCACGCGACGTGGGAGGTGATGCGCCAAGGCAGTGAGATTGCGATTCTCGCGGTCGGCACGATGGTGAATACGTCGCTCGCCGCGGCGGAAGTCCTGGCCGCCGAGGGACTCGATGTCACCGTGGTGAACTGCCGCTATCTCAAGCCGTACGACGAAGTCACTCTCGCCGCGATTCTCTCCGAGCACCGGCAGGTTCTCGTCGTCGAGGAGGGCACCGTCGTGAATGGATTTGGCGCCTTCATGACGGTGGTGATCGAGCGACATGATCCGGGTGTTCGCGTGCACGCGCATGGCGTTCCGGACCGGATCGTCTACGCGGCGTCGCGCGCCAGGCAACTCGCGTTGCTCGGTCTCGACGCAGCGGGTATCGCGGAGCGGGTGCGCGCGCTTCACGAGAGCGAGGCATTCACCGGGTGATTCGACTCGGCGTCGTAGGCCATCCGGGATACGAGGGACTTTCCGAAGTCCTCGCGACGCTGCGGCGGCTGGCGCCTTCGCTTGGCCTCACGCTCTCGTACGAGGAAAGCCTTTGCGGCATCGCCGGCGACGCCGCTCCTGCCGTCGTGCCCGGCGAAGTGGACGCGATGCTCACCCTTGGCGGCGACGGCACGCTCCTGCGCGCCGCGCGAATCGTCGAGGGCTATCCGGTCCCGATCCTCGGAATCAATCTCGGCCGACTCGGGTTTCTCACCTGCTCCCCGGTCGAGGCACTGGAGGATGCCCTTCGGCGGCTCGCGACCGGCGCGTATGTCGTCGAGCCTCGGATGACGCTCGACGCGCGCGTGCGCGCGTCGAATGGCGCCGACAGGACAAAATGGCGCGCCTTGAACGACGTCGTGCTCCACAAGGGCGGATTCGCGCGCGTCGTGACGATGTGGGTGCAGGCCAACGGCGAGACCGTCGCGCACTACTCGGGCGACGGCATCGTGCTCGCGACGCCGACTGGCTCCACGGCGTACAACCTCTCGGCGGGAGGACCAGTCGTGTTCCCGACGCTCGAGACGATTCTCGTCACGCCCGTCAGCGCGCACACGCTCGCGCTGCGTCCGCTCGTCCTGCCGCCGACGTCGGAGATCACGGTGCGTGTGGAAGATGGTCCTGACGAGCTTTTGGTGACGGTGGACGGACAGGTGGGTGCGACCTTTGCCGCCGGAGAGACGCTCGTTGTGCGACGCTCGGCGCATCCGGTGCCGATCGTACGCTTTCCGGAATCCAGCTTCTTCGCGACAATGCGCGAAAAGCTGCATTGGGGAGGACTGCTCGAGCGGGACGAACGCACCAAATGCTGACCGAGCTCCGCATCAGGAATTTCGCGATCATCGAATCGCTCACGCTTCCGCTGGCGCGCGGGTTCAACGTCCTCTCGGGCGAGACCGGTGCGGGAAAGTCGATCATCGTCGGTGCGCTGGGGCTGCTGCTCGGCGAGCGCGCGAGCGCGGACCTCATCCGCACCGGCGCGGAGCGCGCGACGGTGGAAGGCGTGTTCGACGTCGCCGACCGGCCCGAGATCGCCGCGCTGCTCGACGAGCGCGGAATCGATGCGGAGGAGCCGCTCGTCGTCCTCAAGCGTGAGATCGTCGCGGCGGGCCGCGCGCGCGCGTGGGTCAACGGGACAACCGTCAGCGCAACCATTCTCGCCGAGATCGGGAGGCTGCTCGTCAACCTGCACGGACAGCACGAGGCGCAGACGCTGCTCGACGGCGACGCGCAGCGCCGCATTCTCGACGCCTTTGCCGGAGCGACGCAGCAGGCGGCAGGCGTGCGCGATTCCTATGCGGCGCTCGCCACGGCGCGCCGCGACATCGCGGATCTCCGGCGTCGTCGTGCGGACGCCGAGAAGCGCGCGGACTACCTGCGGCACGTCGTGAGCGAGATCGAAGGCGCGAAGCTCGTCGAGGGCGAGGATGTCCGCCTTGAAGACGAAGCCCGCCGTCTCGAGAACGCCGAAGAGTTGCGCGAGCTGGCGACGGGAATCTCCACCGCCATCGAAGGCGAGGAGGACACTCTCCTTCAGCGTCTCGCGAGCGTGGAGCGTCTGCTCGCGAGCATTCAGCGGATCGATCCCACGCTCGCGCGTCTGCAGGAGATCTACGACAATGCGTACTACAGTCTCGAGGCGCTCGCCCGAGAGCTGGTCGAGTACGAATCGTCCGTCGAGCTGGACCCCTCGCGGCTCGACGAAGTGCGCCGTCGGCGCGACCTGCTCTTCAAGCTGACGAAGAAGTACGGCAGCACGCTCGCCGAGGTGATGGAGCAGGGGCGAACGGCACGGGCCGAGCTCGATCTGGTCGATTCCGCCGATCTCGACCTGCGCCTGCTCGAGGATGGCGAGCGTGCCGCGCTCGCTGCGCTCGAGGAGCGCGCCCGCGCACTGACGTCTCTGCGCACCGCCTCGGCCGAGCGACTCGGCCGCGCGGTGGATGAGGTGTTGCCCGATCTCGGCATGAACGACGGGCGCTTTCGCGCGGCGCTTCTTCCGCTTCGCGAGATTGGCCCGGATGGCGCGGAGGCGGTGGAGTTTCGCGTGTCGCTGAACGTGGGTCACGAGGAGCGTCCGCTCGCCCGCGTTGCCTCCGGTGGTGAGCTGTCGCGCGTCATGCTCGCGCTCAAGACGATTCTCGCGCGGCTCGATCGCGTGGGGACGCTGATCTTCGACGAAGTGGACGCGGGAATCGGTGGTCGCGTCGGACTACAGGTTGGCGAGACGATGCGTCGAGTCGCGAGCTACCACCAGGTGTTCGCGATCACGCATCTGCCACAGATCGCAGCGCGCGCGCATCACCACATTCTCGTCAGCAAAGGGGCTCGCGGCGGCGTGACGACGGCCGACGTCGCGGTGTTGGAGGACGATGCGCGCGTGGCGGAGATCGCTCGCATGCTCGGCGGCGATCCGGAGAGCGAGGTCAGTCGAGCGCACGCGCGGGAACTACTCGAAAGTGCCGCGGCGCTGCCGGCGGATCACCAGGCGGCGTCAGCTCGGCAGCCGAAGCGGTCGCGTCGGGGATAGTGGGCTCCAACGTGGTTCCGCCGTTTCCTCAGCGCCCCGATCGCACAGGAAAATACAACCGTACCTGGATCTGATCCCGCTGCAGCTTCGCGACGCCCTCGTCACCGGTGATCGTCTGCAAGTGCGTGAGTGACACCTCGATTGGCGTGGTGGACCGCCCACGCAGATAGGAATCGACGGTGGAGTAGTGCAGGCCAAATCCGATGCGCTGCGCATTGCGCGCCGCGGTGTTCGGGACATACGCCGCAATGGCATCGCACGCTGCGCAGCCAACGAGAGGAGTGCGCTCGTACGTCGGAGCGCCGGTGCGCTCGAAGCCGTAGTGTCCGTCCAGCGCGAACGAGTCGCCAAGCAGAAGGCGTGGTGTGAGATCGAGCCCGATGACGGCGCCGGCGGTGCGCTGTGCTGGCCCGAAGAACGGCGCGGGCCAGAACGCCTCGGGGTCGCCGACGAGTGGTGCGTCGACGGTGTGCGCGAAAGACTTCGTGTAGCGGGCCACCACGGTCCCGCCAAATATCCCCGAGATGACGTCCATCGCCGATTTGAGCTCGAGCGAGGACCCATCCGTTGGTGCGATCACACCGATGTGCCGCGCCGAGTCCGCGGGCAGCGCCACGAAACGATACGCGGCGCCCACAGCGACACGCGTCTGGAAGCCCGGCGCAGGCAGGGTATCGGCTCGAAAGTGGTCGAACACCATGAACTGCGCACCGAGCGTGACGCCGCCGAGCACGAGCTTATTCCAGGTCTGCAGCGAATCGAGTCCGCCGCCGAGAGAGCTCTGCAACAGACCGGGAACGCCGTTTCGCCCCTGTAGATCGATGTACGAGAAGCTGCTCGACTGCGTGAACACTCCCGTATTCGCACCCGCGCTCGCGCCGAGGTACTTCTGCACGCGTGCGTTGATCAGTGCGCGTTGGGCGTCGATGCTCGCCGCAAGTGTGCCACCAGCTCTTGGCGCGATCAGCGCGGTCGCCGTGTCCGTCCCCAATGCGGTCTTGATCGCATCGGCGAATTGCCGCGCGAGCAGACTGGCGGCACTCGCGTCGGATAAATTCAGATTGACGACCGCGCACCCCGAGGCCGTCGGATTGCTCGGACATTTGCTCACGAGCGTCGCCAGGCTGTCGGCGGCGCTCTTGTACGCGGCGTAGACGAGCGCGTTCTTGCTCGCTGCCTGGCTGCGAAAGAGCGGCGGAACGAACCCGACGTTGGCGAGCGAATCCTTGTTCACCGAGAGCGAGACGCTGCGGCGCGTCTGAACGATCGGAACGAGCACGCCGACGGTGAGACGCCGCGTCAGTCCATACTCGAGCACGATCGGCGTCGTCACGATGCGCGCATCGCTGAGTGCCGCGAGCCGTCCAAGCGACAGCTTCGTCTTCGTGTCGCCCGACAACGTCTGCAGTCCTTTCTCGACCGGAGCAAGCAAGGGCAGTTGCTGCGATCCGAAATCATCGGCGGAAATCTCGTCGCCGAGGGTGCGACGCCCGCTCGGCGCGAAGCGCGCGTCGAATCGCGTCCACCCGGTGGTGACGCGCACACGAAGCATTCCCTTGGGAACGGGAGCCGCGTCCTCCGTGTGCGTGAGCGAGATCTGCGCGCATAACGCTGCCGGCGCGGTGGACAGGAGTGACACGGCCGCGGCAAGACGCCAGCAGCAGCGGCGCGCGGTGGTGCCGAGCGGGAAGTGCGATGTTGGAACGAGCGGATGCATGGGGCGGAAGGTTATCATTGGTGCGCAGGACCATCAACTTCACCCGCACGACATCGTGACACACGCAGCCCTTCCAAACGTTCCCTGGCAGCTCACGGGCAATCACTGGCTCGCCCTGCCATGCATTCATCCGGCCGACGGATCGATCTACGCGGTAGGGATGCTGCATCGCGGAGCGCGCGCTGCGGTGGAGTTCGCTGGCAGCGCGGGATTCGTGAATGGAGATGGACCACCGCTGCTCAAGCCGGTGATCGAGATTGACGGCGTCGTGCAGGACCTCTCGGCGGGCACGATGGCGTGGGAGCGCGCGGCCGCGTGGCTGCCGACCTTTACCTGTACTCTCGGTGACGTCGTCATTCGGGGCAGCATCTTCGCGCCGTACGGCCGTGACGCCGACGTTGCCGGCGCGGTGTACGTCTTCGGTGTCGAGAATCGCGGCGCCGCGCCGCGTCGCGTGCTGGTGCGCATGGAGGGCACGCTCGGCCATCGCCAGCTTCGCGTTCGCACCGGCAGGCCCGCCGAGGACGCCTCGCGCGTCTCGAAGAGTGAGGCCGGGCTCGTCCTGCTCGAGGGGAGTGCGCAACCTGGTCTCGTGGCCCTGGCACTTGGCGCCGATGGCGACGCCGAGATCACGGTGCGGGGGACGAGCTTTGCCGTCGCCCGCGCGATCGACGTACCGCCGGCCGGGAGCGGGCAGGCCGCGTTCTATCTCGCTGCCGGTCCGGAGCGCGATGGCGCGGAAGCGACGGCGGCTGTGCTGCAGCGGCGCGGCTGGCGCGCCTTGCTCGCGGGGACGCGCGACGCGCTGCAGCAGCTCGAGCAGAGCACCGGTGTCGACGCGATCGACCGGTTGATCAATCGCAATCTGCTCTTCGCCTACTTCTACGGCGTCGCGCGCGCGCTCGACGACGCGCACTACTACCTCGTGCGCACGCGAGCTCCCTGGCACAGCGCGGGCGTCACGGTGCGCGACTGGGACGCGTTGATGTGGACCTTGCCTGCCGTGCAGCTCGCCGACACCGGCCTCGCGCGCGAGCTGCTGC
This sequence comes from Gemmatimonadaceae bacterium, assembly GCA_036508915.1. Lineage (GTDB taxonomy): Bacteria > Gemmatimonadota > Gemmatimonadetes > Gemmatimonadales > Gemmatimonadaceae > AG11. Next base: position 21,270 of record DATCGM010000002.1, read on the forward strand.
TGCGGATGTGCGAGCTGCACGCCTACGCACCGGGTCGCGGCGTTCACTACTTCGATGGCACGCTGTTCGAGCCCGGCTTCGCGCTCGAGGGCGTCGCCGCGTATCCGATCGCTGTCGATCGATACATCCGCGACACGGGCGACGACGCCATCGTGGACGAACCCGCCATCGGCGACGCGCTGTATCTCGCGAGCGACGACCTGAAAGACCGCCGGGATTCACGCGTGCCGCTCTACTCGACCGACGTCACGACGACGGGCGACGCGGCGGTTCATCCATTCACGCTGCACGCCAATGCGGCCGTCGCGCAGGCGCTCGAGGTATTGCGTCGCACACTCGACGAAGAGAGCGCGCGAGAAGTCGAAGATCCCGCCGCGGTGCGCGCCGCGATCAAGCGACATTTTGCCAACGATCGCGATCCAAAAGGAAAGTTTGCCGCGTCGATCGACCTCGCCGGTCACCGCTCGGAGGACGACGTCGCATCGGCGAGCGCACTCTGGATTCCGCTCTATGAGACGCTCGACCGGCAGGACTCGCTCTACCGTCGAACGGTGAAAGCCATCCCAGCAGACGCGTCGTCGCTCGTGCGACAGATCGCGCGCCTGCTCGGGCCGGATGGTGAGAAGGTGCTGGAATGGCTGCGACGTGCACCGTTGGACGGTGGCCTCGCGGCGGAGATCGTCGATGAGACAGGTCTGGCGGTGGCGAATGGAGGAGATGCGGCGCTGTCGGGGCTCCTGGCGGCAACGGCGTGGCACGCGGTGCACGTGCTGGGGATGAAAGGCTGAATGCTACGCTACCCCTCACCATTCTCTCCCATTACCTTGGGAAGTCTTGCGGGAGTAGCTCAGTTGGTAGAGCACAACCTTGCCAAGGTTGGGGTCGCGGGTTCGAGTCCCGTCTCCCGCTTTGAATTGCAGTGACAGACGGGGAGCGAAAGCTCCCCGTTTGTGTCAGGATCGAGCTGTGCGCCGGGGTGGCGAAACTGGCAGACGCGCGAGACTTAAAATCTTGTGTCCGTAAGGACATCCGGGTTCGATCCCCGGTCCCGGCATTTTCTGTCTGAGCAGCGGCGTCGAGGTCGGCGAATGGGCACGGATGTGCCCGGTCCGCGTTACGTACGACCGCCCGCATGCTAACTCGCTTGACTTTCGACACTTGCACTCCTAGACTGTGCAACGGATGTCACGTTATTTCGGGTAATGTTCGGGCCGCGCAATCTAGGATAGACTGTCACGAATGGCAACAGAAGCTGCACGCGATCTGGTTCTCGACGACGAAGGAGCCGCGGAGCTCACGCTCCTCGGCAAACGCTTGGAGATCCTTCGGATCGAGCGCGGTCTCTCCAAGCAGCGGCTTGCCCGGCACGCCGACACCTCTCGCCAGCAGCTCTGGCGGGTGATGACCGGCAAGTCCGAGTTGACGAGCTCGCTGCGCGAGCGGCTCGCGTCGGCACTGGGTGTCGAGTCCGCCGTGATCGTGTCCGGCACAGCGAGCGCTTCGCAGACGTCGGCGTTCTCATTGCCTTCAACTGGCGCGTTCACACCGGCGCTCTCGACCGCCGCGATCACGGTGACCGACTACCTCACCGATCCGCAGCATCTCGCGACGACGCTTCGCACGCTGCCTGCCGGCGACGGCGGACGCCGTCTCAAGCGCGCGCTGCTCAATGCGCTCGAGGATCTCGCCGTCGAGACTGGACGCGCGCTTCCGATCGACTACTCCGAGATTCATCGCCGAGTGCTCGCCGGGGAGCTCTAGACACTCGTCCGACTGTCCGACAGTCCGACCGTCCGACTATTTTGAGCGTCATGACTGACGTCGTCGCTCTCGCCGCGGAATTGCTCGCTATCCAATCGTCCACCGGATCCGAAGGACCGACCGTCGATTTCGTCGCACGCTGGCTCATCGCGCGCGGTTGGAATGTCACGACCCAGGAGGTCACGAAGGGACGTGCGAATGTCTGGGCGTCGCATGCAGGCAATGGCGTGACGTTCTCCACGCATCTCGACACCGTGCCTCCGTACATCCCGCCGCGTCTCGAAGGCAAGCGGCTCTACGGTCGCGGTGCCTGCGACGCGAAAGGAATTGCCGCAGCGATGCTTTGCGCCGCCGAACGGCTCGCCGAAACGGGTGAGCAGCGCGTCGATCTGCTGTTCGTCGTTGGCGAAGAGAAGGGATCCGACGGTGCGCGCGCCGCCAACCAACTGCCGGCCACGAGCAAGTATCTCGTGAATGGCGAGCCGACGGAGAGCAAGCTTGCCTCGGGCGCGAAGGGCTCGCAACGCGTGATCGTCCGGACGCGCGGCCGAGCCGCGCACTCCGCCTATGCGGAGCTCGGCGTCTCCGCCATCGATCCGATGCTCGCACTCCTGCCCACGGCGAAGCTGCTCCCGCTGCCCACCGACCCCGTGCTCGGCGAGACGACGGTGAACATCGGAACGATTCACGGCGGGACGGAGGCGAACATCATTCCTGCGCTTTGCGAATCGGAGCTGATGTTCCGGCTGGTGAGTGACGTGACACCGCTGCGCGAAGCGATCGTGAAGTGGGCCGACGGAAAGGCGGAGCTGGAATGGGGCTCGCACATACCGACGCAGCGCTTTCACACCATCCCCGGCTTCGAGGTCGCGCCCGTGGCATACACGTCGGACATTCCGCTGCTCAGTCGCTGGGGCACGCCGCTGCTCTTCGGCCCCGGCTCGATTCACGTCGCGCACACTACCGAGGAGTTCATCGACGTCGATGAGCTGCGCGCGGCGGTCGATGCGTACGAGCGCATTGCTCGCGCGGTGCTTGCCACATGAGACTCGTGCCGGATCGCCGAACTCCCGTTGCGGTGCTGGGTGCCACCGGCGCCGTGGGCCAGACGTTCATTCGCCTGCTCGCCGAGCATCCCTGGTTCCGTCTCGCCGAGCTCGCGGCATCGGAGCGCTCCGCTGGGCGGACGTACGCCGAGGCGGCGAAGTGGATCGGTACCAGCGACATGCCGGATGATGTTCGCGGAATGGTCGTACGCGCTTGCGATCCGTCGGAGATCGCGTCGCCGATCGTCTTCTCCGCGCTCGACGCCTCCGTCGCGGGCGACGTGGAAGCGGCGTTCGCGCGTGCGGGCCGCATGGTCCTCAGCAATGCGAAGAACTTTCGCATGGCGGAGGACGTTCCGCTCGTCATCCCCGAAGTCAATGCCGATCACCTCGCACTGCTCGATGTGCAGCGCGCGAATCGTGGTTGGAGCGGCGGCATCGTGACGAACGCGAACTGCGCGTCGATCGTGGCCGTCATGCCACTCGCGCCGCTGCACGAAGCCTTCGGAATCCGAAAGCTGTTCGTGGCGACGATGCAGGCTGTGTCGGGCGCGGGGTATCCCGGCGTTCCTTCGCTCGACATCCTCGGTAACGTCGTTCCCTATATCAAGGACGAGGAGCCGAAGATCGAGAGCGAGATTCAGAAGATGCTCGGCCGCCGCATCGACATGCGCATCGAACCGGCGCCAATCGCGATCAGCGCGCATGCCAACCGCGTTGCGGTGGAGAACGGCCACACCGTGTGCCTCTCGATCGAGTTCGAACGGCGCGCGAATGCCGCGGACGCACTCGACGTGCTGCGCGCATGGCGCGGCGATGCGTCGTCGCACGGGTTACCGAGCGCGCCCGAGCGCGCGCTGGTGGTGACGGAACTACCCGATCGTCCGCAGCCGCGTCGTGACGTCGAGGCCGGCCGCGGCATGACCGTGACGGTGGGTCGCGTGCGAGACGACGCACTGTTCGACGTGAAGCTCGTGGCGATGGGGCACAACACCATTCGCGGTGCGGCGGGAGCGTCGCTGCTGAACGCGGAGCTCCTCGTTGCGACCGGTCGCGTGAAGAGCGCGTGATCGTCTGCAAGTTCGGCGGGACGTCCGTCGGCGATGCAGAGGCGATTGCGCGCACGGCCGCAATCATTGCGAAGCGGCGCGAGCGTCAGCCGATCGTCGTCGTGAGCGCGCTCGGTGGTGCGACGAACAAGCTGCTGCAAATCGCCGAGCAGGCGGCCAAGGGACAACTCATCGGCGCGTTGAGCGCGGTGGAAGGGCTTCGCGATCGCCACCTCGCGCAGACGGAGGCCCTGCTGCGCGCGGACCCTGCCGCATCTGCCGACATCGCTGGCGAACTCTCGTCGATGTTGGACGAGCTCGCGGCACTCGCCGAAGCCTTGAATACGCTCGGCGATCTCACCCCTCGATCGCTCGACGCCATCGCTTCGCTCGGCGAGCAGCTCTCATCCGTCCTTCTCGTCGCCGCATTTCAGCGGCACGGCTTGCCCGCGGTGCATGTGGATGCCAGGCAGGTGATGATCACCGACTCGCAGTTCACGCGCGCCGAGCCCCAGCCGGACGCGATCGCCGAAGCCGCGCAGCGGATCGTGATGCCGATCGTGCGCGCGGGAAAAATTCCCGTGATGGGCGGCTTCATCGGATCGGCGCAGGGCACCGGCGTCACGACCACGCTTGGGCGCGGCGGCTCCGATTATAGCGCCTCGCTCGTCGGTGCCGCGCTGCAGGCCGAGGCGATCGAGATCTGGACCGACGTCGATGGCATGCTCACCGCGGATCCGCGCGTCGTACCCGAGGCGCGACTCATCGAGCGCATCGGCTTCGACGAGGCGTCGGAGCTGGCATCGTTCGGCGCGAAGGTGCTGCATCCCAACACGATCGCGCCCGCCGTCATGCGTGGCATTCCGGTGTGGGTGCTCAACTCCAGCCGGCCGCAGGGAACGGGCACGCTGATCACCTTCGACTCTCCACGTCGCGCCGTGACCGCGATCGCGGGAAAGAGCGGCGTGACGCTGGTGAAGGTGCGCAGCCCGCGCATGCTGCTCACCGAAGGGTTCATGCGCACGTTGTTCGAGGTGTTCGAGCGGCATCACACTTCCATCGACGTCGTCGCGACGTCGGAGGTGAGTGTATCGGTGACGATTGATGATGCGTCTCGCCTCGAGGCGCTCGTCGTGGACCTGCGCGCCCTTGGCGACGTGACGATAGAGCGCAACCGCGGCATCGTCTCCATCGTCGGCAATGGCCTGAGCGACGGCGGGATAGCCATGGCCAAAGCCCTGTCAGCGATCGGCGATCTGCGCGTGCACATGCTCTCGTTGAGCTCGAGCGGGATCAACCTGACGGTCGTCGTCGATGGAGAGCAGGTGAACCCCGCGATGCAGCGGCTCCACAAGGCGTTTTTCTCGACGGATGGGGTGGCATCATGACCGGGCGTCGTGTCGCCCTGATCGGGATGGGCAAGATGGGGCGCGCGATCGCCCTGCTCGCGCCAGAGCGAGGGTTCAATGTCGTCGCCGAGATCGACCCCGCGAACGCATCCGCGGGTGTGGTCACGCGTGAGACGCTCGGGGATGCAGAGGTCGCGATCGAATTCACGGTGCCCGGCGCCTCACCGGCGAACATTCGCGCGTGCGTCGCCGCCGGTTGTCCGGTCGTGGTCGGCACGACGGGGTGGTACGATCAGCTGCCCGCTGTGCGCGCCGAGGTCGAGCGGGCAAATGGTGCGCTCCTCACGGCGCCGAACTTCTCCGTCGGCGTCGCCATCTTCGATCGCGTGGTCGCCGAGGCGGCGCGACTGTTCGGTGTGGTTCCCGGATTCGACGCGCATCTCATCGAGACGCATCACAACGAGAAAAAGGATGCGCCCTCGGGAACGGCCGTCTCGCTCGCCCGTACGGCGGAAGCGGCGATGGGCCGGCCGATTCCGATCACGAGCGTTCGCCTCGGGTCGGTGCCGGGGACGCACGAGCTGGTGTTCGATGCGCCCTTCGAGCAAGTGCGGCTGGTGCACGAAGCGCGCGACCGGCGCGTGTTTGCCGAGGGTGCGCTCGTTGCCGCGCGTTGGCTCGTGGGTCGCACGGGAGTGTACGGAATGCAGGACGTTCTTTCTACGCCTCAGTCCGGAGTGAAATGATTGACACCAGGTTGGTCGGCTGCGGAACTGCGCTCATCACTCCATTCACGGCGAGCGGTGACATCGACGAGCGTGCGCTGCGCGGCTTCGTGGACTGGCAGCTCGACCAAGGGATCGATTTCGTCGTGCCCTGCGGCTCGACGGGAGAGGCGGCGACGATGTCGCTCGACGAGCACCGCCGCGTCGTGGAGATCACGGTCGAGCAGGTGAACGGTCGCGTGCCCGTCGTCGCGGGCGCCGGCTCGAATGACACGGTGAAGGCGATCGAGCTGTCGCGCGTCATGCGCGAGGTGGGTGCGACGCATCTGCTGCACGCCTCGCCCATGTACAACAAGCCGCCGCAGCGCGGCATCGTCGCGCACTTCACCGCGATCGCCGAGGCCGTCGAGCTGCCGATCGTCATCTACAACGTTCCCGGGCGCACGGGCAGCAACGTCGAAGCGGCAACGACTCTCGAGCTGGCGTGCCACCCACGCATCGTGAGCGTGAAGGAAGCGTCGGGCAATCTGGCGCAGGTCACCGACTGCATTCGTGGCAAGCCTGCGGGCTTCTCCGTTCTCTCGGGAGACGACGAGCTCACGCTGCCGATTCTGGCCCTCGGCGGCGACGGGCTCATCTCCGTCGTGTCCAACGTGGTGCCACAGCTGATGACGGCGCTCGTTCGCCTCGGCCGCGCATGCAAGTTCGAGGAGGCGCAGCACATTCACATGCGGCTCCTCCCGTGGATGCGCATGGCATTCATCGAGTCGAACCCGATGCCGGTGAAGGCGGCGCTCGCAATGATGGGACTCTGCGAGAACGTACTTCGCTCTCCGCTCGTGCCGATGGCTAAAGCAAGGGAATCTGCCGTGCGCGACGCGCTTCGCGCCGCGGGGGCGATCTCGTGACGTCGGCCGCAGGGCGTGTGCTCGACGAGGAATTCATTGCCGGATTACTGCGCTGCGCCGACACGCCGGCGGGTGAGGCGCTGCCGCGCGACGCCGAGCACGTCGTCGACGCGCTGCTCGGCGCACTGGAGCGCGGTGCGGTGCGTGCTGCCGAACGCGATGGAGACGGCACGTGGCGCGCCGTGGCCTGGGTGAAACGCGGCATCCTCCTCGGATTCCGCGTTGGCCGCATCGTTGACATGTCGCTCGGCGGTCATCACGGCGAACCGCGCCTTGGGTTCTTCGACAAGCACACCTATCCGCCGCAGCGGATGACGACGGAGAACGGGGTGCGGGTCGTCCCCGGCGGATCCTCCGTGCGTCGCGGCGCGTATCTCGCGCCGGGCGTAGTGTGCATGCCGCCGATGTACGTGAACGTCGGCGCATGGGTCGGTGCGGGAACGATGGTGGACTCGCACGCACTGGTGGGATCGTGCGCGCAGATCGGTGAGCGCGTCCACCTCAGCGCGGCGGCGCAGATCGGTGGGGTGCTCGAGCCGGTGAATGCAGCGCCGGTCGTCATCGAGGATGATGTGCTCGTGGGTGGAAACTGCGGCGTCTACGAAGGCACCATCGTTCGCGCGAAGGCAGTTCTCGCCGCCGGGGTCGTGCTCACGCGCGGCACGCCGGTGTACGACCTCGTGCACGAACGCGTCTACCGCGCGAGCGCGGACAGTCCGCTGGAAATCCCCGCGGGAGCCGTCGTCGTGCCTGGGGCACGGCAGGTAAGGGGCGGATGGGGAGCGGAGCAGGGGCTCTCGCTCCAAACGCCGGTGATCGTGAAGTACCGTGATGAGCGGACGGATCTCGCAACAGCTCTCGAAGGATGGCTCCGCTGACTGAATCCCGCTTTCGCGTCTCCGGCGAGTTGTGTGTGCCGGGTGACAAATCGATTTCTCATCGGGCGCTGATTTTCAGCGCGCTGGCATCCGGCGTCTCTCGTGTACGAGGGATTCTTCCTTCGGCCGACGTGAACTCCACGGCCGGCGTGCTGCGCTCGCTCGGCGTGAGCGTATCCGATCTCGATGCATCGATGGAGATTGCGGGCGTGGGAGCAAACGGCTTCCGCACACCGGATCGAGACCTCGATTGCGGCAACAGTGGCACGTCGGCTCGGCTGCTCGCTGGCGTGGTGGCCGGCTCGGGAATCACTGGCCGCTTCATCGGCGACGAGAGTCTCAGTCGTCGTCCCATGCGTCGCGTCCAGCGCCCGCTCGAGGCGATGGGCGCGCGCGTTGAGCTCAGCCCGCACGGCGGCCTGCCGATGACGGTGCACGGCGGTCCCCTTATGCAGATCGAGTGGAGCAACGACACCTCAAGTGCGCAGGTGAAGAGTTGCGTGCTGCTCGCCGCGCTCTGCGCCGGCGTCGAGGCGACCGTTCGCGAGCCGACTCGCTCGCGTGATCACACCGAGCGGATGCTCGCGGCGCACGGAGCGGAAGTGTGGATCAACGAGGGCGCCGTGCTGCTGTTCGGCGGGCAGTCGCTTTCGCCGCTCGACCTCGACGTGCCTGGCGATCCCTCGTCTGCCGCCTTCTTCGCCGCGCTTGCCGCACTCGCGCCCAAGGGCGAGTTGCTGCTCGAGCGGGTGTGCGTGAACGAGACGCGCATGGGCTTCCTCGCCGCGCTCGCCGAGATGGGCGCGTCCGTCGAGCTCGAGGACCGCGTGATGCGCAGCGGCGAATGGACGGCGAATGTGCGCGTCACGGCCGGCGGCGAGCTGCGCGGAGTGACGATTGGCAGAGAGGCGATCCCGACGTTGATCGACGAGCTGCCGCTGCTCGCTTGCCTCGCGGCGTACGCCGAGGGTGAGACACGGGTGAACGGCGCCGAGGAGCTACGCGTGAAGGAGAGCGATCGCATCAGCGCGGTCGTGTCGAATCTTCAGGCGCTGGGCGCCGATGCGGAGGAGCTTCCCGATGGATTCGTCGTCACCGGCACGCGTCCGCGCTTGCGGGGCACCGTGATGACGCATGGTGATCATCGGCTCGCGATGGCGTTTGGAATTCTCGCCGCATTGCCCGGCAATGAGATCGCCATCGACGATCGGGACTGTGTGGCGGTGTCCTATCCCGGGTTCTGGGAAGATCTCCGTCGAGTGACGTCGTGAGCTCGCCCGCGCACGCGCGCATGGTGATTGCCATCGACGGGCCGGCGGCGTCGGGCAAGTCCTCCACCGCGCAGTGGGTCGCCGAGCGACTCGGCTATCTGCACGTGGACTCGGGCTCGCTCTATCGTGCGCTCACCGCGGCCGCGCTTCGCGGCGGAACGCCCGTCGCCGAGTGGACGCCCGATCTCATGCTCGCGCAGGGCGATCGCGTCTCGCTCCGCCCCGAAACGAGCGCATTCGTCGCGCTGATCGACGGCGAACCTGCGGAGGAGGAGATTCGCGGCAGTGGCGTGACAGCGCACGTGTCGCACGCAGCGACGATGCCCGAGGTGCGGGCGTGGGTGAATGACCGCGTGCGCCGCGCCGCGGAGACGCAGGACGTCGTCGTCGATGGACGCGACATGGGCACGGCGGTGTTTCCGGACGCGCCGCTCAAGATCTTTCTGATCGCCGACTCGTGGGAGCGTGCGCGCCGGCGGCTGACGCAGCGCCTGAACCGGCGCCCGACGGAGGAAGAAGTCGCGGAGGAGGTGGACGCGCTCGTCCACCGCGACGCCAAGGACGCAACGCAAACGGTGCAGGCCAAGGACGCCATCCTGCTGGACACCACGTACCTCACCCAGCCGGAGCAGGTGGAGCGGATCGTGGCGCTGGCACACGCCGTAAGTCACCGTCCCAACGTCACTTAGGGTTGACGTTCGGGGCTGGCGCGCTTATTCTACTAGGTTCGTTCCAAAAATATGCAGCCGGACATCCGTCCGCGCGGCTCGTTGCGCGTCCGATTTCGCATGGATTGCGCGTCCCCTCTGACTCGTTGCGGCGAGCGAAAATATCCGCGATTTGGAGAATTCCTCTCTGTATGACTGAACTCGAAACCCCAAACGAAGCAGCCGCAGCGCTCACCGCCCGCGAGAAGCGTGACAAGCAGCGCGCCGTGCTTCGCCCGCTGGCCAATCTCCGTCCGGAACTCGTAGACGACGAGGGCTATTCGCCCGACGAGCTCGAGACGATGATGGAGATGTACAACGGGACGATGGCCTCCATCGACGAAGGAGAGATCGTCAAGGCTCGTGTGCTCGAGATTCGCGACAACATGGTCGTGCTCGACATCGGCTTCAAGTCGGAAGGCAGTGTCCCGCTCGAAGAGTTCAAGGATTTCCCCGATCTCAAGATCGGCGATGAAGTCGAAGTCCTCCTCGAGCACCTGGAGGACCAGGAGGGCTCTGTCGTCCTCTCGAAGAAGAAGGCGGATTTCATGCGCGTGTGGGAGCGCATTCGCCTCGCCTACGAGAACGATCAGCCCGTCGAAGGCACGCTCGTCAAGAAGATCAAGGGTGGCGTGGTCGTCGACCTCATGGGCGTCGATGCATTCCTCCCCGGCTCGCAGATCGCCCTGCGTCGCGTGCCGAACATCGACGAGCTCCTCGGCCAGAAGTTCGAGTTCAAGATCATCAAGCTCAACAAGCGCCGCCGCAACATCGTCGTCTCTCGCCGCGTGATTTTGGAGAACGAGCGTGCCGGCAAGCGCGAGAAGCTGATGAAGGAGCTGGAGAAGGATCAGATTCGCAAGGGCGTCGTCAAGAACATCACCGACTTCGGAGCGTTCATCGATCTCGGTGGTGTGGACGGCCTGCTGCACATCACGGACATGTCGTGGGGCCGTATCTCGCACCCCTCGGAGCTCGTCGCCATCGGCGCGGAGCTCGAGGTCAAGGTACTGGACATCGATTGGCAGCGTGAGCGCATCAGCCTCGGTCTCAAGCAGCTCCAGAGCTACCCATGGAAGGACGTCGCCGAGAAGTATCCGGTCGGCACGCGCGTCCAGGGGAAGGTCGTCAGCATCACGAACTACGGCGCCTTCATCGAGCTCGAGCCGGGCATCGAAGGCCTCGTGCACATCTCGGAGATGAGCTGGACGCGCAACGTCAGACACCCGTCGAAGCTCGTTTCCATTGGTGAAACCATTGAAGCGGTAGTGCTGAAAGTGGATCCGAACGAGGAGAAGATCTCGCTCGGCATGAAGCAGACGGAACAGGATCCGTGGGTCGTCCTGCCGCTTAAATACCCAGTCGGCACGCGCATCAATGGCAAGGTGCGGAACCTCACGAGCTTTGGCGCATTCGTCGAGATCGAGCCGGGCATCGACGGCCTCATTCACATCTCCGACATGAGCTGGACGAAGCGCGTTCAGCATCCGTCGGAAGTCGTGAAGAAGGGCGACGCGGTCGACGTCGTGATCCTGAACATCGACAGCGAGAACAAGCGCATCAGCCTCGGCCTCAAGCAGGCCGACGAGGATCCGTGGCTCCGCATCGGCGAGAACTATCCGGTTGGTACGGAGATGCGCTCGACGGTCGTTCGTCTCATGGACAAGGGTGTCGTCGTTGACATCGGCAACGACATCGAAGGCTTCGTGCCCATCTCGCAGCTCTCACTGAACGGCGCGCCGGTCAACAGCCCGGCGGAAGTCGTATACGAGACGATGCTGCTCGACACGCGTGTGCTCGAGGTCGATCCGATTCACCGTCGCATCGTGCTCAGCGTGGTCAATATTCCCGAGGAGCAGCCGCCACGTCCGGAGACCCCGTCGAAGATCCACACCGAGGATGGCGACGCGATCGACATCCCGATGGACATTCCGCTCGACGCGCTGGACGAATAAGCGATTCGGTCTTCGCTGCCGCGAACGAAAGAGCCCGCCATGGTCATCCAGGGCGGGCTCTTTCGTTTGTCGTCCTGAGCCGCAGGCGAAGGACCTGCACCTTGCCCACCGCTACACAGTGAACGAGGTGACCAGCGTGTTCAGCCGATGGGAACTTTCGGCGAGCTGGCTCGCGGTCGCGGCGACCTCCTCCGATGCGGCAGCCGTCTCCTCCGCGGCGGCGCGAGCGAGCTCGCTGGTGGCCGCCTGAGCATCAGCTTGCGTGGCCGTGGCCGCCACTTGCTCCGTCAGCTCCTTCACGGAATCGCGATTGGACTGTGCGGAGTCGCGGACCGCCACCGTGAGCTGATCCAATCGGGCAATCGCGCGATGAATCGTATCGAGCGCGGCCGTGACCGTGTGCGACGTCGCATCGACGTCGCCAAGGGAGTCCACGCCCTCGCGAAAGGCGAGGGACGCGATGCTCACTTCGCGGCGCATCGCGTGCACCACGTCGTTCACGTCGTCCGCCGTGCGATTGCTGTGGTCGGCGAGCTTGCGAACCTCGTCCGCGACGACGGCGAACCCGCGCCCACTCTCGCCGGCGCGCGCCGCCTCGATCGCGGCATTGAGCGCGAGCAGGTCGGTCTGCTCTGAGATCTGCTGGATGGTCTGGAGAAGGCGCTGCACGATTTCCGATGCCTTCTCCACCCGCTCGACGTTGACCATCGAGGCGCCGATCACGTCGCGCGCGCGGGCCAGCGCGATCACGGCGGAACCGATCGACGTGCGCGCTCCCTCGGTGAATTGCCGAACCTCGCCTTCGAGAGCGCCGGCGTCGGAGGCCGTGGAGTCGAGAACGGCGGACGCCGAGCGCACGCGTGCGAGGACCTCGCGCGTGGCTTCGGATGCGCTGCGCTGTCGCTGCGCGGCGCCAGCGATCTCGAGCATCGACTCGCTGACTCGATTCGTAGATTCCGCCGCCGCGTCCGAGACAACCGTGAGCGCGTGTGCCGCGCTCGCGACGTCGCGCGCCTCGCGTTGAATCTCGCGCACGAGTTGGGATAGCCACCGCGTCGTGTCCGCGAGCGCCTGTGCGAGGACTCGATATTCCTCGTCGAGTCCCGTTGGATCGATCTCCTCCGTCAGATTTCCTTCGCCGACGCGATGCGCGGCGTTCGCGAGCATGTCGAGCGGCTTCGTCACCGCGCGCAACGTGAGAAAGCCAACGAGGAGCGCGGCGGCCAGTCCCACTCCGAGCAGCGTCTCCACCAGCCACTGCTGGCGTGTGACAAGGGTCTCCGCTCCCGTCAGCATCGCCGCCGCGCGGTCGTCTTCCGCCGAGATGATCGCGTTGGATTCCACGAAAAGCGAGTCGAGCAACACGGCGGCGGCAGACGTCTGCGCGCCTGCCGCCGGCTGATTGCCGACGTCCATCCAGGCGCGCGCGATGGCGAGGCGCGTGCCGATGCGCCCCTGCAGCGAGCCAATCTGCGCGAGCCTCGCGCGCTCGGCATCATTCATCGCGTCGCCCTGGTTCAACACGAGGCGAAGCGAATCGGCGGCATCGCTCGCGCTGTCCATCCGCGCCGCCAACGATCCGCCCCTGCGCAGCAGATCGTTCTGCGCCAGCACCACATACTGCCGAGTCGCTTCCTGGCTCGCGAAGAGCTGATTCTTCACGGTGATGACCTGCAGCGTTCGCTCCCGCAGATCGTGGTGCGCGGCGCGCAGCAGCGCCGTGCCGAACGCGCCGGTGAGAAAGAGCAGGGCAATGACGGAACCGAACCCGATCAGAATGCGACGGCGAATCGTCCATCCCCCCCACTTGCGCGGCGAACCGAGAGGATTCATCATCGGGTCACCTCCCCCACGAGCACCGTTGTGTTCACCGGATCGCGATTCTCATCGAAGCGGATCAAGCCCGTGGCACCGGGAAATGCGGCTCGAGTGCGACCAACACCCGCGAGCCAATCACGAATCGCCTTGCGATCGGGTCCTTTCTCGTGGACTGCCGTGCCGATGAGCATCGCTGCGTCGTAGGCAAGTGCGCCCCAGTGATCCGCTGACTTTCCCGTGCGAGCGCGAAATGCCTCGGCGAAATGTGCTCCCTCTCGCGTCGTAGCGCGGTCGGGCGAGTACAGCATCGCGTAGTGCAGCCCGCGAAAATCCCCCGTGTCGGAGGAGAGCGGCGCGTTGGTGCCGATGACCGATTGCTTGCCGCCCGCCTGATGAAGTGCGCGGATGATGCTGCGTTCCTGCGGAGAGTTTCCCGCGATCACCACGCTCTGCGCATTCGTCTTCACGAGACGCAGAGCGTACGCGTCGAACTCCGAGATCTGCTCGGTGAATGGATCGCGTTCAGTCACGACTCCATTCTTCTTCTCGAACTCCTCGCGAAAGGCACGGAGGAAGTCCTTGCCGGAGGGGTCGTTTCGATAGAGCACGCCGGCACGACGGTGGCCGAGCGAGTCCGCGACGTAACGCGCGAGCGTGCGGGCCTGTTCGCCAACGGTGGGACACACGCGGAAGATCCAGGTCGATACGCGAGTGACTGCGGCCGCACTCGCTGTTGGACTCACTACTACAAGCGGATCGCGGCCATCATGAGCTCGGTCCGCGTACACGGGAGCAGCGGCGATCGTCGCGTCGCTCTCCGTATGTCCGACGACCCCGATGACTTTCGGATTGTCTCGAAACGCCGCCGCGATCGCGACGGGTGAGGTGGCGGACGACGGCGCGCGTTGAAGCGCGAGCGCCGGCGTCTTGGGCCCGCGCTTCTTATTCAGCTCATCCAGTGCGAGTTGCACCCCCTCGAAGACGTTGACGTATCGCTCGGGCGAGGTGAGTCCGACCGCGACGCCGACGTACACCGTGTCCCGTCCCGATCGGCCAAACGTCGGCGTTCCGCGTCCGCACCCGCTGAACGAGAGCGAAAGCGCGATCCCCACGGCGGCGGCCAACTCGATGCGCCTGAGAAGCCTCCGCTCTGGGCGTGGAGTCTGTTGTGCTAAATGACAAATGCCGAGCAAGGAGACACCGTCTGGACGTTGCTGAGGGGGCATGCCGCATTCTTCCCGAATTTGAAATCGGGTGATCATATGACGCTAGCGGGCGCTCCGAAAGGATGCCCTGGCGCACTCGAGTCGCCGGGCGATGAACTTGCAGGAGCGCCGTTGAGTGCGCGCGGGTGCTGGTTTGGGCCCGAGGGAGCCACTAGCTTCACCCCCTATGACGATGCGAGACAAGCTTGGTCTGCTCGAGCGCCGCGCCGCGGAAGCCGAGCTCGGCGGCGGCGTTGCCCGCCTCAAGACGCAGCACGACAAGGGAAAGCTCTCGGCTCGCGAGCGTCTCGACCTGCTGCTCGATGAAGGCAGCTTTGTGGAGCTCGACCGATTCGTCGTCCACCGGTCGCACGACTTCGGCCTCGAGGACCAGCGCATCTACGGCGACGGTGTCGTCACCGGTTACGGCCGGATCGACGGACGGCTCGTCTACGTGTTCTCGCAGGACTTCACGGTGTTCGGTGGCTCGCTCAGCGAGTCGTTCGCCGAGAAGATCTGCAAGGTGATGGATCTGGCCGTACGGAATGGCGCACCCGTCATCGGGCTCAACGACTCGGGTGGCGCGCGCATCCAGGAAGGCGTCGTCTCGCTTGGTGGATATGCGGAGATCTTTCTCCGCAACACGATGGCGTCTGGTGTCGTGCCGCAGATCAGCGCTATTCTCGGCCCCTGTGCCGGTGGAGCGGTGTACTCGCCCGCAATCACCGACTTCACGTACATGGTGCGGAAGACGAGCTACATGTTCGTGACCGGCCCGAACGTCGTGAAGACGGTGACGCATGAGGACGTGACGATGGAGGAGCTGGGCGGCGCCGACACGCACACGGCGACGAGCGGCGTCGCGCACTTCGCGTACGACTCGGAGCCGGCCTGCCTTCAGGCGATTCGCGATCTCTTCCAGTACATCCCGTCGAACAATATCGACGAGCCGCCGCGCGGCCGAGGCACCGACCCGCGTGACCGCCGTGATGAAGCGCTGCTCGACATCGTGCCGGACAATCCGAACAAGCCGTACGACATGCACGAGGTCATCCGTCGTGTTGTCGATGACGGTGTCTTTTATGAGGTGCACAAGGAGTTCGCCGGAAACATTCTTTGCGGATATGCGCATCTTGGCGGCTACAGTGTCGGAATCGTCGCCAATCAGCCGGCAATGCTCGCCGGTGTGCTCGACATCAACGCGTCTGTGAAGGCGGCGCGCTTCATTCGCTTCTGCGACGCGTTCAACATTCCGATCGTGACGCTCGAGGACGTGCCGGGATTTCTCCCCGGCGTCGCGCAGGAGCACAACGGCATCATTCGCCACGGCGCGAAGCTGCTCTACGCGTACTGCGAGGCGACGGTGCCGAAGCTCACGGTCATCACGCGCAAGGCCTACGGTGGCGCGTACGACGTCATGAGCTCCAAGCACATTCGCGGCGACCTGAACCTCGCATGGCCGACGGCGGAGATTGCCGTGATGGGGCCCAAGGGGGCAGTGGATATCCTCTTCCGCAGGGAGATCGCCGAGAGCGACGATCCCACCGCGGCGACCGACGCGAAAATCAACGAGTACCGCGAGAAGTTCGCGCATCCCTACGTCGCCGCCGGTCGCGGCTATCTCGACGACATCATCGATCCGCGCGACACCCGTCCGCGGCTGATCGATGCGCTCGAGACGCTGCGCACCAAACGCGATCGTAATCCGCCGAAGAAGCACGGGAACATCCCGCTCTGATGTTCAAGAAAGTCCTGGTCGCAAATCGCGGCGAGATCGCGCTGCGCGTCATCCGTGCGTGCCGCGAGCTCGGCGTGCGCACGGTCGCCGTCTACTCGGAGGCCGACGCTCGCGCGCCGCATGTGCGCGAGGCGGATGAGGCGGTGCTGCTCGGCCCCGCGCCGTCGAGCGAGTCGTACCTGAAGGGCGACGCGATCATCGCTGGCGCTTTGCGCACCGGCGCTGAAGCCATTCATCCGGGCTACGGATTTCTCTCCGAGCGGGAATGGTTCGCGCGCGCCGTTCGCGACGCCGGCCTCGTGTTCATCGGTCCACCCGCCGAGGCCATCGCCGCGATGGGAAGCAAGACGTCAGCGCGCGAGCTGGCGATCGCGGCCGGAACGCCGGTCGTCCCCGGAACGACGACGACACTTCGCGACGCCGACGAGGCGGCCGCGGTAGCGGAGCGCTTCGGCTATCCGGTGCTTCTGAAGGCCGCGGCCGGCGGCGGTGGGAAGGGAATGCGCGTCGTTCACACCCGCGATGAGCTCGCACCAGCGCTCGCGTCGGCGCAACGCGAGGCGAAGAACGCATTCGGCGACGACGCGGTGTACGTCGAGAAGTACATCGTCGGGCCGCGGCATGTGGAGATCCAGGTGCTCGGCGACCAGCACGGCACGATGCTCCACCTGGGCGAGCGCGAATGTTCGGTGCAGCGCCGGCATCAGAAGATGATCGAGGAGGCGCCGAGCATCGCCGTCACGCCGGAGCTTCGCGCGCGCATGGGCGCGGCGGCCGTTGCCGCTGCGAAGGCTGCCGGCTACGTGAACGCGGGAACCTGCGAGTTTCTGCTCGATGCGAACGGTGAGTTCTTCTTCCTCGAGATGAACACGCGCATTCAGGTCGAACATCCAGTCACCGAACTCGTGACCGGCATCGACCTGGTGCAGTGGCAGCTTCGCATCGCGGCCGGCGAGCGGCTGCCCTTCAAGCAGGAGGAGATCGTTCCTCGCGGCTGGGCCATCGAGTGCCGCATCACGAGCGAGGATCCGGCGAACAACTTCCTTCCGTCAAACGGGCGCGTGCAGTATCTGCACGTGCCGAGCGGCCCAGGCGTGCGGTGGGACAGCGGCATCGAGACGGGGAGCGAGATCTCGCTCTACTACGATCCGATGCTCGCGAAGCTGATCGTGTGGGCGCCGACGCGCGCGGAGGCGGTGGAGCGAATGCATCGCGCGTTGCTGGAGCTCACGATCGAAGGCGTGGACACCTCGCGCGATTTTCATCTCCGCGTGATGGAGGACGGAGATTTCCGCAGCGGCGCGATCGAGATCCAGTGGCTCGAGCGGCGACTCGCTGACCTCACGAACCAGCAACCGCCTCCGGAAGGAGTCATACGTGCCGCGATCGCCGCCGTGCTTCTCGCGGAACGAGAGCGCTCCGCGCCGCGACGCGCATCCTCCAGCGCAACGGGCGCGTCGCCCGCCGCGGACGCGCACGGCTCCGACGCCTGGCTCCGCGCCGCGCGGCTCGAGGGTCTCCGGTGACGAGCGCGGTCGCTCGGCTCGAGATAACGGGCATTGCTGCCGGTGGCGACGGCGTAGGCCGCACGGAGGGAATGGTCGTCTTCGTTCCACGCGCCGCTCCCGGGGACGTCGCTCGCGTTCGCCTCGCGCGGTCGAAGCGCTTCGCGCGAGGGACTCTGGAGGCGCTCGAGATCGCCTCGCCCGATCGCGTCGATCCGCGCTGCCAACATTACACAGGTGATCGCTGCGGAGGATGCCAGCTTCAGCATCTTGCGTACGAGGCGCAGCTTCGCGCGAAGGGCTCCATCATCGCCGATGCGCTGCGCCGCATCGGGCGCCGCGACGTCGGCGACGTGCCAGTGGAGCCAAGCGATGCGCAGTGGAGATACCGGCGCAAGTTGACGCTGCACCTACGACGCGAAGGATCGAGCTGGATCGCTGGCCTTCATCCGTACGATGACCCGGCATCGGTGTTCGATCTCTCGGATTGCCCCATCACTGACGAGCGCGTCATCGCGAGCTGGCGCGAGCTGCGCGGCGCATTCGACTTCCTTCCTCGCGAGCGTTCACTCCGAGTCGCGGTGCGATTGCTCGCTGGCGGAGCGGCCGTGGTCGTCGAAGGAGGCGGTGCGTGGCCAGGGGCGGAGCGGCTTTTCGCGGCGGTCCCGTCGATCATCGAGCTCTGGTGGAAGCCCGATCATGGGCGGATGCGCCGACTCGCTGCGCGAACGGCGGAGTTGCATGGCGGCGCGTCATTCGTGCAGGTGAATGCGAGAGTCGCCGCCCGACTGCAGGAGCATGTGCTCGCGCGCGCGCGCGCGCACGCGCCTCGCCGCGTCGTAGACGCGTATGCCGGCGCGGGGGGCACGGCCGTGCCGCTCGCGGCGGGGGGAGCGACCGTCGTCGCAATCGAGCTCGACGCCGAAGCGGTTGCGCGATTTGCGGATCGAATGCGCCCGCCGTCTCGCGCAGTGATCGGGCGAGTCGAAGATCATCTCGCAGAGGTGTTGCCCGCTGATCTCGTTCTGCTGAATCCTCCGCGCGGCGGCGTCGACGCGCGGGTCACCGAGGCGCTGCAGCATGTCCCGTCGCCGCCGAGCGCCTTGATTTACGTGAGCTGTGATCCCGCGACGCTGGCGCGCGATCTCTCGCGCATGCCGCGCTATCGCCTGGCGGCGGTGCGTGCGTACGACATGTTCCCGCAAACAGCCCACGTCGAAACCGTCTGCGAGCTGGTTCCGGAGGCCGCATGAAGTATCTGGTGAAAGTCGGAGACGCCGACGTGGACGTGGAGCTCGATGGCGACGTCGTCACCGTCGACGGCGCGTCGAGTGTCGTTCACCTGAGCGACGTCGAAGGAACGCCGGTTCGCATGGTCACGATCGGCGACGAGGTACATCGCGTCGTCGCACGGCGCGGCGCGACGCGTGGGCGTTACACGCTCTGGTTCGACGGCTTCCGCTACGAGGTCGAAGCGCTCGATGAGCGGACGCGCGCGATTCGCGAGCTGAGTGGGGCGGGGAAGGAGGCGTCGGGACCTGCGCCCCTCATCGCGCCGATGCCGGGTATGATCGTTCGCGTCGCCGTGCAGGTCGGTGACACCGTGCAGCCCGGCCAAGGGCTGGTCGTCATGGAGGCGATGAAGATGGAGAACGAGCTGCGAGCCACGACCGCGGGCACCGTGAAGGCAGTGCTCGCACAACCCGGAACGGCGGTCGAGAAAGGTGCCGTGCTGCTGGAGCTCGAGTGATGCGCGCAATCATTCGCGGCACCGCGCTTCTGTTTCTGCTGGCCGGTCTCGCTCCGGCGCAGACGCCCGACACGGACATCTTTCTCGCGGCGATCAAACGCGTCGGCGACTCCCTCGTCATCGGCCCGGCGACGAACATCACCCACCGGCCCGGTTACGACAACCAGCCGAGTTTTCTTCCGAACAGCCGTGGCATCCTGTATACGGTGGTCGGCGCGGATGCGCAGGCGGATATCTGGCGTTACGACATCGCCGAGCGGCGCAACTCACGCGTGACCGCCACTTCAGAGAGCGAATACTCGGCAGTGGTGATGCCTGGTGGCTTGCGCATGAGCGTCATTCGCGTCGAGGCGGATTCCACGCAGCGCTTGTGGAGCTTCGCGCTCGACGGAAGCAATCCGCAGCTTCTGCTCACCGTGCTCAAGCCTGTGGGCTACCATGCCTGGCTCGGTCCGGCGAAGCTCGTGACCTTCGTCCTCGGCACGCCGGCCACGCTGCATGTCATCGACAGCGATGGCAGCCACGATGAGATCCGGGCGCGCGACATTGGCCGTGCTCTCCAGCGCATTCCTGGCAAGGACGCATTCAGCTACACGCAGCGGGACAGCAACAAGGCGCTCTGGATCATGTCGCAGCCGGTTACGGGCGAGTCTGAGACGATGCTCGTGCAAGCTCCCGCGGACAACGAGTATCACGCGTGGACTCCCGATGCGTTGTTACTCAGCGCGACCAGAAGCATGCTCGTGCGCTGGAATCGCGCGCTGGACGTCACGAGTGGGTGGCTGCCCGTGGCGGATATGTCGAAGTATGGGGTCAGGAACGTGAGCCGCCTCGCGGTGAGTCCCGACGGCAAATGGCTCGCGTTCGTCGCGGAGCCGGTCACGCACTGACGGCGCCCGACTATCGCTTTCTCCCCGGTGCGATCGCATCTCGGCCGAAGCGCTCGCGCACGGCGTCCACGGCGCGCGAAAGTTCGCGGTCCTTTGGTGTTTCCAGCGCTGCACGCTGCTGCTCGAACAGCGCGAGCTGCTTCACGGGCGGCTCGGTGAAGTTCGTGAGCCCGACTCCCAACAGGCGGGCGGGCACTCGGCGAGCCTTGCGCAGCTTGTGGAGCAGCTCACGCGCGACGACGTAGATAGCTCGGTCCGATGCGAGCGCTTCGTCCACCGTGCGGCTCGCCTGCCGCATCGTGAAGTCCCGGTCGCGAATGCGCACGGTGATCGTCCGCGTGGTGAGCCCGTCACTGCGCAGATCGGCGGCGGCGCGCCCCGCAAGCTCTGTCAGCTCTCCCTCGAGCAGAAGGTCGTCATCGATATCGACGGCAAAGGTCTCGTCACGGCTGATGCTCTTCGCGGTCTCGCGTTCCGCGACCTTGCCGGCATCGGTGCCGCGGACGCGCTCGGCCAGCCACTCCGCGTCGCGCGGACCGACGAGTCGCGCCAACGCTGCGGGATCGAGCGCGAGCACGTCTTCAACCGACCGCAACCCTCGCTCGGCGAGTCGCGCGGTGGTCTTGGGCCCGATGCCAGGAATGTCGGCGAGAGCGAGGAGCCGCATGAAATCCAGCTCGCCGCCCGGCGCGATGATGTTGACGCCATTGCCGCCCGTGCCCGGCTTCGGCTTCGCGCGCTCGACAGCCAGCTTCGCGATGAGCTTCGATGTTCCGCCGCCAATCGAGACGGTGAACCCGGTTTCGGCGTGCACCGCATCGCGGATGCGGCGCGCGATCGTGTCGAGCGACGCTCCTTCATAGAGCGCCTCCGTGCCGCCAACGTCCAGATACCACTCGTCGATGCTCGCGGCCTGCACCACCGGCGCGAATCGCTCGAGCACGACGCGAATCTTCCGGTGTATTCGGGAGCACTCTTCCTGCGGCACGGGGACGCGCATGGCGTCGGGGCAGAGCCGCAGCGCCTGCGACATCGGCATTGCCGACCGTACGCCGAACTTTCGCACCTCGTACGACGCCGAGCAGACCACGCCACGCCCCTCCGCCGACCCGCCGACGATGAGCAGCGCGGCGCGCCCGGCCCCCTCGGGGTCGATCATTCGAGCAACGGCGACGTAGAACGCGTCGGCGTCGATGAGGAGAATTCGCCGCGGTGTTTGTTCGAGCATACTGAAAACTACGCTGTTCGGCCCGCGTCGGTGGGTAGCGCCGACGCGGGCCGAACAGCCAGCCGTTGACTGCACCTAAGCCCTTGCCTAGCTTACACGTCTGCCCAAAAACGCCTTCATTGGCGGCCGAGACCCGGGTTGCATTACGCACCGGTGAGGCGTTCTATAAACGTTGTTGAAAACACGTCATGTTCAAATCGTTCAGCGCCACGCCTGACGACATCCAGCAAGACTGGTTCGTCGTCGACGCCGAGGGAATGGTCCTCGGGCGCCTCGCGACGGAAGTCGCGCGCATCATCCGCGGGAAGCACAAGCCCATGTTCACCCCGCACATGGACACCGGCGACGGTGTCATCGTCATCAACGCCTCGAAAGTTCGTGTCACCGGACGCAAGGCTGAGCAGAAGGAATACTTCCGCCACACCGGCTACATGGGTCACGAGCGCTTCACGCCTTTCGCCAGCATGCTGGCCAAGCACCCGGAGCGCATCATCGAGAAGGCTGTCTACGGCATGCTCCCCAAGACGGCCCTCGGCCGCCAGGTGCTCCGTGGCAAGCTGCGCGTCTATCCCGGTGCCGAGCACCCGCACGTTGCCCAGCAGCCCAAGACGCTGACCTTCCCGAAAGCCGAGGCGAAGTAATTCATGTCTGATTCGCAGATCACGCACACGATCGGACGCCGCAAGGAAGCCGTCTGCCGTGTGTACATCAAGCCAGGTAGCGGCAAGTGGGACATCAACGGCCGCACCCTCGGCGACTATTTTCCCCGTCCGACGCTCGTCGCGGCGATCCAGCAGCCGTTCACGGCGACCGACAAGCTCGGCCAGTATGACGTCAAGGCGAATGTGAACGGTGGTGGCCAGACCGGCCAGGCCGGCGCGCTTCGTCTCGCCGTGGCGCGTGCCCTCGTCAAGATCGACGAGACGCACCGCCGCAAGCTGCGCGACTTGGGCCTCCTCACGCGCGATGCGCGTGCGGTCGAGCGCAAGAAGCCCGGCCGTCCGAAGGCGCGCAAGCGCTTCCAGTTCAGCAAGCGGTAATCGCAGTTATCTCACACGCGCCCTGAGTCTCCGCCCGGTGCCGGTTCTCCGGTGGGCGGAGACGATGAGGGGCCGCGGACGAATCAACCAACCGTACAGGACATGTCAGACAACAAGCCCACACTCGAGGCACTCCTCGCGGCCGGCGTCCACTTCGGGCACCAGACGCGCCGTTGGAATCCCAAGATGCGCCGCTTCATCTTCGCCGAGCGCAACGGGATCCACATCATCGATCTCCAGAAGACCCTCCGCCAGCTCGACCTCGCGCAGACTCTCGTGCGCGACGTCGTCCTCCGTGGCGAGAGCGTGCTCTTCGTCTGCACCAAGGCGCAGGTCGCCGGCATCGTCAAGCAGGAAGCCGAGCGCGCCGGTGCGATGTACATCACCGAGCGCTGGCTCGGTGGACTCCTCACCAACTTCCAGACGGTCAAGAAACAGCTCAAGCGCATGAAGGAGCTCGAGGCCGGTAGCGCGGAAGGCGGTGAGTGGGCCAACTACACCAAGAAAGAGCGTCTCATGATGACGCGTGAGAAAGAGAAGCTCTCCAAGTACCTCAACGGTATCCGGAGTCTCACGCGCACGCCGGGCCTCATGTTCGTCGTCGACGCGAAGAAGGAGAATATCGCCGTGGCCGAGGCGAACAAGCTTGGCATTCCGATCATCGCGATCGTGGATACCAATGCCGATCCGGATCTCATCACCGTTCCGATCGCCGGCAATGACGACGCGATCCGCTCCGTGGAACTGATCACCAAGGCCATCGCCGACACGATCGCCGAAGCGCGTCGCGAAGCTCCGCTCCGCGCCGAGGCAGAAGAGGGCAAGGAAGGCGGCCTGACGTACAGCTCCGAGCGCGGCACCGAGTCCGCCGGCGACAAGGACGACAAGCGTCGCCGTCGCCCGCGCCGTCGTCGCGCGAAGCCTGAAGCGATCGCCGCGCACCTCAAGGGGACCGAAGGGGAGTCCGCCGACGCTGGCGATGCCGTCGCCGAGGACAGCGCCGAGTAGTACCGGGTCGCGATCGAAGGGGGTGCCTCTGGGCGCCCCCGTGCCCGACTGGTTACCATTCAGACGCCGCCGGCACGCCCGGCGGCGTTTCCACGCAACATTAAGGAATTGACGAACCATGGCTGCGTTCACCGCCAAAGATGTTTCAGCCCTCCGCCAGCGCACTGGCGCCGGCATGATGGACTGCAAGAGGGCCCTCGAGGAGAATGAGGGCGATCTCGAGAAGTCCATCGAATGGCTTCGCAAGAAAGGAATCGCCAAGGCGGAAACGCGCGCTGGCCGCGCGGCGACCGAAGGAAAGATCGTTGCGCTCACGTCGCCAGACGGCAAGACGGGCGTGCTTGTCGAGCTGAACAGCGAGACCGACTTCGTTGCGCGCAACGAAGCCTTTGGGCAGACGGCATATCAGATCGCGACCGCGGTTCACGACCACAAAGAGACCGATGGCATCGTCGCCAACGCGGAAGGCTCGCCCATCATGGCAGTTGCCTTCGGTGATTCCGCGAACCTCGCCGAAGCGCTGAAGATGCTCACGGGCACGATCGGCGAAAACATCGTGCTGCGTCGGTATGCGCGGCTCGGCGGGCAGGGTGCGGTTGGCAGCTACGTGCATCACAACGGAAAGGTGGCAGCGCTGGTCGAGCTCGCGGGCGCCAGTGGCGAAGAAGCGCAGAAGGTTGCGAGCACGATCGCGGAGCATGTGGCCGCCGGCGTTCCGACCGTGCCCGTTGCCGTCACGCGCGACGACGTCCCGGCAGCACTGGTCGATCGCGAGCGCCGCATTGTCTCGGAGCAGTCGGCCGCGAGTGGCAAGCCGGCGAACATCATCCAAAAGATGGTCGAAGGCCGCATCGACAAGTTCTACAGGGAGGTCACGCTGCTCGACCAGCCCTGGGTTCGCGACGAGAGCAAGACGATTCGCGATCTCGTGAAGGCGCTGGGCCCCGACGCGTCGATCCGCCGGTTCGCACGCTTCCAGTTGGGTCAGGAATGATCTCACCCGTGGCCGAGCTCCGCTATCCTCGCGTTCTGCTCAAGATCTCCGGCGAAGCGCTCGCCGGAGATCGAGGCCTCGTATTCGATTTTCCCGCCATCAACCGCATCGCCGACGAAATCCAGTTGGTGGTCCAGACTGGTGCGTCGCTTGGTCTCGTGATCGGTGGCGGCAACATCGTTCGCGGCTCACAGCTTTCCAAAATGGGAATGGATCGCGTGAGCGCCGACTACATGGGGATGCTCGGGACGGTGATCAACGCGCTCGCCGTGCAGGACATCCTCGAGCGAAAGGGGATGGAGACGCGCGTCATGACGGCCATCCGGATGGAGGAGCTCGCCGAGCCCTACATTCGGCGCCGCGCGCTGGCGCACCTGGAAAAGGGGCTCATCGTCATCTTTGCCGCCGGCACGGGCAACCCCTACTTTAGCACCGATACGGCAGCCGTCCTGCGCGCGATTCAGATCAAGGCGCAGGTGATCATCAAGGCGACCAGCGTGGACGGCGTCTACTCCGCCGATCCGAAGCAGGACCCGAACGCGAAGTTCTACGAGGAGATCAGCTACCGCGACGTGATGCTCGAAGAGCTCAAGGTGATGGATCAGACCGCCGTGACGCTTTGCAAGGAAAACGCACTTCCCCTGATCGTGCTGAACATCCATACAGCGGGCGTGATTGCCGCGGCGGTTCGCGGCGAACGCGTCGGAACCCTGGTCAAATAGGTCCGATGAGCACAACCCAGCAGATCGTGAAGGACTGCCGTACCTCGATGGAGAAGGGTCTCGAGGCGGCAAAGAGTGAGTTCTCCTCTGTACGGTCGGGCAAGGCCTCGCCCAACATGCTCGACACCGTACGCGTCGAGATGTACGGACAGCAGATGATGCTCAATCAGGTCGCGAGCATCGCTGCGCCGGAGCCGCGAACCATTCTCGTCACGCCGTTCGACAAGTCGCAGTCAAAGATCGTCGAGAAGGCGATTCGCGACTCCGACTTAGGGCTCGAGCCGTCGTCGCAGGGCGGAGTGATCCGCGTCCCGCTGCCGTCGATGAACGAGCAGCGGCGCAAGGATCTCGTGAAGATCGTCCACAAGCTCGCCGAAGATGGCAAGATCGCCGTTCGCCATGCGCGGACGCATGCGCGCGACAGCCTGAAGAAGCTCAGCGGCGTGAGCGAAGACGACGTGAAACACGCCGAGAAGGATCTGCAAAAGGTCCACGACGACTACATCGGAAAGATCGATCAGATGATCAAGGCCAAAGAGGCCGAGATCATGGAAGTCTGACGCGGGCGACGAGCAGCATCCGCCCGCGCGCATGAGCGAGCTCGCGAAGCGCTTTCTCTTCTCCATCGTCGCCGCCCCTCTCGCGCTCTGGATCGTGCTCGCGGGTGGGGCCCCGCTTGCGGCGCTCCTCGCGATCGTCTGCGCCCTCGGTGCGTGGGAATTCTTCCGCATCGCGCGCGCGACCGGTGCACGTCCGCTCGACGACGTCGGGATCGCGCTGGCCGGCATCGTTCCGCTCGCGATTCACGCACACTACCTCGGCGTCTTCACCGTGCGGCCCGCGCTCGGCGCCCTCGTTGTGCTGCTGATCATGGGCGCCACCATCTGGCTGCGCGGTATCGACGGAAGCCCGCTCGGTGCTGCCGCAACGACGATGTTCGGCGTGCTGTATACGGCCGGAATGCTCGGCTTCGGTTACGCGATTCGCTACCACGACATCGTCGCGGGCTACGACACCGTGGGAGCGAAGCATCTGTTGCTCGGCCCACTCTCCGTGCCCATCCCGCCGGGAGGCGCGCTGCTGGTCTTCCCGCTGCTCGTGACGTGGGCCTCGGACATCGGCGCGTACTTCGTTGGGCGCGCGATCGGCGGCCGCAAGCTCATGCCTTCCGTGAGCCCGGGCAAGACGATCGCCGGCGCCGTGGGCGGACTGGGCGCGAGCATGGTCGTCGCGTATGCGTACGGGCGCGGAGTGCTTGTGCCGGTCGCACATCTGGGATTCTCGCCGTGGGGCGTGATCCTGTTTGGTATCCTCATCAGCGCAGCAGCCCAGGTCGGCGATCTCTTCGAGTCGCTGCTCAAGCGCGAGGCAGGAGTGAAGGACAGCTCACACATCATTCCAGGTCACGGCGGCATTCTCGACCGGTTCGACAGTCTCATTTTCGTGCTGCCGGTCGCGTACCTGTTGCTTGGATGGCTTCCCATTCCCGTCTTTCCGTGACGCCGCGCGGTGTCGCAATCCTCGGTTCCACCGGATCGATCGGCACGACTGCGCTCAGAGTCGTCGAGCGGCAGCGCGCGCGCTTTCGCGTCGCGGCGCTGACGGCGTTCACGAACGCGAGTCTTCTCGAAGAGCAGGCGCGCGTCTTCCAGCCCGCTTACGTCGGCCTCGTGCGGTCTGGCGGCGAAGCGCCACCCGACTGGTGTCACGGTGCGGGAGACGCCTGTCTCATCGACGCGGCGACGCGGGAGGACGTGGACATCGTCCTCAACGCCGTCGTCGGCGCCGCTGGCTTGAATGCGACGCTCGCTGCATTGGGAAAGGGAAAGCGCGTCGCGCTGGCGAACAAGGAATCGCTCGTGATGGGCGGTGCGCTCGTCACCGAGGCCGCGCTGCACGGCGGGGGAGAGCTCGTTCCTGTCGACAGCGAGCATAGCGCGATTCTCCAGTGCATTGCGGGACGTCCGCGCAGCGAAGTGCGACGTCTCGTGCTCACCGCCTCGGGTGGACCGTTCCGCGAGTGGACGCGCGAGCAGCTCGACGGGGCGACGCTCGCTGATGCGCTGCAGCATCCGACCTGGCAGATGGGTCGCAAGATCACCGTCGATAGCGCGACGCTGGCCAACAAAGCGCTCGAGGTGATCGAAGCACACTTTCTCTTCGGCGTCCCGTACGATCGCATCGACGTCGTCGTCCATCCGCAGAGCGTGGTGCATTCGTTCGTCGAGTTCGTGGACGGCAGCGTGCTGGCGCAACTCGGAGCGCCGAGCATGGAGTTGCCGATACTCTATGCGATGACGTATCCGGATCGGGTGTGTGACAGCGGGGTACCTGTCTTCGACCCCGTTGCAGTCTCGCCACTCCAGTTCGAGCCCGTTCGGCGCGCGGAGTTTCCCGCGCTGGATCTTGGCATCGCGGCCGGACTGGCAGGCGGGGCCGCACCTGCGGTGTTCAATGCGGCGAACGAGCAGGCGGTGGCGCTCTTTCTCGATGGCGCGATACATTTCAGTGACATCGCGCGCGCCATCGGCAGTGCACTCGCCAGGCTCGGCACCGCGCCCGGCGGATCGCTCGACGCCATTCTCATCGCCGACGCCGATGCGCGCCGGCACGTGCAGGAGTTGTTTCGATGCTAGCCTATATCGCGCCCATCGTCGTCTTCGGCCTGGTCATCTTCGTCCACGAACTCGGCCACTTCATCGCGGCCAAGCTCGTCGGCGTGTACGCTCCGCGCTTCTCCATCGGCTTCGGGCCGGCGCTGTTTCGCAAGCGGCATGGCGAGACCGAGTACGTGCTCGCCGCGCTGCCGCTTGGCGGCTACGTCCGCATGGCGTCGCGGCATGACGCGGAGACGGCGTTCATCGAGGGGGGCAATGAAGAGACGGGCGCCCTGAAGCCGGACGATTCGGGCTACGATCCCGAGGCGATGATTCCCTTCGGACCGAAGCCCGTGCCCGAGTCGCGCTGGTTCGAGTCCAAGAGCCTCGCTGCCCGGTTGTTCATCATGATCGCTGGCGTGACAATGAACATCCTCCTCGCGTTCATCGTGCTGACGACGCTCGGCATGAAGTACGGCGAGGTCGTTATCGGCACCCGAGTGGTCGGTGCCGTGCATCTGCCGGCGAACGCGCCGTCGCTCGCGGCCCTTCAGCCTGGCGACACAATCGTCGCCGTGAATGGAGCCTCCGTCCGCAACTGGATTGAGGTGCGGGACCGGATCGATGCAACGCCGGCCGGTACGCTGACCATTACGACGAACCGTGGTACGGTGAACGTGCCCGTTGGTGGCAAGAATCATCCGTCTGCGTCCGGCGTCGGCGCCTCGATCGACTTCTTCATTCCGGCAGTCCTGGGCGACGTGCTGCCGGGGAGCGCCGCCGTGCGCGGAGGCCTTCGCGCAGGCGATTCCATCGTGTCGATCGATCACCTGCCTGTGCAGAGTTGGTCACAGCTCCAGGAGCGCGTCACCCCGTCGGCCGGCAAGGAATTGCCGTTCGAGATTCGCCGCGGCGGACGTCGGCTCACCTTTACCGTCAAGCCCGAGGCGACGCCGCAGAAGGATCCCGTGACGAAGGTTATGGGATCGGTGGGAAAGATCGGCGCAATGCCGGCGGACTTCACCAGCCGGCAGCCATTGGGTGTGGGCGACGCCGTGCGCGAAGGCGCCCGCCAGACCTGGCTCACCGCGACGAAGATCGTGGATGTCGTGCACGGTCTCCTCACGCGCGAAGTATCGGTCCGCCAGCTCGGCGGCCCCATCGCGATCACCCGGGCCTCAGTGGCCGCCGCGGAGAGCGGGCTGGAGAGTCTCTTTCTCCTCATCGCCATTCTAAGCGTGAATGTCGCCGTGCTGAATCTGCTGCCGATCCCGATTCTGGATGGCGGTCAGATCCTGATCAATGTCGCCGAGTCGGTGAAGGGAAGCCCGTTCAGCGCGCGGACCCGCGAGTACATCCAGCGAGGTGCCCAGGTGTTTTTTCATCAGGCCGTACAGGGCGAACGAGCAGGCCAGACCCAGAGCGATCCAGGGGGGACGCCCGAAGTCGATCGTGAGATAGACCCCGGCCACGAGCCCGATCGCCACAGCCACCCACTGCAGCCGGCGAAGCCTTTCCCGTAGGACGACCACGCCGAGCGCCACGGTCACGATCGGGTTGAGGAAGTAGCCGAGGGACGCCTCGGTGACGTGGTGAGCCGCCACCGCAGCCACATAGATGGTCCAGTTGGTCGCTAACAGCAGCCCGGCCAGGGTGACCGCTCCCAGCATCCGCGGGTTGGCGAATACCGAGCGACACCAGCCGAAATCGCGCCGGACGGCAAGCACGGCCCCGCAGAAGAGCAGGGTCCACAAGATGCGGTGAGCCAGGATCTCCCACGCGCCGGCTGGTGCCAGCAGGTTGAAGTACAGAGGGAAAACCCCCCAGATCGCGTAGGCGACAGCTCCGTAGATCGTGCCGCGTCGTGCATCCTGGGGGGTACCTGTGGGGCTATGTGTCAATCGCCGACGTTCCAGGTGTCTTTGCCGTGCAGCAGCCTGGCGAGGTCTTTGTCGGCCGCCGGGCCGCCCGCTGTGGCGACAGCGTCATCAACCTGGGCGCGCACGAGGTCGTCATAGGTCGGCCGGGAGACGTTACGGAAGATTCCCATCGGCATGTGGGCCATCGTCGGGTCCTCGAGCCGGGAGAGCTGGAAGGCCATCGACGGGTCGTCGGCGCCGGCGTCGTGGATGACGACCCGTGACATGTCGGCGTCCTCGGCCGCAACAATCGTCAGCTCGCCGGAGTCACCGCGCGCCACCAGCTTGTCTGGGCCGATACGCACCGGCTCGCCGTCGACGAGGTGGACGATCCGTGCTTCGGCCTGGTCGCGGTCCTTGATCAGCTCGTAGGCACCGTCGTTGAAGATGGGGCAGTTCTGGTAGATCTCGACCAGCGCGGTGCCACGATGCTCGGCAGCTGCGCGAAGCACAGACGTGAGCTGCTTGC
>DATCGM010000003.1:0-5930 GCA_036508915.1 Gemmatimonadaceae bacterium
AGAGGCTCTGCTGAAAGCCGGGGCACTGCAAGACGCGATCTTCAACAGCGCCAACTTCTCGAGTATCGCCACCGACGAGAAAGGCGTCATCCAAATCTTCAATGTCGGCGCCGAGCGCATGCTGGGCTACACCGCCGCCGAGGTGCTGAACAAGATCACCCCGGCCGACATCTCCGATCCCCAGGAAGTGATCGCCCGCGCCGAAGCCTTGAGCTTCGAGCTCGGCACCACAATTACGCCCGGCTTCCAGGCCTTGGCCTTCAAGGCTTCGCGCGGGATCGAGGACATCTACGAGCTGACCTACATCCGCAAGGACGGGAGCCGGTTTCCGGCGGTCGTATCCGTCACGGCGCTGCGCGACGCCCAAAGTGCCATCATCGGTTACCTCCTCATCGGCACCGACAACACCGCGCGCAAGCTGGTCGAAGCCGAGCAAAGAAAGCTCGATCAGCGCCTGCGCGACCAGCAGTTCTACACGCGCTCGCTGATCGAATCCAACATCGACGCGATCATGACCACCGACCCGTTCGGCATCATCACCGACGTCAACAAGCAGATGGAGGCGCTCACCGGCTGCACGCGCGACGAGCTGATCGGCGCCCCGTTCAAGAGCTACTTCACTGATCCGGAACGGGCCGAAGCGGCGATCACGCTCGTGCTGAACGAAAAGAAGGTCACCGACTACGAACTGACGGCGCGCGCCCGCGACGGGAAACAAACGGTGGTGTCCTACAACGCGACCACCTTTTACGACCGCGGCCGCACGCTGCAGGGCGTCTTCGCCGCGGCGCGCGATGTCACGGAGCGCAAACGCCTGGATCAGGTGCTCCGCGAGAAGAACATCGAGCTGGAGAGTTCCAAGTCCGTGGCGGAAGATGCCAACCTCGCGAAATCGGATTTCCTATCCAGCATGAGCCATGAGCTTCGCTCACCGCTCAATGCGATCCTCGGTTTCGCGCAAATGATGGAATCGGACTCCCCGCCGCCAACCGAAAAACAGAAGACCAGCATCGACCAGATTCTTCAGGCCGGATGGTACTTGCTGGCACTCATCACCGAGATCCTCGATCTCGCGGTCGTCGAGTCGGGGAGGCTGACACTTTCTCTTGAGCCGGTGTCGCTCGCCGAAGTCATGCTGGAATGCGAGTACATGGTGGCGCCGCACGCGTTGAAGCGTGGTGTCAGGACGACGTTCCCCAAGATCGACGCCCCTCTCGTCGTCCACGCCGATCGGACCCGGCTGAAGCAGGTGATCATCAACCTGCTGTCCAACGCGATCAAGTACAACCGCATAGGTGGAACGGTCACCGTAGACTGCACGGTGATTACCGCGGAGCGCATTCGCATTACGGTCACGGACACCGGCGCCGGGCTCGCTCCGGACAAGCTGGCACAGCTGTTTCAGTCGTTCAATCGTCTCGGGCAGGAGACGGGCGCAGAGGAAGGCACCGGCATCGGCCTGGTCGTGAGTAAGCGACTGGTCGAACTGATGAACGGCGTCATCGGAGTGGATAGCACAGTCGGCGAGGGCAGCGTGTTCTGGATCGAACTGTTCTCGGCTGCCGCGCTGGAGATCGACGGCGAACCGGCCGAGACCAACGAGCGCACCCAACCGGAACTGCCGAACGGCACGCGACTGCGCACCGTGCTGTATGTGGAGGACAATCCGGCGAACCTGAAACTGGTCGAGCAGCTCATCGCGCGCCGCCCCGACATGCGCCTGTTGAGCGCGGGGGACGCGTTTCACGGCATCGCGATCGCGCGCACCTCGCTACCGGACGTGATCCTGATGGACATCAGTCTGCCCGGCATCAGCGGGTTCGACGCTCTGAGAATTCTTGGCGAGGACTCCACTACGTCGCAGATTCCCGTCATTGCCCTCAGTGCCAACGCCATGCCGCGAGACGTCGAGAGAGGGCTGAAAGCAGGTTTCTTCCGGTATCTCACCAAACCGGTCAAGGTCGCTGAACTCATCGACACGCTGACGGAGGCGCTGGAAGTTGCCGCCGAGCGGAATCGTCGGAACCGCTGACGACGGCAACTTGCCGTTATTCGGCAATGTCCGGCGACAAAGGGAAGCGCGGGATTCCATCGGGGCGCCTCGAGGACGGGGCGCCCCGGCTCGTTAAGTCGGCATTACAAGTCGATTAACTACTACCTGGATAGTTGACACGCGCCTCCGGCGGCCGCATTACTACTATCACCGTAGTAGTAACGAGACCTCCGGAGGGCGGCATGGCTGACGATCGATCGCTCGGCGAGCGGGAACTCGATGTGATGGCGGTGCTCTGGGCGCGCGGTTCGGGGACGGTCGGCGAGGTGCAGCGCCGGCTCGGTGTGAAGCTCGCCTACACCACCGTGCTCACCATCCTGCGCAACCTCGAGGCCAAGAAGTTCCTCCGGCACGAGGAGGAAGGGCGGGCGCACCGGTACTTCGCGCGCGTCCAGCAGGGCACCGCGCAGAAGAGCGCGCTCACCCGATTGATCGACACGCTCTTCCACGGATCGCCGGAGGCGCTCATCGCGCGGCTCGTGGATGACCACGATGTCTCGCCCGCGGAACTCCAGAAGCTGGCGGCACAACTCGACAAGCGCGGCGCACGCCGCAAGGGGACGCGATGATCCTTGCATGGATGCTGGCGGCCACCTTCTTCGCGCTGCTTCTCGGTGCGGCCGCGCGCGCGCTGGAGTCGGCCGCGCGCCTGCTCTCGTGGCAGGGGCGTGCGCCGTGGGTCGCGGCGCTGGGCGCTAGCCTCGCGTGGCCGGTGCTGCTCCCGCTCCTCGCGCGGCAGAAGACCGTGCGGCTTTCGCCGGTCGTGGTGGGGAGCGGGGCGGTGCGATCGATCGCAGAGAGGCTGCCGCCGCTTCCTTCATCCATCGCGCCACACCTCGATACGATACTGATCTCGCTCTGGGTGCTCGCGTCGGTGCTGCTGGCGGCCCGGCTCGTTCTCGCTCAACACACGCTCACGCGTCTGTCGCGTTCGGCGCGCGCGACCGAGATCGACGGGCACGAGGTTCTCCTCACCGAAAGCGTCGGCCCGGCCGTCGTCGGGATCGCCACTCCACGGGTTGCGGTGCCGTCCTGGCTCACCGAACTCGACGAGCCGCTGCGCGCCCTCGTGCTGCGCCACGAGCGCGAACATTGCACCGCGCGCGATACCGTGCTGCTCTGGCTCGGGGAGGCGGCCGTCGCGCTGATGCCGTGGAACCCGGCCATCTGGTGGCAGGCGCGGCGACTGCGGCTCGCGCTCGAACTCGATTGCGACGCGCGCACGCTGCGCAATACCGAAGCTGCTCCAACGTACGGCAAGCTGCTGCTCCTGATCGCTCAGCGTCAGCGCATGACTCGTCTCGCGCCGATGCTGGCCGAGTCCAACTCACATCTCAGCCGGAGGATCACGGCCATGACACGTACATCGGTCTCACACCAGCCGCTGCGCATGGCAGC
The DNA here is from genome assembly GCA_036508915.1 of Gemmatimonadaceae bacterium. Taxonomy (GTDB): domain Bacteria; phylum Gemmatimonadota; class Gemmatimonadetes; order Gemmatimonadales; family Gemmatimonadaceae; genus AG11. The sequence continues at coordinate 3,452 of DATCGM010000003.1, forward strand.
GTTGGGCGCCATTGCGGTGGTCGCGATCATCGCGGCCTGCTCGTCACGCATCGGAAGCGACCTCACCGGCCCTCAGCCGATGGGCGGCAAGCGCCTCTCGGCGCAGGTGAGCAAGAGCATGCAGCCGGGAAGCGACGCCGTTTATTTCGAATATCAAGTGGAGAATCCGGTCATGTCGGCGCCCGGGAGTCCGGCTCCTCGTTACCCGGACATTCTCAAGACCGCGGGCGTCTCGGGCGAGGTCATCGCCTCGTTCGTCGTCGACACGACGGGACTGGCGGATGTCGGTTCGCTCAAGGTGATCAGGTCGTCACATCAGTTGTTCGTGAACTCGATCGTCGCCGCGATGCCGGACATGCGGTTCACTCCCGCTATGGTCGGTGGGCGCAAGGTGAAACAGCTCGTGATGCAGCCGTTCGTGTTCCAGATCGCGGACGGCGCGAAGGCCGCGAGCAAACCGGCGCCGAGCCGCGACAGCACAGCCACAGCCTGGCACCTGGTGCCGGTCTACGACAGCACCAGGGCGCTCTGGAAGATGGTGTCCTTCACGTTCAACCCGCGTCAGAGTCGTTGAGGGCGACCGGGTCCGCTATCTTGCTCGGACAGTACTCGGCTGTCCGTGCACAAGCGCGGACCTGATCTCGATGGGGGGACGAATGCCGCTCGTTTCGCGCAGAATCGTCGTCGCGGGCTTCATTGCGCTGTGCGCCGTGATGGGCGCCACCGCGGCGCGCAAGCCGGATACCTCGCTCCTCGTCAGCACCGGCTGGCTCGCCAGGAACCTCGCCGATCGCTCGGTCGTGGTGCTCGTGGTCGACCGCACCGACTCCGCGTATCGCGCGGGTCACGTGCCCGGCGCGAGGTTCGTGCCCTACGCGACGATCGGCCAGACGGTGAACGGCATTACTCTCGAGCTTCCGTCGTCCGACTCGCTGCGAAATCTTTTCGAGTCCGTGGGCGTGTCGAACGCGACGCACGTCGTGCTCACCGGACGGCCGCTGATCGTCACCCGCGCGTTCTACACGCTCGACTACCTCGGCCTCAAGAACGTGTCCGCGCTCGACGGCGGGTTCACAAAATGGAAGCGCGAAGGGCGCGCGGCGGAGATCGCCGCGCCGACCGGCGGGCGCGGGCACATCGCGCCGGCGCCGCACCCCGAGATCGTCGCCAAGGCGCAGTGGGTGCTCGACCGCATCGGCAAGCCGGGGTACTCGATCGTCGACACCCGCACCGACAGCGAATACATCGGCATCGTCGCCAGCGGTGTACGGCGCAGCACCGGCCACCTCGATGGAGCGCGGCGCTTCGAGTGGCAGTCGGCATTCACCGACACCAACGACTTCTCGCCACGGAGTCTCGAGGAGCTTGGCGCGCTCTGGCGCGAACGCGTTGCGCCCGGCGACACGGTGATCACGTACTGCACGATCGGCTACCGCGGGAGCGGATCGTACTTCATCTCGCGGCTGCTCGGCTACCCCGTGAAACTGTACGACGGATCGTACGACGAGTGGGTGAAGCTGAAGTATCCGACCGTCACCACGCCGACGCCGCTCAGGAAACCCTGACCGGCGCCTCAAACTCGCACGCGAGCACGGAACACACGGGATCACTCGCATGATCGGGGAGTGAGACCACGACACCGGCATCCACCCGCCTCACGGCGAGCGGGTGCCGGCTCGCCTCGCCCATCAGCCACGCTCGACGTGGCAGCGCGCGAATCCCGGGCAGGAGCAGCTCGCGCGACGCCGGCCATTCCGGAACGAAGCAGTAGAGCAGCTTGTCCTTGCGCGTCGCGCGAAAGCCGGCGTTCGCGAACGGCGACGCGTCGGTGCCGCGAATCGCGTCGGCATGCAGGCGCATCCACTCTCCAATGCCCTTCAAACGGACGACGCTCTCCTCCGGCACGAGGCCCTCGCCCGTAGGTCCCACGTTGAGCAGCAGGTTGCCGCCCTTCGACGCGGTCTCGACGAGCATGCTCACGAGTTTCGGCACGCTCTTGAAATTGTGGTCGGCGCGATTGTAGCCCCAGTTCCCGTTCATCGTCACACACGATTCCCAGTCCACGCCCGGAATGCCGCGGTCCGGAATCTCCTGCTCGGGCGTGCTAAAGTCGCCGATCTCGGCGCGTGCGAGCTTTGCGTTCAGTCCGCTCGACTGTTTGGGAGCGACGCGGCTGTTGATGATCAGGTCGGGTGAGAGCGCCCGGCACCTGTCGGCCAGTGCGAGTCCGAGCTCACGCGTCCACGTGTTCTCCCACTCGCCGTCGAACCAGAGGACGCCGACGTCGCCGTAGTGCGTCAGCAGCTCCTGCACCTGCGAATGGAGATAGCGCACGTAACGCTCGAACCGCGCGCCGTTCACCGGACGCGTGTCGCGCTCCCAGTCGCGGCGCGGCAGGTAGTCCGGATGGTGCCAGTCCATGATCGAGTGGTACCAGCACGGACGCACGCCCTGGCGGCGGCAGGCGTCGGCCACCATG
>DATCGM010000004.1:0-12988 GCA_036508915.1 Gemmatimonadaceae bacterium
GGGATGCCGTGGACCATCCAGTCCGGCTCCGTCGCCCCCTTGAGCTTGTTGTCGAAGAACTGCTGCATGCGCATCGCGATGTCCTTCTGGTTCGCGCGGCCCGCCGGATTGTGTACGTCATTGTTGTAGCTGATGAAGTACACTTCCTTGCCGAGCCGGCGCATGCCGACGAAGGTCTCGATGCCCTGATACCAGGGTACCGCGTCGTCGGCATCGTTCGCCATGATGAAGAGCGGCGTCGTCACCTTGTCCAGCCAGAAGAGCGGCGAGTTCTCGATGTAGCGCATCGGGTTCTCCCAGATGCTTCCACCGATGCGGCTCTGGCCATTCTCGTACTGGCCGGAGCGCGCGATGCCGCTGCCCCAGCGGATGCCGCCGTACGCGCTCGTCATGTTCACCACCGGCGCGCCCGCCATCGCCGCGGCGAACATCTGCGTCTGCGTGATCATGTACAGCGTCTGGTATCCGCCCCACGACTGCCCCTGGAGGCCGAGGCGCTTGGGATCGACGTAGCCGCGCTGGAGCAGCATCTGCACGCCCGGCATCACCGACTTCATCGCGCTCGGACCAGGATAACCGACCTCGTAGTGAATGTCCGGCTCGAAAATGAGATAGCCGTTCGAGACGTAATGCGTGGGGTTGATGACGTTGCGCCCATTGGGCGGCACGTAGTTGTGGAGACCGTTCGAGAGCTGCTCATAGAAGTAGGAGATCATCGGATACTTCTTGCCTGGATCGAAGTTCTCCGGCTTGTACAGCATGCCCTTCTGCTCGTGGCCGTCGGTGCTGATCCACCGCACCAGTTCGACGGTGCCCCAGTTGTAGTCCTTCTGCTGGGGATTGGCGTCGGAAATCTTCGCGAGATTCGTGAGCGACGGTCCGGCGTAGAGATTCGGGAAGTCGACGAACGTTCCCTTCGTCACCAGATACTCTTCCGCATTCTTCGCCTTTAGCGGCGTGCCCCAGGCGACGTCGGCGATCACGGTCGCCTCAGGCGCGCGCGTGACGCCGAGCTGGTCGCGATAGAAGCCGGCTGCCTTGGTCTCCTCGTTGAGCGCGCGAATGAAGAGCGGCGCATTGGCGTCGAACACATTGGCGGTGTCATTCGCCGCTCCGAATCCGCCGCCGCCACCACGACCACCGCGCCCGCCGCCGCCGAACTGTAGCAGCCGAAGCACAGTGTTGTTCTTCCGTCCGACCGAGTCCGTCACGTTCACCGCCGGCTTCGCGGCGTTCGGATCCACCTCCCACAGGTCGTACCGATCGTAGAGCAGAATCGACTTGTCGCCCTTGGTCCATCCGGCGATGCCCCACGCGCCCGGAATGGCCGGTCTGTCCTCGGTCTCCTGGGCGAAGCTCACTCCCTTGACCGGAGTCGTGATGTCGGTCGTCTTGCCGGTGGCGGTGTTGTACGTGTACCAGTGCCCTTTGTCGAAGTAGGCGATGTACTTGTCGGCGGGTGAGAGCGTCGCGTTGCCGCTGATGTGCTCGCGCACGAGCCTCGCCGCGCCACTCGTGCCGTCGATGACGTACACGTCGGTTGCGCCATCGCCCCACATGCTCTCGATGTTGTACCGCTCGCGCGACGTGCCGAGCACCACCTTGCCGTCATCACCGATAGAGACGTTCGGAAGGGAATCGACGGCCAGCGTTACCAGCTTCTTCTGGCCGATGAAATACAGGCTCTGATGCGAGCGGTTGCGATCGCGGCCCGCGTTCAGGCGCTGCGTGGGCTGAAGCTGCGGATCCTTGTAGTGCCAGAGATCGAACACGGCTTTGCCGGCGAGCGAGTCCGCCGTCACGGAATCCGTGAGGATCGGCGCAACGCCGAGGCTGATCGCGTTGCCGTTGCGAGTAAACGCGATGTTGGCATTGTCCGACACGCGCATCCCCTTGGGCACCGCGGCCGGCGTCACGGCCGCTGTTGCGCCGCCAGACCCCTTGAGCGACGCGTAGTACAGCGAGTATCCCGCCTTCGGTTTGCCGAACTCGTCGCGATTCGAGAGGAACGCCGCCTGCGACGATGCGCGATCGAGGACGAGTCCCTTGTAGTCGCCGGTGCCGGTGAGCAGAGGAGTCGTGGTACCGGTGGCCAGGTTGCGCACGTATGCGCCATCGCGGCCAGGCGTGCGCGACACCACCGTGTAGCCGAGCACCTTCGCGCTGTCGTCGAAGAAGAAGGCCTGCACGTCGGGGATGCGCTCGTCGGCGCCGGTCGCCAGGTTGCGCAGCACGAGCGCGTTGCCGTACTGACGCCTTGACGCCCGTGCCGAGGAATCACCCGGGGCACCAGCGCCGCCGCGTCCGCCGCGAGCCGCCGCGTCAGGGGTCGCCGCGGAATCCTCGAGGACGAATGCGAGCCAGGTACCGCCGTTCGCCGGCAAGCGGAATGAGCGTACTCTCGGCACGGTGGTCACCTTGCCGTCGGCGACGCTCACAATCGCGAGATCAGAACGGTTCTGTGCCGCTGCACCAGCTCTCCGGTTGCGCGACGCGCGTTCGAACTCGGCCTGGGCGGGATACGTCAGCACCACCGCGTACTTGCTGTCGGCGGTGAACAGGCCGGGCGCGGACAAGGCTCCTTGCGGATCGTCCTCGGGATTCCCTGTCGCGCGAGGCCGCAGTCCGCCAGGCACGTTGTTCGGCCGACCGAGATAGCCGCGCGGTACATGATACTCGGCGGCGCCCTGCGTGGCGCGAACGATCATCTCGCCGTCGCCCACCTGGGGAACGAGCGAATAGAGCGCCCACTTGCCGTCGTTCGAGATCGCGGCGCCCTGAATGGACTTCCACTTGTCCCAGTCGGCCTGGGTGAGGACTTTCTTCTGGGCACTGGCGACGGCGGGAGCCATGACGAGTGCACCGAATGCGAGAACGCGAGAGAGACGCATGGGCGTGATGGTGTTCGTGCGGGGGACGAGCGACGTGGGAGATAGCGTGATCAACAGCAGCGATTGCCGGGCTGGTTGTAGCGCCGAGCCAACGCATCGCGCGCGAATGCCTCGCGCGAGAGGGGGGACTCGGTTGGATGACACTTCAGGACATGCGCGAGATACCGCTCGTAATCCGGCGCGCCGATGATGCGTCGGATCCCCTGAGCGATTCGCGTCAGGCGAATGCGAAATGCTTGACTAGCGACCTTGATGAAGCGCATTCAGGCGGTGGGAGGAAGTGCGGATCAATCGCCGGCGACGGTGAGTCGCGGAGTGAACGGAACTTCGGTAGAGGGAATGGTGCTGCGCCCTTGTAGTACGCTCCACCAGGCCCGTACGCTGTCGGCAAGAATGACGAGCACGGCCAGAAGGAAAAAGGCCGCGACGGCGGCGTCGAGATAGTCGTTGCGGATCATCTGCGAGAGCTCGCGCGCCGAATTGACGTTTGGCGGCAGCGTGCCCGCAGCCTGGGCCGCGCTCAGCACTCGGGCATGGGCAAGAAATCCCAGCCTGGGCAGCGGCGAGAACAGCTTCGCGAAGCCCGCGGACATGGTGACGACGACGAGCCATGCGAGGGGCACGAGTGTCGTGAACGCATAGCGCGCCTTGCCCATGCGCATGATGATCGTCGTGCCGACGCAGAGCGCCACCGCGGCGAGGAGCTGGTTCGAGATGCCGAAGAGCGGCCAGAGCGAGTTGATGCCGCCGAGTGGATCGTTCACGCCCTGCCAGAGAAAGTGTCCCCACATCAGCACGAACATCGCGCTGGAGAGGACGATGGCGGGCGGCCATGAGGTAACACCGAATCTCGGCCACGCCAGCTTGCCGAGGTCCTGCACCATGAATCGTCCGACGCGCGTCCCTGCGTCGATGGTGGTGAGGATGAACAGCGCCTCGAACATGATGGCGAAGTGATACCAGAGTGCCATTGCCGAGCTGCCGCCAAGCACGCGCGAGAAGAGGTGCGCCATACCGACGGCGAGACTCGGCGCGCCTCCGGTGCGCGACAGCAGCGATGCCTCGCCCACCTGCTTCGCCAGCGCGTCGAGCTCCGCCGGCGTGACGACGAATCCCCACGCGGCAATCGCCGTCGCCGCGCTCTGCGTCGTACTGCCGAGCGCCGCGACGGGCGCGTTGATGGCGAAGTAGACGCCGGGTGTGAGCGCGCAGGCCGCGATGAGCGCCATCACCGCGACGAACGACTCCACGAGCATTGCGCCGTAACCTACTATCCGCGCGTCGGTCTCGCGCTCGATCAGCTTCGGCGTCGTCCCCGAGGCGATGAGCGCGTGAAAGCCGCTGATGCTGCCGCAGGCGATCGTGATGAAGGCGAAGGGAAACACCGCGCCGGCGAACACTGGCCCTGTGCCGTCCGTAAAGCGCGTGAGCGCCGGCATCTGGAGGGGCGGCAGCACGATGAGAATACCGATCGCGAGTGCGAGCACGACACCGATCTTCACGAACGCCGAGAGATAGTCGCGCGGTGCGAGAAGGAGCCACACGGGAAGCACCGACGCGGCGAAGCCGTAAAGCATAATGAGAATCGCGAGCGATCTCCCCCCGAGCGTGAAGACGGCAGCGAGGTCGGGCTGCCCGGCCACCCAGCGGCCCGCGTAGAGCGACAGCGCGAGCAGCACGAGCCCGATCGCGCTCGCCTCGAGCACTCGGCCCGGCCGCAGCCAACGCATGTACACGCCCATGAGCATGGCAATGGGAATCGTGAGACCGATCGTCACCGTTCCCCATGGACTCGACTTGAGCGCGTTCACGACGACGAGTCCGAGCACCGCGATGAGAACGATCATGATCCCCAGCACCGCGACGAGCGCGGTAAATCCAGCGACCGGACCGATCTCCTCCTTCGCCATCTGCCCGAGCGACTTGCCGTCGCGCCGAATGGACGAGCACAGGATGACGAAGTCCTGTACCGCTCCTCCCACGACGACGCCCACGACGATCCAGAGAATGCCGGGCAGATAGCCGAACTGCGCGGCGAGCGTGGGTCCCACGAGTGGCCCGGGCCCCGCGATCGCGGCGAAGTGATGTCCGAAGACGATCCATCGGTTCGTCGGCACGAAGTCGCGACCATCGGCGAGACGCTCCGCGGGCGTCTGCCGCCGGTCGTCGAGCGCGAAGATTTTCGCGGCGATGAAGGCGCTGTAGAAACGATAGGAGACGGCGTAGCAGCAGATGGCGGCGACGAGCAGCCATGCGGCGCTCACCTGCTCGCCACGCGAGAGCGCGAGCCAGGCGAGCGCGCCGGCGCCTGCAAGGGCCACGGCGGACCAGCCAACGGTGGTACTCGCGCGGCGGAGCACGCTTGGAGATTGCGAAGTCATGGTCGTCAAAGTGCCGCCGGGAACGAGGAGGGTCAATGCGAGCGGGCGTCGCTCGTACAGAGGCGTCGGGTTAGCTTTCACGAATCCTCCCAACATGAAATCCCGTGCACCGCTCACTACGACAGCTCTGCAGCCTCACTCTCCTGCTCGCCGCCTGTCACGGCGGCAAGGGAAGCGAAGAAGCGCCATCGCCCGCGGAGCCGTCCATGCGTCCGCTGATGCAACTCGCGGCGCAGCGTGTGATCGTGACGCCGGCGTTCAGTCTCGTCACCGGCGATGCGCTCGGCTGGAGCGCGCAGATTCCGAAATCGCGCGAGTATCTTCGCCAGCTCGACGACGAGATCGCGGCCGTGCTCGCCGAGCGCGGCCTGAAGTCGCAGTGGGTCTATCCTGCCGATCTCGTGCGAGCCATGAAGGGATCGCCCACCTATGCCGTCGATCCCTACGCACTCGGCGTCGGCGTGCTGCGCAATTCGGGTGTCGTGTCCGGCACTCGGCTCGGCGACCCGCTGGCCACGCAGCTTCGCACGATGATCGCCCTGCAGGACGACGCGCGTGCCGTGATCGTGCCGGTCGAGCTCCGATTCGAGAAGGAGACGACCGGACAGGGCTCAGCAGTCTTGCGCGTCGCACTGCTCGATGGACGACTTGGGGACGTTCGCTGGATCGGTCGCGTGCGCAGTGATCCCGCCGACAAACTTTCACGCGCGGTGCTGAGCAGCCTCGCCGCGCATCTCGCAGACCTGATCACGGCTCCTTGAGCCGAGCACACAGACCACCATGGGCACGCCAGTCACACTCATTCCCGGCGACGGCATCGGCCCGGCGATCGCCAGCGCGACGGTGCGCATTCTCGAGGCGGCCGGTGCGGATATCAAGTTCGATGTCCAGGTCGCGGGCATGGCTGGCATCGCGAAGTATGGCGATCCCATTCCGGAGGCGACGCTCGATTCTATTCGCCGGACGCGCATCGCCCTCAAGGGTCCGCTCGAGACGCCCGTCGGCGAAGGATTTCGCTCGATCAACGTCGCGCTCCGCACGACGTTCGATCTCTACGCGAATGTCCGTCCGGCCCACACGATCGTGCCCGGTGGACGCTACGAGGGAATCGACCTCGTCCTCATTCGCGAGAACACCGAGGGCCTGTACGTCGGGATCGAGCACTACATCAGGATCGGGAGCGACCAGCGCGCCGCGGCGGAGTCGATGGCCATCATCACCCGTGCAGGCTCGGACCGCATCGTGCGCTATGCGTTCGAGTACGCGATGACGCACGGACGCAGGAAAGTGACGCTCGTGCACAAGGCGAACATCCTGAAGTTCTCGCAAGGACTCTTTCTCGACACAGGCAGGATGGTGGCGCGCGAGTACGCGAACATCGAGTTCCAGGAGATGATCGTGGACGCGGCGGCGATGAATCTCGTGCTGCACCCGGAGCGGTTCGACGTCATCGTGACCACGAATCTGTTCGGCGACGTGCTCTCCGATCTGATCTCCGGACTCGTCGGCGGCCTCGGACTCGCCCCGGGCGCGAACATCGGATCTGGCGGTGCGATCTTCGAGGCCGTGCATGGCACCGCTCCAGACATCGCAGGCAAGGGAGTGGCCAACCCTGGTGCGCTCATTCTGGCCGCGTGCATGATGCTCGAATACATGAACGACGGCGAACGCGCCACTCGCATCCGCAACGCCATGGAGGCGACAATCCGCGAGGGCACCACCGTCACCGGCGACCTGGGCGGTACGGCGACGACCGATCAGTTCACCGACGCCATCATCGCGCGGCTGTGACGACGACGACCGTCTTCCACTGCTCGGACCTGCACTTCGGTCACCCCGCCGTGCCGGAGCAGTATGAGGCGATGGAGGAACTGATCCACCAGTACCGCTACGACGTGGTCGCCATTTCGGGCGATCTCTCGCAGCGCGCGCGGTCGGGCGAGTTTCAGCGCGCTCGTGCCTTTATCAGGCACGCGGAAAAGACGAGCAAGGTCATCTGCATTCCCGGCAATCACGACGTCGTCTGGTGGAAGTCGCCGTTCAGTCTCGGCGACGAGCGGAAGAAGCTGGAGAATTACCGGAAGTTCATCAGCGACGACGTCGAGCCGGTGGTCCACGTCCCGGGCGTCACCTTCGCCGGACTGAACACGTCGCACGGCGTCATCGCGTCGGCACTCACCTGGCGGCTGCGCGACATCTCGATCATCGGCATCGTGCGGCGCGAGCAGATCGATCGTCTGCGCAGAACCTTCGCCGAGTCGCCCGTGGGCGACGCGCGTGTGGTTGTGATGCACCACAATCCGGTGAAGGGCGAGCTCTCGCAGCGCCACGGCCTCAAGCACACGGCGCGCATTCTCGGCGCCTTCGCCGACATGTCGGTGGACCTCGTGCTCTGCGGCCACGACCACCAGGACGCGATTCACTACATCGAGCACACGAAGAAGGGCACGGTCATCTCCACGGCGGGAACGGTGTCGAACAGAATGCGCGGCGGACGACCGTCATCCGTGAACAGCATTCGCCTCTCGCCGGACGAGATCGAAGTGTCCACTCTCGTCTGGTCGGCCTCCGACCATGGCTTTGTACCGGGACCCACCAAGTGCTTCAGGCGCTGACCCGTTTTTTTCGCCGCGATCGCGATACGGCGCAGTTCGAGCTGAGCTTCGAGACGACGATCCCGCGCACGGCCGAGGAGCTTCTGGCACGCCTGCGCCAGCTCGGTCTCAAGCGCATCACGCGCGCTCGGCTCACGCGCAACCGCAACGTGATGGTCAGCTTCGGCGGCGGCGAGCTGCGCGTGCACGAGGGCTACCTCGACGCTCCGGAAGCGGTGTTGCGCGCGATGGTCACCTTCGTGGAGGGGCGTACGCGCGCCGAGCGCCGCGCCGCACAGCGGATCATCGTCGCCTTCCCGATTCGTGTGTTCAGGCCGTCGACGCGACGGGAGCGCACGCATGCCGACGACCAGGACATCGTGGAGACGCTCACGGCGTGGCACCAGCGCTACAACACGCGCCACTTCAACGGGCGGCTCGAGTCGGTCGCAATCCGCGTGTCGCGCCGAATGAAGAGCCGGCTGGGGCATTACACGGCGTCGACTTCTGGCGGCCAGCCGTCCGAGGTCGCGATCAGCCGCGCGCATCTCACGAAGCATGGATGGACGGAGGCGCTGCACACCTTGCTACACGAGATGATACATCAGTGGCAGGATGAGACCGAGCGTACGATCGACCACGGCTCGAGCTTTCGCGCCAAGGCGCGCGAAGTGGGAATCGCGCCGTATGCGCGGCGCGTGCTGGCAACGCGGCCGGGCCGCGGCAAGGGATCACACACCCTCGGCCGGCGCGCTGCTCGCGAGGAGTAAGGCTACGGCACCATAGCAGTGCTCGGCCTCTTCACATACTTGTCGTACCAACCGAGAAACCGCTGATAGCGATCCGCGCGGTAACTCGGCACTGTGATGCCGTGGAACGAGTTCGGGTAGATCACGAGCCGCGTCTCCACGCCGAGTGTGCGCAGCGCCTGATACATCTGCTCGCCGCCGACGATCGGCACGTTGAAGTCATTCTGTCCACCCATGAACAGCGTTGGCGTGGTGATGCGGTCCGCATGGAAGAACGGATATGAGATCCTGATCCACTTCTCCTGCTCCTTCCACGGCGCACCGATCTCGAGCTCGTACTGCGTGACATACTGATCGGTGCCGTACATCGAGAGCTGCAGCGCGCTTCCCGCGCCGCTCACCGCAGCCTTGAAGCGCTGCGTCGTGGCAATCGTGTAGTCAGTGAGAATGCCGCCGTAGCTCCATCCTCCAATGCCCAGACGCTGCGGATCGGCAACGCCAATCTTGACCGCTTCGTCCACGGCGCCGATCAGGTCCTGCACTTCCTTGTTTCCCCAGTCCGCGAAGATCGCGCGCTGATACGCCGAGCCGCGTCCGGACGAGCCGCGATAGTTCACGGCGAGCACGGCGTAGCCGTTCGCGGCGAAGAACTGCCGGTCGAAGTCGAAGCGATAGCCGTCCTGCCCGTTTGGACCGCCGTGGATGTAGAGCAGCAACGGTGCGCGAGCACCGGCCGCGACGCCCAGTGGCCGGTAGAGCAGCGAGTGGACTTCCGTGCCGTCTTTGCTCTTCGACGTCATGTCTTCCACGCTGGCGAGCGCGAGCTGCGCGAAGAGCGAGTCGTTCTGGTGCGAGAGCTGGCGCGGAATTCCGCCATCGAGGGCATAGACTTCGGGCGCGCGATCGGGCGTCGAGAGCAGGATCGCCGAACGGCCGTCGGGCAGGGCGCTGTACTCGGAAACGGTGCGCTTACCGCCGACGACACGCTCCACGCTCCCATCGGTGATGCGAATGCGCACGAGAGGCTCGGCGCGATCATCGGAGATCGTCGCGAGCACCGACTGGCCGTCTGCCGAGAAGCGCGGCGACGACACCGGCCGGTCGAGCATGGCGGTCACGACACGCGCTGGAGCGCTTCCGTCGCTCGGTACCACGGCGAGCTTGTTCAGACTGTACGCGCTGAACTTCGGTTCGTCGCCGCGCGTGAAGGCGATCCACTTGCCGTCGGGCGACCAGGAGAGGCGTCCTCCGTCGGGGCCTGCGAAGTCCGTGAGCTGCTTCGGAGAGGCACCCTTCCGTGCGTCGATGACGTAGACGTCGGACTCGCGGCCCTTGCCGGGCTCGGCGATCGGTGTGCGAACGAAGACGATCCGCTGCCCATCGGGGGACCAGCTCGGCGAATCGTCGTCGTACGCCGCGCTCGTCAACGAATCGAGCTTCTTCGTTGTGACGTCGAACAGCGCGAGATGCGTCCGCTTCGTGCCGAGGTAGCCGGCGATGTCGCGCTTGAAGTTGTAGCGATCGATGACGATGGGCTTCGGCGTCGTGTGCGTCGCGGTGTCCTTGCGCGCTACGGAATCCGTTTCCTCATCGAGCGCGAGCACCAATCGCTTGGCGTCGGGCGACCAGGCAAACTCCGAGACGCCACCTTTGAGCGTCGTCAATCGCTGCGCCTCGCCGCCGCGCCGGTCGAGCAGCCAGACCTGTCCACCCTTTCCCTCCTGCCGCCCCGAGACGAAGGCGAGATAGCGCCCGTCGGGACTCCAGCGTGGCGTACTCTCGCTCTCCGGGGTGGACGTGAGGCGAATGGACTGCGCGCCATCCCAGCTCGTCATCCAGAGGTCGCTGTCCGATTTATCCTTTGCCGAATCGATCGCCGTGACACTGTACGCCACCCACGCCCCGTCGGGAGAAAGCTGTGGGTCGCTCACCGCGCGAAGCAGGAAAAGGTCGCTCGAACGGAGCGGACGTTTCGTCACGGTTTGGCCGGCCACGTTGCTGGCGGCGGCAATGACGAGGAGAGCGAGAAGCGCGGCCGAGTGAGGACGCATGGCGAGATCTCTGAGGATGGGTTGGTGCGCACGAAGAGGGCGGACGGCGAATATAGCGCACGAGCGCCGCATGTCTACAAACAGCAGAGGGATGATTATCTTTCGCCGTGACCTTTCCCCCATTCCTACCGGCGATCCATGCTCGACTTCTATAACATCGACAGCGTACTCACCGAAGAAGAACGTGCCGTCCGCGACAGCGTGCGGCGCTTCGTCGACGAGCGCGTCCTCCCGATCATTGGCGAGGCGTACATCCAGGGCCGTTTTCCGAAGCAACTCATTCCTGAGATGGGTGAGCTCGGCCTCTTCGGGGCGAACCTTCCCGAAGAATACGGCTGCGCTGGGCTGAACAACGTGCAGTACGGGCTCATCATGCAGGAACTCGAGCGCGGCGATTCCGGCGTGCGCTCCTTCGCCAGCGTGCAGGGCGCTCTCGTGATGTATCCCATCTACGCCTTCGGATCCGAGGAGCAGAAGCGAAAGTATCTCCCGAAAATGGCGACGGGCGACATCATCGGATGCTTCGGCCTCACGGAGCCGGACTACGGATCGAATCCGAGCGGGATGGTCACCATGGCAAAGGAGCAGGGGGACGGCTCCTGGATTCTCAATGGCACCAAGATGTGGATCACGAATGGATCCACGGCGCACGTCGCCATCGTCTGGGCAAAGACGAATGGCGACAAGAGCGACAAGTCCATTCGCGGGTTCATCGTCCCGACCGACTCGGCGGGGTTCAAGGCGAAGGATCAGAAGGGCAAGCTCTCTCTGCGAGTGAGCGACACCAGCGAGCTGGTTTTCCAGGACGTGCACCTGCCGGCCGACGCGATGCTTCCGAAGTCGGGCGGCCTCAAGAGCCCGCTCATGTGTCTCACTCAGGCGCGCTACGGCATTTCCTGGGGCGCGATCGGCGCGGCGATGGCCTGTTTCGAGGAGGCGCTCGACTACGCCCAGCAGCGCGTGATGTTCGATCGTCCCATCGGCGGGTTCCAGCTTCAGCAGCAGCGGCTCGCCGACATGCTCACGGAGATCGTGAAGGCACAGCTCGTGTCACTGCATCTCGGCCGCCTGAAGGACGCCGGCACCTTCACGCCGCAGCAGGTATCGCTCGCCAAGCGCAACAACGTGAACATGGCGACGGACGTCGCGCGCGAGGCGCGCCGGCTGCTCGGCGCCAATGGCATTCTTGCCGAGTACAGCGCGATGCGTCACATGGCGAATCTGGAGAGCGTGTACACGTACGAGGGGACGCACGACATGCACACGCTGATACTCGGGCAGGCGGTGACGGGGTTGAGTGCGTTCAAGTAAGGGCAGCGCACCACCCTACTCGGGCGTCCAATGGCCAGCGTGCTGCGGGGAGCCGCTCGATCTGGTAGTCGGGCGCGAGCAGGTATCGGACGTGTCCAAACAGCTCGTCCGTCACGCCAACTGGACGATCTGGTTCAGGCACGCGCAGGCCAGCGCAAACTTCGAATCGGGCGCGCGCTTTCGTGGGTGCGGCTTTGCGCGCCGCAAACGCCAGTCAAAAGACTTTGGCTGATGACAGAGCACGTAGCTGATTCCCGCCTTGCGCCCCGTGGCCGGGCCGATTGCGACGGCGAACGGATTATCGGCGTTGTAGGCTGCCGTCGTCATGGGCAGGCCGATCACAAGGGAGGTCTTTTCGTTGAAGAGACGCGGCGAGAGCACGAGAAAGGGATGGACGTCGCGCATTTCGCGTCCGACCTGCGGGTTGCAGTCGATCCAGATGATGTCCTGGCGCTCCGGTACCCACGCCGTGCGTGGCGTGGCGCGCCGTCGTTTCGCTACCACCGTTCGGCACCCGCCAGCGGTGCGGCCATCGCCTCGCCACCATGGCGCGCCGGATCGAACAGCGCCAGTCGCTGTTCCAGGGTCAGTGGGGCATCGGCGACTGGAGTGATGACGACCTGCCGCCCCTCGACCGACACTCGCACGCGCTGATCGACCTGAAGATGCGCTGCTTTGGCGACGGCCGCCGGCAATCGAACGCCGAGGTTGTGTCCCCACTGCTTGAGATCGAGCACTGCTTCCGCCATGGTCCGTTCCGGTGAATGTTTAAACAAGTATAGACGCTCCACGACGCCTGGTCAACGCTCCAACCACATCGGTCCTACGCAGCGTCCAGACACGGCGAGCGACGTCGGCTCCAGGCCAGAAGATGAGCGAACTCGCGCGATTGGCTGGACAGACGAAGAGTCCGGCGAAGACAGCCGCGTCGAGGGCGAACGGCGCAAAGGGTGGGCGGCCGAGGAAGGCAGCGACTCATTGGGACGCCAACGAGCTGTCCAGGGCGCGCGT
>DATCGM010000005.1:0-2869 GCA_036508915.1 Gemmatimonadaceae bacterium
TCGAGCCGAAGCCGGACTCCGCCCGTACACCAGTGCCCACACCAACGCCGGCGACTCCTCGTCCGGCCACTCCGGCGAAGCCCGAATGACCGGTCCCACCAATTCGCCTCGTATCCATTCGGTCGTCGAACGCCTCGCGCGCGGCGACCGCTCGACCGCGCTCGCGCTGCACGCGCTCATCTGCGCGGCGGACGCCGACGGAGACGCCAAGCTCGATGACGTGGCCGTCATCTACCGGCGCGATCACCTTGCGGCGCAGCGCGCCGCCGGACGCGATGCGGAGCGCGAGGCCGGGGAGCTGAGCATGGATCAGGTACGCGCGCATCTGGCGAGCTCCGTCCTGCCGCGCCTCGCCTCGGAGGGTATCGTCGAGCTTCCGGCCACCAGTATGCTCGAGCCGACGGCGCGGGTGCGGATTGCGCGACCCCTCTGGGCCGAGGTAAGCGTCATGCGCGACGAGGTCGCCGACGTCCTCCGCCACACCGGCGAGCACTCGGCATCGCGCGACTCGCGTCCGTCCTCGCCACAGCCTGTGGCGGTGCAGGGAAGTGTGCTCGAAGCGCGCGGCCTGTCCAAGGTGTATCGCCGGCGCAGAGTCGTGAACGACGTGGCCCTTCGCTTGCAACAGGGCGAGATTGTCGGACTGCTGGGCCCGAATGGCGCGGGAAAGACCACCACCTTCTACATGATCGTGGGACTCATCCAGCCCCTCTCGGGCCGCATCCTGCTGGATGGTGCTGACATCACCTCCATGCCCATGTATCAGCGGTCGCGGAAGGGGATCGGCTACCTCTCCCAAGAGCCGTCCATTTTCCGAAAGCTGTCCGTCGAGGACAACATCGTAGCGATCCTGGAGACGCTGCCGCTCTCGAAGGAGCAGCGATCGGCGCGGCTGGAAACGTTGTTGGACGAATTGAGCATCAAGCATCTGCGAAAGAGCAAGGCGTACCAGCTCTCCGGTGGAGAGCGGCGCCGCCTCGAGATCACGCGCGCCCTGGTGACGGAACCGAAGTTCATGATGCTGGACGAGCCGTTCGCCGGAGTCGACCCGATCGCCGTGCATGACATCCAGACCATCGTCGCCAACTTGCGCACGCGCGGAATCGGCGTATTGATCAGCGATCACAATGTGGAGCAGACTCTGGATATCGTAGACCGCGCGTACATCATGTTCGATGGACAGGTGCAGGTGTCGGGCACAGTGCGCGAGCTCGTATTCGATGACACCGTTGCCGAGAGATACCTCGGTCCGACCCTGTCGGCGCGCCTTCGCGCCAGGTTCGAGCGAGAGATGCAGGGAGACGGCGAATGAGACCGGGCCTCGGCCAGCACACACAGCTCAAGCAGGAGCTGAAGATCAATCCACGCCTGTATCAGGCGATGGATCTGCTCTACATGCCGCTGCTCGATCTTCAGAACCACCTCAAGCAGGAGCTCCTCAACAATCCGTTCCTCGACATGATCGAGCCGGACGAAGAGGACGAGGAGGATGGTGTCGAGCAGCAGGAAGAGACCAGCCCGGAGACCGAAGCCGAGAAGGAAGAGAAGGGGGAGATCGACTGGGAGGAAATCCTGCTCGATGGCTTCGACGCGGGCGGCCGGCACGAGGAGCACGAGGAGCGCGAGTACTACGAGCCAGTCACGGTGGATACGCGTGATCTCGCCGACCATCTCCGCGATCAGGTCTCGCTGCTGGATCTCAATGGTCGGCAGATGTACCTCGCCGATGAATTCATCGGCAACATCAACGAAGACGGATACCTCGCGTGCGGCCTCGAGAAGATCGTCGAGGGCGTGAACGAAAGCGTGGAGAAGGTCGTCGAGGAGCTCGATCGCGAAGTCACCGATCTGAAGCTCTATACGATGGGCGAGGCGGAGGAGATGCTCGGCATCGTGCAGAGCCTCGATCCGCCGGGCGTCGGCGCGCGCGACCTACGCGAGTGCCTCATGCTCCAGCTCCGCGAGGCGGGGCTCGAGCATTCGGTGCCGTTCCGGCTCGTCCGCGACTGCTTCGATGAGCTCATCGCGCACCGCTGGAGCGAGATCTCCAAGCGGTTCGGCATCAGTCCGATCGACGTGCAGAAGGCCGCGGACGAGATCGCGAAGCTCGATCCGAAGCCGGGGCTCGTGTACAGCGACGCGAGCGACAACTACATCATCCCCGATCTCATCGTCGACAAGATCGACGGCAAGTATCACGTCTTCCTCAACGACGCCAACCTGCCGCGCCTCAAGCTGAGCAAGGCGTACCAGGAGATCGCGCGCGACAAGAAGAAGTTCGCTGGCGAGAACAAGGAGTTCATCTCGAACAAGCTCAACTCGGCCAACTGGATGATCCAGGCGATCGAGCAGCGCCGCCAGACGATGCTGAAGGTCATGAACTACATCGTCGAGCGGCAGCGGGAGTTCTTCGAGAAGGGTGTGCAGTTCCTCAAGCCGCTCACGCTACGCGAGGTGGCCGAGGTGATCAGCATGCACGAGAGCACGGTGAGCCGTGTGACGAACGAGAAGTTCGTGCAGACGCCGCGCGGCGTACTCCCGCTCAAGTTCTTCTTCTCGTCGGGTCTCTCGACGACCGCGGGCGAGGACGTCTCCGCGCGCGGCATCAAGGCGCAGATTCAGAAGCTCGTGTCCGAGGAGAATCAGAAGCATCCGCTCACCGATCAGGCGATCGTGAACATCCTCAAGGAGACGGGCGTCCAGATCGCTCGCCGCACCGTCGCCAAGTACCGCGACCAACTCGGCGTGCTCTCGGCGCGCATGCGCAAGCGGGTATGATGACGGACGAACGCGCGCGCCTCGCCACGCCGTTCATCGCATCGTCGCACCACAAGGTGGACGTCTCCGTGCTCGTGCCGGCCAAGGACGA
>DATCGM010000006.1:0-20418 GCA_036508915.1 Gemmatimonadaceae bacterium
GGGGAGGAGCGCGAAGTCGCCGAACACGGGATGATCGTCGAGCAGCCGCCATTTCACGCCGACGCTTACGTCGCCGATGCCCGATGACTGCCCCGCGCCCGAGATGAATGCTGGCATGCTCACGTTGAGCTGCACGTGAGAGGCAAGACCGACCTTCATCACGGTCGGCACCGAATAGGCGCGGCTCCCGGCATCGGCGCGATTGCCCTGAAATCCCGTCTCCAGCTCGAAGTAGCCGGGCGCGACGGTGTGAGCGTGGGTGGCCACCGTTGGACGCTCCGGTTGCACCGCGCGAGGATCGGTGGCCGGCTCCTGCGCGAGAAGCGGCACGGCGAGCGCGAGCGAAATCGCGATCAGCGCCGCCTGCACTGGCAGCCGCGCGATGAGTCCCGTCATCCACAGACCCGACGGCAGTGGCTGCTCAGGACGGCTCCGGCTTCGGCGATTCGCTCGGCACGTTCGGTAGCGGTGTGTTCAACCCGCCGATGATGGTGCTGAGTCCATCGAGCGCGTCCATGATCTCACGCACGCGCGACATCATCTCCGCCGCTTGGGGCGGAAGCTCCTCGCCCTTGGACTCCGCGCGCGCCACGAACTCTTCGAGCTGGCGCAACTGCGCGGCGAACTCATCTCTTGCCGTTGTCGCGACGGGCATACTCTCTGCTGCGCTCATGCCATCCTCGTGCGTTTGAGTCACTCGATTCTCGTCTGCCGCAATCAACGTCTGCGTTCCCGACCAGCGTCGTCCCGGCTCGAGCACCACCGGCATCTGTACGACCGCCATCTCAATGCAGAGCATTCGTCGCTCGCCACCGGGCTCCATATCCTTCAATTCCGCCGCCTTCTCGGCGCCTGGATTCCAGATCACGACATCGGGAAAATTTGTCGTCTCGATTGCGAGCTCGCGCTGCGGCTCACGCAGTGGCAATCGTGGCGGCGCGTGCATGTACACCCGGTCGATCTCTCCGTGGACGCGAATCACCTCGTGGTCGTCACAGTTGAATTCGCCCGGCGCGCTCGACTGAGGACGAATGAAGCAATCGCGCCGCCGTTGGCTTCACCCTCGGGGTCGTCGAGTGTCCATCGGCTCGTGCGCGCGAAGCCATGACGGGGAAGCGGACCCTCGGCGGCGGCGTTGCATGTTCCGCGGGTTGACTCACCGCAGAAAGCGTTCGGCCAACTTCTCGAGGCGATCGTCGCCGTCCTTGCGCGCGCGGGCGAGAATGCGCTTCACGTGGTCGCGCAGCTTGGGCTCACCCCAGTAGTAGCCGGTCGCGGCCTCAGCGCTCTCCGTCTCACCGGCGCGCGCAGCCTCGAGCAGCGCCGAGGCAGCGGCAGCGTCGAACTCCGGGTCGTCGCGAGCGGGAAGACCGTAGTCCCGACGCGGTGCTCCGCCGCCTGCGTCTTCGTTGACGAATGCGCGCGACATGGGCCGGCTTTAGAACTCGCGCTTCTTCATCTGCTGAAAGAGGTCCTTCGCATCCGAGGTCGCCGCCTCTTCCGCTTCCGTCTGGAGCGGACGCGTGGCGTCGAGCGTGGCGTCGTAGGTGCGATTCTTCTTCGGCTTGGCGGCCGCGGCGGCGGCCTGCGTCTTTCTGAGCAGGGCTTTCATCTGGGCTTCGTTCATCTCGAGCGTGCTCCAATGGGTTCGTGGGGGGTACCTGCAAACTAGCGGCCGGATACACTCCAACCGCGTTCTCCTACGTAGTCATGTACGTTGTAGAATCGGTACCGGGAATGGGAGGACGCCACTGGGAGCTGTAGACACATCCAGACGGCAGAAGGGTCATGATCACAGTGCGTTTGCCGGTGTTCGCAGGCGATGGGGAGCGTGGCCGCGGCACAGCGGCTCTATAGCTCCCATTCATGGCGCGACGATATACGAGCTAAACAGCGCATCCAGCTCCGCCTCCGGATCGACGCATACCCCCTCATGCACCGGCGAGCTCTGGAGCACATCCGACCGCGGCGCCGTCAACCAGTGGAAGCGTTCCGACGGAGGCGCGAGTGCGACCGGCCCCGCCGTTTCGTCTCCCGCGCAGATTGCCGCGCAGGAGCGCAGGTAGCGGGTTAGCAGCTCGAGGTCCAAACCTGGCGCAAGCCGAGCGAGCGCGTCGAGGTCGGTCATCGTGCGCAATGCCAGAAACTCCGTCGTACGTGCGTGCAGGACAACGCCCACGTTCGCGAACGCGCTGAGGTGCACGCGCGGGACCACGCGCAGAACGGCGAAGTCGTAGTCGACCAGGGTGCGGCGGCTCACCGGCGCGCCTCGAGGTGTTGCGGCGCCTCGATGCGAAGCTGCTCCTGCGCCGCGGTTGCTTCGGCGAGCCAGATGCTGCGCGCGGCGAGCCGGCCTGTGAGATACTGCCTGTAGCGAGCCCGGGCCGCCTCGGCCGACGGGAAATCCCCGCTGCCGGCGACCGGATCCATCAGCAGGTCGTCGGGCACCGTCGCGACCACCTCGGCGATCGCGTCAGCCGACAGCCGGTCCGCGCTCGCGGCATCCGCTGCGGCGAGGTCGCCGGCGACCGCGAGGAGCACGTGCGAACGAATGAGCTGAAAGGGTGAGCGGGTGCGAGCGTCGTCCACCGACGACCAGTCATGATGCGCGTACAGCGCCGCGCCGTGGTCGATCAACCAGGGGCGGCGCTGCCAGATCATGAGATTCGGGTTGCGATGCGTGCGATCGGGGTTGGTCGTGAGCGCATCGAGCCACACCGTCTGCGCGGCCAGCTCCGGCGAGACCAACTCTCCGGCCGCGGACGGATCGAAGTTGAATGCGCCTTCCAGATACCGCAGCCCGACATTCGTGCCGTGACTCCGCCGCAGCAACTCCTGGATTTCGGGATCGGGCTCGCTGCGCCCGAATCGCGTCGAGATGTCGACGAGTGCGAGGTCTGGCGTCGGCAGTCCGAGCGCCAAGGCAAGTCCTCCGACGATGAGCTCCGCGATGAGCACCTTGGCGCCCTGCCCCGCGCCGCGGAACTTCACGACGTACAGCCCACCGTCCTCCGTGTCCACCACGGCGGGGAGGGAGCCTCCCTCGCGAAGTGGCTGGACGTAACGCGAGGCGGCGTGGCGCGGAATCATCAGAACTCCTCGTTATCCGTCTCGCGCAGGTCGCCCTGATGCGGCGGCGAAGAGATCATCAGAAACCTTGCGTCGTCCGGCCCTTCGTTGCGCACCTGATGCGCCGTGCCCCAGGGAAGCTCGATTCCGAAGCCGGGCGGAAGCTCGTGTCTTGCGCCTTCCACCTCGATCACGATCGTGCCGCTCAGCACATAGAAGAACTGGCGGGCGCGGGTGTGCCAGTGGCGTACCTCGCAGGTGCCGGGTGGCATCCGCTCCTCGATCACGCTCAGGCTCGCGGCTCGCACCAGGTGCCAGTTCTCGCAGTTGCCGCCCCATTCGTGCTGCTGGGCCGTGGCGATCGATATGGGAATGGGAATCATTTTGGACCATTCGCTCTTTCGCGGTGTCGACTTAAGATGGTAGCGCTTGCTGCGTGGGGCCAGCTGGTCAGTGCCGCGCCACGCGATGTGTAACACGCCGGATCGCGTTCGGGCAAGCCCGTTACGGGTTACGAGTCTTCAGTCTGACCGCAGTCGTGGGGTTGGGCGCAAAACGGGAACTCGACGCCGATTCGCTCAATACTGACTCGCATCTATTCCCCTGACGACTCGTATCTCGTAACGGGTTGCCGGATCTGGACCGGACGGTGCCACAAACAGTCTAACACATTGGCGCATATTACTTTAAGTCATTTCCCCCCATGTTGACTCCCAAGAGATAACCGACTACTTTAGTCTCATATAGAATTGCACCAGATAAGTCGGGAGATTGTTGCCATGAGTTCGTCCATCGATTCGCTGGTCAACCGCGAATACCAGTACGGCTTCGTGACGGATGTCGAGGCGGATACGATTCCGCCCGGGCTGAGTGAAGACGTCATTCGGCTCATCTCGACGAAGAAGGACGAACCGTCCTGGCTCCTCGATTGGCGCCTCAAGGCCTACCGTCGCTGGCTCACGATGAAGGAGCCGCACTGGCCCAACGTCAGCTACGAGCCCATCGACTATCAGTCGCAGTCGTACTACTCGGCACCCAAGTCCGTGACGCCGCTCCAGTCGCTCGACGAGGTCGATCCCGAGCTGCTGCGCACGTACGAGAAGCTCGGCATTCCGCTCAACGAGCAGAAGTTCCTCTCCGGTGTCGCGGTCGACGCGATCTTCGACTCGGTGAGCGTCGGCACGACGATGAAGAAGGAGCTGGGCGAGCTCGGCATCGTGTTCTGCTCGCTCGGCGAAGCGGTGCGCGAGCATCCCGATCTCGTGCAGAAGTATCTCGGCTCGGTCGTCCCCTACTCCGACAACTTCTTCGCGGCCCTCAACTCTGCGGTCTTCTCCGAGGGATCGTTCGTCTACATCCCGAAGGGCGTACGCTGCCCGATGGAGCTCTCGACGTACTTCCGCATCAATACGGAAGGGACGGGCCAGTTCGAGCGCACGCTCATCGTCGCCGACGAAGGCTCGTATGTCAGCTACCTCGAGGGCTGCACTGCGCCGAAGCGCTCGACGAGCCAGCTCCATGCGGCCGTCGTCGAGCTGATCGCGCTGAAGGATGCGACGATCAAGTACTCGACCGTGCAGAACTGGTATGCCGGCGACAAGGAAGGAAAGGGCGGCATCTACAACTTCGTGACGAAGCGCGGAAAATGCGCAGGCGCGAATTCCAAGATCTCGTGGACGCAGGTCGAGACCGGCTCGGCGATCACATGGAAATATCCCAGCGTGATCCTCCTGGGCGACAACTCGACTGGTGAGTTTTACAGCGTTGCGGTGGTGAACAACCGCCAGCAGGCCGACACGGGCACGAAGATGATTCACATCGGCCGCAACACGAAGTCGAACATCGTGAGCAAGGGCATTTCGGCGGGCCATGGCCAGAACAGCTATCGCGGCCAGGTGAAGGTGCTGCCGAAGGCGGTGGGCGCACGCAACTATACGCAGTGCGACTCGATGCTCGTCGGCAACCAGTGCGGCGCGCACACCTTTCCGTATATCGAAGTCGGCAACAACACCGCCCAGGTGGAGCACGAGGCGTCGACGAGCAAGATCGGCGAGGACCAGATCTTCTACCTCAAGCAGCGCGGCCTCAGCGCCGAGCAGGCGGTGAGCATGATCGTCAGCGGCTTCTGCAAGGAAGTGTTCAAGGAGCTGCCGATGGAGTTCGCGCTGGAAGCCCAGCAACTGCTCGGCATCACGCTCGAAGGTTCGGTTGGCTAACGCTGGTCACCACGCAGTCCTGTCATCCTGTCCGACTGTCATCCTGTCATTCCGGAAATGCTCGAAATAAAAGGCCTCCGCGCTACCGTCGCCGACAAAGAGATTCTCAAAGGCATCGACCTCACCGTGCTGGCTGGCGAGGTGCACGCGATCATGGGCCCCAACGGCTCCGGCAAGAGCACGCTCGCGCAGGTGCTCGCGGGACATCCGGCGTACGAGGTCACTGCCGGCACGGTGACCTACAACGGCGAAGACCTCCTCGCGATGGACGCCGAGGTGCGCGCGCAGGCCGGCGTCTTCCTCGCGTTTCAGTATCCCGTCGAGATTCCGGGCGTGAGCAACGCCTATTTCCTTCGCGCGGCGTACAATGAGATTCGCAAGGCGCGTGGCGAGGAAGAGATCGATCCGATGAGCTTCGCCGATCTCATGGACGAGAAGATGAAGCTCGTCGAGATGGACGACGCCATGCTCGCGCGCTCCGTGAACACCGGATTTTCCGGTGGCGAGAAGAAGCGGAACGAGATCCTCCAGATGGCGGTGCTCGAGCCGAAGCTCGCGATCCTCGACGAGACCGATTCCGGCCTCGACATCGACGCGCTGCGCATCGTCGCCAACGGCGTCAACACGCTGAAGCGCCCGACGAACGCGACCATCGTGGTGACGCACTATCAGCGCATGCTCAACTACATCGTCCCCGACTATGTGCACGTGCTCGCCGGCGGACGGATCGTGCGGTCGGGCGGCAAGGAGCTCGCGCTCGAGCTCGAGGCGAAGGGCTACGACTGGCTCCTCGAAGAGGCAGCCGCGTGATCGATCCGTTTCTCCAGAGCTTCGAAAGCTTTTCCGCGAACGGCGGTGCGGCGGCCCCTGAGGCTGTGCGCACGCTTCGCCTGTCCGCGATCACGCGGTTCGAGACCCTTGGCTTCCCGACCACGCGCAACGAGGACTGGCACTTCACTTCGGTCACTCCGATCGCTGAAGCTCGGTTCGCGCCGCTCGCGAAGCCGAGCGGTACGGTGACGGCAGCGCAGCTCGCGCCGTTCAGCTTCGCCGGGTCGGATTGGCATACGCTCGTGTTCGTGAATGGCCGGTTCGACGCGGCGCTCTCGCGCGGCGCCGCGCTTCCCGACGGCGTACGCGTGCTGCCGCTCGCGCGGGCGTATGACGAGCTGCCGATTCTCGTCGAACAGCACCTGGGTCAGATCGCCTCGTTCGACGCCCAGACATTCACCGCGCTCAACACGGCGTTCATCAACGACGGCGCCGTGGTGCACGTGGCGAAGGACGTCGAGGTCACGCGTCCGATTCATCTGCTCTTCGTGAGCGACGGGGGGAGGGCGGCTGCGCAGGGAACGGCGCATCCTCGCAACCTCATCGTCCTCGACGCCCAAGCCAAGGCGACGGTGATCGAGAGCTACGCAGGTCTCGCCGATGGCGCGTACTTCACCAACGCCGTCACCGAAGCGTCCATCGCCGACGGCGCGACGCTCACGCACCTCAAGCTGCAGCGCGAGTCCGCTCAGGCGTTTCACGTCGGCACGCTCGACGTGCGCCAGGCGCGTGACAGCCATCTCTTCTCCTTCAGCTTCGCCACCGGCGCGGCGCTTTCGCGCACGAACATCTACACCGAGCTGCGCGGCGAGGGTTGCGGCGCCACGCTGAATGGGCTCTACCTCGGCGATCGCGACCAGCATATCGATCATCAGACGCGTATCGAGCACTTCGAGCCCAACTGCTACAGCCGCGAGCTGTATAAGGGCATTCTCGACGGTGCGGCGCACGGCGTGTTCAACGGCAAGGTGTACGTCCATCCCGAGGCGCAAAGGACGGATGGCAAGCAGACCAACAACACGCTGCTGCTCTCCGAGAAAGCGCAGATCGACACCAAGCCGCAGCTCGAGATCTTCGCCGACGACGTGAAGTGCACGCACGGGGCGACGGTCGGGCGGCTGGACGAGACGTCGCTCTTCTACATGAAGAGCCGCGGCATCAACGCACGGACAGCCCGCGAGCTCCTCACGTACGCCTTCGCGGCCGACGTGCTGGAGACGATCGAGCTGGCCGAGGTGCGAGAAGGGCTGGAGTCCGCGACGCTGCAGCGGTACACGGAATGAAGCGCTCGCGGCCGGAATAGCGTGATGTCAGACCTCCATGAGCTCTACCAGTCGATCATCCTCGATCACAACCGGCGGCCGAAAAACTACGGCGCGCTGGAAGGGGCGACGTGCAGCGCCGAGGGGCGCAACCCGCTCTGTGGCGACGAGGTGAAGGTGGAGCTTCTGCTCGACGCGGATGGAATCGCGGAGGTGCGGTTCACCTCGTCCGGCTGCGCAGTGTCGCGTGCGTCGGCCTCCATCATGACGCAAGCGGTAAAGGGAAAATCGCGCGCCGAAGTCGAGCAGCTATTCACGCAGTTCCACGAGCTCGTGACGGGCAAGCACAAGCCGGACGAGACGGAGTCGCGCGCACTCGGCGAGATGGCCGCGTTCAGTGGGGTGTCGCGGTTCCCCGTGCGCGTAAAGTGCGCGAGCATGCCGTGGCACACGCTCCAGGCTGCGCTGCGCGACGACGCATCCTCGCGCCTGAACGCCACTCCGGAGTAGCGGCAATGACTCACACGCGACGTGCCGATTTTCCTCTTCTCGCCGGGAATCCCGGGCTTCACTATCTCGATTCGGCGGCCACGTCGCAGAAGCCGCGCGTCGTGCTCGACGCGATGCGCGACTACTACGAGCGCGACAACGCGAACCCGCACCGCGGCGCCTACGAGCTCTCCGCGCGGGCGACCGAGCGCTATCACGCGGCGCGCGAACGCATCGCGCGCTTCCTGGGCGTGGGCGATGCCGACTGCCTCATCTTCACACGGGGCACAACGGAGTCGCTGAATCTCGTGGCGACGGCGTGGGGATATGCGAACGTCTCCGCCGGCGACGAGATCATCGTCACGGCGATGGACCATCACGCGAATTTCGTCCCATGGCAGCAGCTGGCCCTGGCGCGCGGCGCACGCTTTCTCGTCTGCCCGCTGACGAGTGAACAGCACCTGGATCTCGACGCGCTTCGCTCGATGGTCGGGCCGCGCACCAGGGTCGTCGCCTTCAATCACGTGTCCAACGCGCTCGGCACGCTGAACCCGGTGCGCCAGATCGCCGCGATCGCGCGTTCCGTCGGCGCGCTGGTCGTGTGCGATGGCGCGCAGGGCGCGCCGCATCTGCGCGTTGGCTTCGATGGGCTCGACGTCGACTTCTACGCGTTCAGCGGCCACAAGATGTGCGGGCCGATGGGCATCGGTGGCCTCATCGGCCGACGAGCGATTCTCGAGTCGATGCCGCCCTACCAGTTCGGGGGTGACATGATCGAGTTCGTGCGCGACGATCATTCCACCTGGAACGTGCTGCCGCACAAGTTCGAGGCGGGCACGCCGAACGTGGCTGACGCGATCGGTCTGGCGGCGGCGTGCGAGTACCTCGACACGATCGGCATGGACGACGTCCTCGCGCACGAGCGGGCGCTCGTGCGGCTCGCCACCGAGCGCCTCGAGCAGATCGACGGAGTGAAGATCTACGGACCGCCGCCGGCCGAACGAAGTGGCGTCGTGAGCTTCACCGTGAGCGACATCCATCCGCACGATCTGGCGACGATCTTCGATCAGGAAGGCGTCTGCATCCGCGCCGGACACCACTGCGCACAGCCACTGATGCGGCGACTCGGCGTGTCGGCGACGGCGCGGGCGTCGTTCTACCTCTACAACGACGAGAGCGATATCGAGGCGCTGATGCGCGCGCTCGAGCTAGCCAAGGCGATGTTTGCGGTGCCGGCCCTTTAGCAGAGTTCCGAGTGGGAGAGTTTTCCCGCAGTTGTTGGTTGAAGTTGACTCAGTTATGCGCTGGTCGCAGACCGCGGTGGCGTAAACGCACTCTCTGACGGGGCCATTGGGAAACAGAACGGCGGAACTGACGTTATCGTCCGGTCCGCCGTTTCGTATCGAACGTGTGCCGTGCTGAGATGACGTTACGCCCTTGGGATCTGCGACCAGCCCACAACTCGTCAACTTCAACCAAGAACTGTTGAAGAACTCTCCCACTCTACACTCTCAACTCGCGCTATTAGGACTTTGGCGTCGCTCCGATCTTGAACGCGAGATAGCTGATGCGCTCACCGGGCGCGAGCAGCATCTGATGCGGCGTTCCCGCGAGGATCACGACCACGTCGCCCGGCTTGATCGCCGCGCGAGTGGCGCCGCGAACGGTTCCACCGCGCCATTCGCCGGGCGTCGTCTCGCGTGCACCCTCTGCAACGCCACCCGTGAGCAGCGTCGCCGTTCCCGTCTGGACGACGAATACATCGGTCCAGTTCGCGTGCCCCTCGAGCGTGCCCGAGCTGTCACGATGCGTCATCGCGTAGGTATAGCCCGAGCCACGTCCCAATTGCGCGGTGCGCGAGGCGCCCGGCATGAGCGAATCGCCAATCACTCGGAGGCGCTCCATCGTCATGATCGTCGCCGGAGCAACGGGCGCCTGCGCGATGAGAAAGCGTGCAGGGAATAGTAGAATCGCGGCGACCGCAATGATCTGGCGCATGGAGATTCTCGAGCGTGTTGAAGGATTCCGCTTCATGTTACGCACCCACTGGTACACCCGCCGCCTTCAACTGTGCGACGGCGGTTGCCGGATCGGCGACTTCGATCACGAGGCGCTTGTAGTGCTCGTGATCCAGATCCAGCACGATCGTACGCTCGGGCTCGTGGACGTCGTAGAACACCCAATCGCCGTCCTGATAAAAGGTGCCCGCGGTGAGGAGCCCGGGGATCTGCGTCCCGGGCAGCTTGAGGCCATGCCACCACCCTTTCGCGGGTTCCGGGTCGATACGCACGCCGTGGATATGCTCGACGGGAATCTCCAGCCGGCTCCGAAGTGCCCACAGCTTATCCCAGCTCTGAACGTCGAAATGGACGCGGCCGTTCTCTACGGTGATCTCTACCATTGTGTGTGTCTCGTGTGTTAGAGCTCGGTTACCGACAGCACATTCTCGAACGGATCCTTGAACCACGCCACCCTCGCCCCGTTCGGAGACGTCCAGATGCCGAGTAGATCCTGCTCCATTCCGGGGTACCGCGTGAACTCCACACCCTTGCCGACGAGCGCGCGCACCATGCTCTCGATGTCCGGCACCATCCAGCCAAGTATGGTGAACTGCGCGGGCGTGTGCCCCGGCACACCGGCCACGTTCACCACTCGCACCATCACGCCGTCCGCGCTGAAGACGACGGCGAACTGGTCCTCTCCGACGAAGCGAAGCCCCAGCACGCCCTCGTAAAATGGGCGAGCCAACTCCGGTTTGGTGCAGGGAACGAAAGTGACGACCGGCATTGAGCAAAGCATGGCACCCGCCGGTTGATGGTGTGACATCGAGCTCGCCCGCTGTTCATGGATCGGTCACTGATGTGCCGGACGTGAATGACTCTGAGCGCCAGTGGGCATCAGCAGAGGTGAACCGCGGTTGCCTTTATGCTCGCTACTACCATCTCACCGGCAGCGAGACCGAGTTCCTGCGCCGAGCCCTGCGTCACGATCGCGACGAGCGTGGTCGCGCCGACCTCGAGCGTCACTCGCGCGAGGACGCCGTCGGCTGCGACGGAGAGAATCCGTCCTTGAAGCGCGTTGCGCGCCGAGCTGGGGCTCGGTTGTTGTCTCGCGAGCACGACGTCCTCACCGCGGACTACGGCGTGGCCCACGCCGCCCGGATGATCGCCGACTCCGATGAGCTCGATGCCATCGCCTGAAAAGCGCAGCGTTCCGATCTCCGGCTCGCCGCCGACGCCGAGTCGTTGCACCGTGCCCGAATACACGTTCTCCATACCGAGAAACTCCGCGATCGATCCGGACGCCGGTTTACGAAACAGCGCTTCGGGCGCGCCCACCTGCGAGAGCGCTCCATTCTCCATCACCATCGCGATATCACCGAGTGTTCCCGCTTCGATGAAGTCGTGCGTCACGTGAAGAACAGTCGTGCCGCGCTCGCGCTGCATGCGCCGGAGCTCAGCGCGAACGCGTGCGCGCCGGCGCGGGTCGAGCGCAGCGAAGGGCTCATCCAGGAGAAGGATGTCTGGATTGGGCGCGAGGGCTCGGGCGAGCGCCACGAGCTGACGCTCGCCTCCGCTGAGCGACGACACGGAGCGGCCCGTCAGCGCATCGGCACCCAATCGCGCGGAAATCGCGCGTGCGGCGCCGGCATCGCGAGCGCCATACTCGATATTCTCTCCCACCGTGAGGTGCGGAAAGAGATAGCCGTGCTGATACACGATCCCCACACCACGACTCTCGGGCGGCAGCGCGGTCGCATCCTTGCCGCGCAGCATGATGCGCCCCCGCGTCGCTCGCCGCACTCCCGCGATCGTCTCCAGAAGCGTCGTCTTTCCCGCGCCCGCCGGACCGAGCACGATTCCCCAGGCGCCAGCCGGAAGCGACACGGTCACGTCGCGTAGCTCGAAGCTGCCCGCGCGCGCCGAGAGCTGCTCGAGTGCGATCACGGCGCGCGCTCGAGCGGTCCTGCGCCGGCGCGGAGCGAACGAAGCACGAGCAGAGGAATCACGGCGAGGATCACGAGCACGGCGGCCACCGGCAACGCGGCATCGAGGCCGAACGCGGTGAACCGGTCGTAGCTCAGCACGCTCACCACCTTCGGGTTGTACGTCAGGATAACGATCGCCCCGAACTCGCTCACCGCGCGCGCCCACATCACCACTGCGGCGGCGATGAGCCCTCGGCCGGCGAGCGGCAGCGTCACGCGTCGCACGGCGCGCCACTGCGAGTCTCCAAGCGTGCGAGCGACGTCCTCGAAGCGTTGGTCGACGCGTGCAACGGATTCCCTGGCCGCGCTCACGTACAGCGGAGCGGACACGAAGAGCATGGCGAGACCGATGCCGAGCGGAGATCCAACGATGCCGAGCCCCACGCGCGCGAGCGCCGCTCCGGCCGGGCTCGCGCGGCCGAAGGCGAGGAGCAGCGCGATACCGGCGACCGGATGCGGGATGAGCAGCGGAAGTTCGACGAGCGCGCCGACGAGCGAGCCCGCGGGCATGCGGTGGCGCGCAAGCAGATACGCGAGCGGCGTTCCGAGCAGCACGGTCACGAGTGTCGCCATCGTCGCCGCTGCCGCGGTGAGCCCGAGCGCGCGCTGCAGCTCACCATCCACGACCAGTTGCCGCAGTCCATCGACGCCGCCACGCAGGACGAGCGCACCAACAGGCAGGACGAGCAGCGCCATCAGCAGGACCGCTCCTCCCGCCACACCGAGGGTCATGACGCGGTGCTCCGATGGTCTCATCACGGCGCGACCACCGCGCGCAACGCGGGGGGCACCGAATCTCCGACTAGCTCCGGATGCTCGAGCACATCGACGTGCGCCCCGCGGAGGATCGCCTGCCCCTCGGTGCCGAGCAGAAACTGAAGGAAGCGCACGCCCACGGCGAAGTGAGGAGCTTGCCGCGGTACACTCACGCCGTACAGAATCGGTGCCCCGCTTCGAGTGATCGAGTCACGACCGCTCCCAACGCGAACGGAAGCCGTCGCGTATGTGGCTGCCTGCGTCGGATCGCCGAGGTCGATTGCCGCAGGGAGAGGGATGAAGTTGAAATGCTGTGCGCGCGCCAGCGACTCGTAATCGATGATGTAGTCCAACTCGCCCGCCGAGAGAAGCGCCGCGAGTTCCGCGGCATTCCCGCGAAGCAGGCGCGGTGGCGTTCGCGCCTCGAGTCGCTTCGCCAGACCAGATTCATGGTAATAGGACTCCGCCAACCGAAACATGAGCAGCGCACGATAGCCGGCGGGTGCGACCGACGGATCCGTGCGTCCCAGCAGCACGTCCGAACGCAGAAGAATGGACCGCCAGTTGTCGGCCGTCACCTCCGCCGCATAGCGCGAGCGCCCGGTATAGGCCACCACCATGCGGTTCCGCGCAAATACGGCGTACCACGACGTCGCGGACGGGATGAGCAGTTCCGGGAACACTTCGCGGTCCGCGAGCGCGATGACGTCGGGAACGCGATGCAGCTCGGTGACGCGGCGCGCCAGCTCGAGCGATGCGCCGTGCTCTTCCCACACGACGGCGCCGGAGCGCCGCGCAAAGCTGTCGAGGACAGCGCGCATCGGCCCCGCGAGACTAGCCGCCTCGTACATCGCCAGGGTGTCGCGCGCGGGCGATGATCGAGTGCCGTTGTCGGCACAACCGGCTGCGAGCAGCAAGAGTCCAGCAATCGTTGCGCGGTACATGTGGTGAATCTCGTGGCCGGACCGCGTCGCCAGCAAGATGGACGGCGTCGCTGCTCAGCGCTTTCGGCAGATCACCCTTTGACGCTGCCCCCCGAATACGTCGCCGGGAAGGTGCGTCGTCCAGCCAACAATGTCGACAATCTTCAAACTTTCTGCGCCATTGACCGTATATTGGGCTGACCCTACCCCCTCTCATGTCTGATCTCGCTATCGATATCCGCAACATCGTCAAGCGGTACGCCGAGCATGTCGCCATTCGCGACCTCTCGCTGTCCGTGCCGCGTGGCGCCGTCTATGGCCTCCTTGGGCCGAATGGCGCCGGCAAGACGACGACGATTCGCATGATCCTGAACATCATCATTCCGGACAGCGGATCCATCTCCCTGTTCGGCCAATCCCACCTCTCGGAGGGCGCAACCGACCGCATCGGGTACCTGCCCGAAGAGCGCGGCCTCTACAAGAAGATGCAGGTCCGCCGCGTCCTGAAATTCCTCGCCGAGCTCAAGGGCGTGGACGGCAAAGAGGCAGAGAAGCGCATCGACCACTGGATGGAACGCTTCGAGCTCAAGACCGCGGAGAAGGACTGGGGGCTCTCCAAGATCGACGAGCTCTCGCGCGGCATGCAGCAGAAGGTGCAGTTCATCGGCACCCTCATCCACGATCCGGAGCTCATCATTCTCGACGAGCCCTTTTCCGGTCTCGATCCGATCAACTCGCAGGCACTCAAGGATACCGTCGTCGATCTCAAGGCTCGCGGCAAGACGGTCATCTTCAGCACGCACCTGATGGACAACGCCGAGCGGCTGTGCGACTCGGTCTGCATCATCGCGCACGGCGACAAGGTGTTGGACGGTCCTGTCGCGCAGGTGAAAGCCGAGCACGGCACTCGCGTCGTCGCGCTCTCGGTGGCGGGTGAGGCGCGAGCCCAGATCGCACACATTCTTGCCGACCGGGCGCTCGTCGCGCGCGCAGACGACTCGAACAGGTTCTACGAGATCGAGCTCGCGCCCGGCGCCGACGCACAAACGCTGCTGCGCCGCGTCGTGGAGACCGGCGCTCCGATTCAACGTTTCGAGCTGGTGCAGCCTTCGCTGCATCAGATCTTCCTGGAAAAAGTCGGCGCGACGGGCGTCGAGGAGGGAATGAGTGGCCAAGGTTGACATGCGCAAGCTCGGCGTCGTGTTCCGGCGCGAATATCTCGAACGAGTGCGCTCCAAGTGGTTCCTCATCGGCACCCTGCTCGGCCCCGTGTTCCTCGGGGTGATCATGGTGTTGCCGGCGTACATCTCGATGAAGCAGCGTCCGGGCAACGATATCACCAACGTCGTCATCCTCGACGCGACGGGCACGGGCCTCGGTGCGCGCGTCGGCACTGCGCTGGCGAAGAGCTTCCCCGCTGCACCTTCCGCGCAGGTAAAGGTCGTGTCCCCCGAGCGGCTGTCCGTCGCCGAGGATTCCGCGGT
Source organism: Gemmatimonadaceae bacterium (assembly GCA_036508915.1). GTDB lineage: Bacteria > Gemmatimonadota > Gemmatimonadetes > Gemmatimonadales > Gemmatimonadaceae > AG11. The sequence goes on from DATCGM010000006.1 coordinate 15,019, forward strand.
GAACGCCGTGATTCGGAAGGACATCAACGGCTTCATCGTCCTCGACTCGAACACCGTCGCCAACCGGTCGGTGCGCTACGCCGGCCGCAACGCCAGCTCGATCAGCGACGTGCAGGCGCTGATGTCGAGCGTGAAGCAGCAGGTGCTTGCGCAGCGACTCGAGCGCGAAGGGCTCGACGCGGCTCGCGTCAACGCCCTCACCGCCGAAAAGCTCGAAACGAAAACCGAAAAGATCGGCAACAAGGGTCGCGAGGGCGGAAGCGGAATGGGCAACCTCGCCTTCGGCTACATCGTGGCGTTCCTGCTCTACATGATGATCGTGATCTACGGCCAGAACATTCTGCGCGGCGTGATGGAAGAAAAGACGACGCGCGTCGCCGAGGTCGTCGTGTCGAGTGTGTCTACCGACACGCTGCTCGCCGGAAAGGTGCTGGGCGTGGGACTCGTCGCCATCACACAGGTGCTGGCGTGGGTCGCGCTCACCTTGGGCATGCTCTTCTACCTCGGCCCGATTCTATTCGCGAAGATGGGCGGCGGGGCGACGAGCGCGGCTGCCACGGCCGCCACCGCCCGCGGGCTGCCGACCGATGCGATCATGTCGGCGTTGCCGACGCCCGGAACGGCGCTCGTGATTCTCTCCTATTTCGTGCTCGGCTTCATCTTCTACGCGGCGCTCTTTGCCGCCGTCGGCGCGATGGTGAGCAGTCAGGAAGACGTGCAGCAGGCATCGATGCCCGTCATGCTGATGCTGATATCGTCGATAATCTTCATGCAGCCGATTCTGCTCAACCCCGGCAGCGCACTCTCTCGCACGATGTCTCTCATCCCGTTCTCGGCGCCGATCCTCATGCCGCTGCGAATGTCGCTCGTGTCGGTGCCGTGGTACGAGCTGGTGGCGTCGTTGGGTGGCGTGGTACTGGCCTGCGTTGCCGCAATCTGGCTCTCGGCGCGCATCTATCGCGTCGGCTTGTTGATGTACGGCAAGCGTCCTTCGTTCGCTGAGCTGGCGAGGTGGGTTCGTTACGCCGGCTGAAGCACTGCTTTATTCATTCGCTGTTCAATCGGCTCGCGGCGCGCTGCTCGGCGCTGGGGCGTGCATCGAAGGCTGGTTCGTGCCGACCAGCGGCGCAACGATCGCCCTCTTCACTTCGTGAGCGACGCTCTCGATGCGGTGCTCGATCGCGGCCTGAAAGCCCTGCACCACCTGTGACACGAGCTCGTCGAGCACACTGCCGAGCCGTCCGCGGGCGCCCTTCGTCGCGGTCACCGTTGCCGCCGCTGCCTTCACGTCGGCTCTCGATCCACTGAGAATGACGCCGGCGCCGACCGCGATGGCCAGCGCGGGCCACGGGTTGTTCTTCACGATCTGCGCGACGTTCATCTTCTGCTCCAATTCCTGGAGCGTGTCGGACATCCGTGCGCGCGTCAGCTCGATGTCGCGTCTTACGTCAGCCGTTGTTTCAGCCATTCCTTGTCCTCCTTGAGCGTCGCGACCGTTTTGTGCGGTGCGAGCGCAGACGGCGAGAGCGCCTTTCGCCCCCGCAGAGCCAGCCAGGCGGCGACACCGCCGGCGATGAGCGCGACGAGCAGCGCGGCAAGCCAGTAGAGATCGCGCGGCAGCCATTGGTCGCCGACGAGCAGGATGACGCCGGTGAAGGTTGCAAGAGCTCCCAGCAGGAGAAGCACGCCGCCGGTGGCGATGAACGCGGTTCCGCGTCCGGCCGCGCCGACGGCGGCTCCGACCTCGAGACGGGCGAGCCGGACCTCGCCGCGCACGAGATGCGCGCTCCCCTCCGCGAGATCGCGGAGGAGCGTGCGGAGCCCGCGACGGCCGTCGGTCGTCGAATCGACCGCCATGATCGTTCTTCTACTTTCGGAACGCCTTGCCCAACAGATAGCCGACTCCGACGGCCACCGCGAGGGAACGTCCGGGATGTTCCTTCACCTGACGCTCGATGCCCGTTTTGAGACCGTCGAGGTCGGCGTCGCGGAGCCAATCGGCCGCGCCCTGCATGCCGCCCGCGATCTGGTTGGACGTTTGCGCGAGACGACTGTCGTCGGCGATCGTGTCCGCACTGCCGCCAGTGGCGCTCGCACCCGCGATCTGCCCGCCCCCAGCGCCCGGATGGCGCAGGCGATGGGCGCCCGATTCGAGCGCGTCCGCGATCGTGGTCTTGAGGCTGCCGGCCTTGTCACGCACCGTAGAGCCGACGTCGGCGAGCTTGTCGCCCGCGTTGCTGACAGCGCTGCTGGCGGCGTTCTTCGCGCGGTCCGCGATGCCCGGCGCATCGCTGCTCGTGTCGCGCGAGAAGCTCGCGTCGGAGGTTCCCATGCTCGGCGCACTGCCCGTGCTCGCGCTGCCGGAATTCTGATTGCCGAAAGTGTCGTTCGCGCTGGTCTCCATATCCGTCTCCGCGGTGTGAGTCGTGGACTCACTCGGAGTGCAGATGCCGTGCCGGAAACGCTGGGCGCTCGCCTCGCTCGCTCTCGGGACGGCATAGCCGCCGCCCAGAGAGCAGCGCCGCTGCGAAGCAGCCGGCAGCAGCCGGCAGCAGCGCCCAGCGAGCCGGCGGCGCAAGCCGCCGGCGCCCCGTCAGTTCAGCAGTACTGCCCGAACGCCCCCACCAGATCCTTCGAGATCTCCTCCGCCGTGCGGCCTTCGATCTGATGCCGCTCGAGCATGAAGACAAGCTTGCCGTCCTTCAGAAGCCCGATCTGCGGCGAGCTCGGGGCGTAGCCCGTGAAATAGCTGCGCGCGCGCGCCACAGCCTCGACGTCCTGGCCGGCGAACACGGTGGTCAGATGGTCTGGCTTGACCTCGTGCTGGAGTGCCGACGCGACCGCCGGACGCGCATTGCGCGCCGCACAGCCGCACACGGAGTTCACCACGACCAGCGTTGTTCCCGTCGCATCCTTCAGCTTCGCGTCGACCTCGGTGGAAGTCCGTAGCTCCTCGATCCCGAGCCGGGTCAGCTCCTGCCGCATGGGGGTCACGAATCTCTCGTCGTACATCGGTTCCGCCTCAGTGAAAAATATGTGAAATGCGGCTCCTGACGGCCGTCTAATCGCGTACGAGTGCCAGTATTGCTGCCTGCGGAACGACGAGGTATCGCTCGTTCTCGAAGGTGATCTCCACAGATGCCTTGCGAAAGAAGAGTGCGTAATCGCCTCGCCGGGCTTGCATCGGCACGAAGCGCGTCTCGCGCACCGGCTCTTTCCACGGCTCGTCGCCCGCCGCCGCATCGAAGCTCGGCATCGGCTGGCCAGGACCCGTCGCCATGATCGTCCCGCCCTGCACCGCCTGGCTGTCGAGAGCGGTCGACGGCAGATAGAGCCCCACCTTCGTGCGCTCCTCGCCCTCTTCCACCTTCACCAGCACGCGGTCCCCGACCACGATGAGCTCTCTATCGTTGCGGATCATGTTATGGAATATATCCGTAGTTCTCGGGAAGGTGCCCGGCTCCCTATATTATTCGTTCCCTTCTTCCACGTATTCATCGGCGCCGCTGTCCTGAAGCCCGGCCGGCTCCGACCGCCGCCCCACCATACTGACAGATGAAAGAGCAACTTCTCGCTCGTATCAACGATCGCACAGCAACGGTCGGCGTTATCGGTCTCGGCTACGTCGGCCTGCCCCTGGCCGTCGAGTTTGCGCGAGCGGGATTCCACGTCATCGGGTTCGACGTCAGCCAGAAGGTCTGCGACACCCTGAACGGCGGAACCTCGCACATTCAGGACGTTCCGAGCGCGGAAGTTGCCGCGTTCGTGGCGAGCGGCCACTTCCGGGCGACCACCGAAGCCTCGGACCTCGCCTCGGCCGACGCCCTCACCATCGCCGTACCGACGCCACTCGTCAAGACGCACGACCCGGACATGAGCTATGTCCAGGCTGCGGCTGCCACCGTGGCGCAGGTCGCGCATCCGGGACTTCTCGTCGTCCTCGAGAGCACGACCTACCCCGGAACGACGCGCGAGGTGGTGCTCCCGCTGCTCACCTCCGCCGGCTACATGGTGGGCGAAGACATCTTCGTCGCCTTCAGCCCCGAGCGCGTCGATCCGGGCAATCCGGTCTACAACACGCACAACACGCCCAAGGTGGTTGGCGGTATCACGGCCAACTGCACCGAGCTCGCCACGGCGCTCTACGCCTCGTGCATCGAGACGATCGTCCCCGTGAGCTCGACGGAAGTCGCCGAGCTGGTGAAGCTGCTCGAGAACACCTTCCGCTCCGTCAACATCGCGATGGCCAACGAGATGGCCATCGTGTGCGACAAGCTCGGCGTAGATGTCTGGGAGGTCATCGACGCCGCGGCAACAAAGCCCTTCGGCTTCATGAAGTTCACGCCGGGCCCCGGCATCGGCGGACACTGTATTCCCCTAGACCCGCACTACCTCGCGTGGAAGATGCGGACGCTCAACTACCGCACGCGCTTCATCGAGCTGGCCGGCGAGATCAATACCGCCATGCCGGCCTACGTCGTCGAGAAAGTCGCCCACGCTCTCAACGGTATTCGCAAACCGGTCAACGGGAGCTCCGTGCTCATTCTGGGCGTCGCCTACAAGCGCGACATCGACGATGTGCGCGAGAGTCCCGCGCTGGACGTCATCCGGCTCCTCGAGTCCCACGGCGCGATTGTTACCTACCACGATCCGTACATCGCCACAGTTCGCGACGAGAGCGATAGTCACGACGGTCCGGCGGCCGGCGAGCCGCCGCGTCTGCGGCACAGCGTTCCGCTCACTCCCGCGACGCTGTCCGAGGCGGACGTCGTCGTGATCGTCACCGATCACCGCTCCATCGACTACCAGGCCGTCGTGGACAACGCCGCGCTCGTCGTCGATACGCGCAACGCCACTGCCACCGTGCGACCGAGCCGCGCGTCGATCGTCGCTCTGTCGGGCCGAGCGTCGTCCAGCAGTTGAGCTGGAACTATAGCGGCCGAAATACGGCGGAGGCCACCGGATTCCAGCTCTCCCTCACCCCTTGAGCTGCGTCGCCGGTCTCGACAACTTCTCGACCGGTCATCAGATTAATCTGGACGAGGCAGTCGCGGCAGGCGCCGATACGAAGGGCAGTTTTCGGTTCATTCAACGAGCCGTGATTTCTGTTACATCGCGAACGCGGTGCAGGCGGATCTTCTCGCCGCCACGGCGACCAGCGAAGAAGCCACGGCGCAGGCGTACAACGTTGCGTGTGGGGAAGAAACGTCGCTCATGGAAGAAACACTGAACTGGTACGCCGCGCAGTTACTCTCGCTTGATTCCGAAGCGGCGGCGACGCGATAGCAGTCCGCAGGACCTGGGGTTTCTCGCTTGCCCTTCTCCTCCTCGCACTCGAACCGCAATGACTGAGCTTCCGAAGCGCCCTATGCTCGTCTTGATCGCCAGCCACGGTGAGTC
>DATCGM010000007.1:0-10251 GCA_036508915.1 Gemmatimonadaceae bacterium
AAGTAAGGACGGGCTGACCCGAGCCGATATCCGCCGCGAACCTCTATTTACCTTACCATGATTTAGCGTACATTCCCGCCGCAGTCGCTACTTGGGCTTGACCGATAAAATGGACGCGTAGTTCCTATCACTCACGCGTCCATTATATCGGGTCAAGCCCAGCAAGCGCCTTCCGGGAAAGACCGCGACTGATCCTCTCCCTGCGAATTCGGCCACCTCTGCTCTTTGCCTCCGGCAACGGATTGTAGCCCAGATACGAGATCAGAAGGGGGTAGAACCCCGGCGGCCACTCAAAATCCCCCAGCACGCGAGTGCTATACGAGTTCGAGTCTCGTCCCGGGTATCGCTCTGAGACGACGGACGCCCTTCTGCCGCGGTTCCCGGCGGGAGGGCGTCGTGCATCAAACCAGACGAGTGGCGAGTTCGTTGCACTTCGCTTGCTGGCACTCGCCGGAACGGGTAGCTTTCTCAAGCTACAGACTCACGTTCACAGAGATTCAGGCTCACGCATGGCCAGCTACCCCTACGCGACTCGTCTCTCCGAAGGCGAAGCGATTGCGTTCGAGGATGGAGTCGTTAGCGTTCGCGACAATCCGGTCATTCCTTTCGTCGAAGGCGACGGAACGGGCCCCGACTTGCGCGTCAGATGCCTGGCGTCACGGAAGTGAGCACGTCGTCATTCGGCGACGAGATCATCAAGGGGATGGGCGCCTAGAGCGCTCTCCCAACATCGACCTTTACCCAGCATCATGTCGCTCTCGCTCTCCGCGGGGCCCGCTGATCTCGGCGCGCTCGACGCTTCGCTCTTGGTTGTCGCTCTACCCAGTGGCGGCGCGCTTGATGCCGCGCTCTCCACACTCGATGGCTCACTCGGCGGCGTTCTCGCCCGCAGCCTCGAGCGACGCGATTTTCGCGGCGGTCGAGACGAGACGCTGCACTTTGCCGGCGGCGCAACCGGGCCGGCGCGCATTCTCCTCGTCGGACTGGGGAAGGCGACCGACCGCGTTGGCGCATTGCGTCGCGCGGGTGCGATCGCCGCGCGACAAGCGGCCCGCATGGGCAGCGGCTCACTCGCCTTCTACGCGGGCTCGCTCGACGCGCGTGAGACCGAAGCACTCGCCGTCGGACTCTCCGCCGGCGCCTGGGACTACACCGACACCAAGTCGGCGCCTCCCGAGGATGAGCGTCGCGCGCCGCTGACCAGCGCACGCATTCACGGCGCCAACCGCGCCGCGATCGAGCAGGGAATCGCTGCGGGCAGCGCAATCGCTGAGGGCCATTCGCTCGCGCGCACGCTGGGCATGATGCCGGGCAATCTCTGCACACCCGATTTTCTCGCCGGCACCGCGCAGGACATCGCGGCCCGTCACGGCATGAAGGTCACGGTGCTGGGCCGTGCCGAGATGGAGAAGGAGGGGATGGGAAGCCTCCTCTGTGTCGCGCAGGGCACGCACGAGGATCCGAAGCTTATCGCACTCGAGTACTCCGGCGGCGCCGCGGGTGCAGCGCCAGTGGCGCTCGTCGGCAAGGGACTGTGCTTCGATTCGGGCGGCATCTCCATCAAGCCCGCGCAGGGAATGGAGTGGATGAAGTTCGACATGTGCGGTGCGGCCGGTGTGCTCGGCGCCATGGAAGCCATCGCCCGTCTAGCCCTTCCGATCAACGTCGTCGGCCTCATTGGCTCCACGACGAACATGCTCTCCGGCACCTCCTTCAAGCCGGGCGACGTGGTGAAGAGCATGTCCGGCAAGTTCATCGAGATCATCAACACGGATGCCGAGGGCCGGCTCGTGCTCGCCGACCTGCTGTCATATGCGAGCCGGTTCAAGCCGGCCGCGGTGATCGATGCGGCCACGCTCACGGGCGCCTGCGTCATTGCGCTCGGTCACACCGCCACTGGCGTGCTCGGAAATAACGCCGACCTGGTTGAAGAAGTGCTCCGTGCTGGAACACGCGCGGGGGAACCGGGGTGGCAGTTACCCATGTGGGATGACTACAAGGAGCTCATCAAGTCCGACGTGGCCGACATCAAGAATTCCGGGGGGCGACCGGCCGGCACGATCAGCGCCGCGCTCTTCCTGGCGGAATTCGCTGGCGACTACCCCTGGGTGCATCTCGACATCGCCGGCACGGCGTACACGGAGTCTGATCTCGCCACGGTGCCGCGCGGCCCAACCGGCGTCCCGGTCGGCATCTTTGTCGAGTTCGTGCGAGGGCGCGCCGGGTGAACCTGCGTCGGTCGCTGTGGATCGTTCTCCTCGGCCTCGGCGCGATTGCCGGGGCCGTTTTGCCTGCGGACCTGGGCGCGCAGGTGCCCGTGCGACGCGACACGGTGAGCGGACGGCGCGATACCATTCGCGTCCCGGTTCCGCCACACGCCGATTCGATGATCAAGAACGACTCGACGATCAAGGGAATCGTTCCGCTGCCGGTCGTGGTGAAGCCGGATACGATCAAGGCGCCGCTGTCACGCGCCGAGGCGCCCCCGATTCTCGAAATCGGCATGCCGCGCATCTACGATCGCACGGCAATGTTCGCGACCGGCGCGCTGACCCTGATCGATCTGCTCGGGCGGGTCCCCGGACTCACCGAGTTCACGGCAGGCTTTCTCGCGGCGCCGGCGGTGATCGCTTCGCAGGGTGATCTGCGCCACATTCGCATCTTCCTTGACGGGTTGGAGCTCGACCCGATGGACAGGCGCGCGCGAGGCGTCGCTCCCGCGAACGATCTGCCCCTCCATGCGCTGGAAGAGATTCGCATCGAGCGCGGCGCAGAGGAGGTGCGCGTCTACGCGCGGAGCTGGCGCATCGATCGCACGATTCCATACACGCGTGCCGACATCGCCACGGGCGATCAGAACTCCAATCTCTACCGCGCGTGGTTCGGTCGGCGCTACGATCACGGTGAGGCGCTTCAAGTCGCCGCGGAGCAGTACACGACGCAGCCCAATTCGCGGCTCCCGTCGTCGGATGCATTGAATCTGATGACGCGTTTGGGGATCACGCACGGACCGTGGAGCGCCGACGCCTTCATGGAGCGGAGTCACCGCAACCGAGGGCCTTGGTCAGGCATCGGTGATCTGAGCGAGACGCTCGATACGGTACCCGGCATCGAGACCGTCCGCTCGACGTCCTATCTCCGTCTCGGCAACGGCGATCCCGATGGTGGACGATGGGTGCAGGTGCTCGCGTCGGCGAACAGTTACCGCGGCTCGGCGCGCAGCTCCACAAACCTCTCGCTCGCGCTGCCCTCCGCAACTGACTCGCTCAGCGCGCTCTCCGATTCCGTATCGTACGAGAGCCAGTATCTGCTTACCGGCGGCGTGAATCGCGGATCGCTCCAGGTCAGCGGCGCGCAACGAATCCGTGTGGGAGGACATCGAACGTCGCACGTGATGTCCGGTCGTGCCTCCGCGTCGCGTGGCCCTCTTGCCGTGTCGCTGTTCTCGGAAGGTCAGAGCTACCTCGACCCATCTCGCACCGAGGGGACCGTCCGCCTCGCTTTTTTCGACCGCATCTCGCTCATCGGGTCCGGGTCGCGAACCGGCGCCGGCGACTTTGATCGACTCTTCGCCGAGCCTCGCACTGGGGCGGTCTTTGGTGAAACGGGCGCGTTTCCCATCGGTGGACTTGGACCATTCGTGAAGGCGGACACGAGCGAAGTGACGCGCTACCGGCTCGCCGCACGGACCAACTCGCGGGTGGAGGCGGGAGTGCGGGTTCGCGACCTCTGGCTCAGCGTGGGCATGCTCCGCCGGGGACCTACGACGCTGCTCGCCCCGGCCGAATTCGACACGCTCTACGCCCGAGCCGCCGCGGTTCGCGCCGAGGGCGAGGCCACAGGCCGCACGATCAGCGCTCGCGGCCGCCTCTGGCGCGCGATCAACGTCGACGCATGGGCGGTGGCGTGGAAGGACTCGACCGGCTTCTACCGTCCGCAGTATCAGACGAGAAGCGAGCTCTACATCCAGACCAACCTTCTCGACAAATTTCCCAATGGCAACTTTGGGCTACTGACGTCGCTGGCGCACGAATACCGGTCGAGCTCACGATTCCCGGTGGCCGTCGACACCGTACGCATGGCACCCGGCTACCGGACGCTGACCTTCAAGCTGGAGATCCGCGTGCAGACTGCGGTGGTGTCGTATCAATTCCGGAATCTCCTTCAGGAAAAGTACGCGCAGGTGCCGGGTTACAACCTCCCGCGCCAGACTCAGTTCTACGGCGTCCGCTGGGACTTCTGGAATTGACAATGTTGTTGTGGCGCCGTAACTTACGCGGCTTAATATGATACGTAGCATGACAGGGTTCGGCGCAGCCGACGGCGAGGTGGGCGGAGCTCGCGTGAGCGTGGAGATTCGCTCCGTGAACCACCGCTTCTTCAGTCCGTCCATCAAGCTTCCGGGCGCGCTTGCGCGCTGGGAGGGCGAGGTGCGCGATGCCATGCGGCGAAGCGTCACGCGGGGCCACGTCACGCTGTCGGCGCGGTTCGAGCGCGACGAGGCGGAGGGTTCGGCAACGCTTCCGATCGACGAGAGCAGGTTCGCGTCGTACGTCGCACAGTTGCGTGCGCTTCAGGAGCGCTACGCCCTTCAGGACACGCTGGACGTCGGGACCATCCTGCGTCTGCCTGACGTGTTCGTGGCCGGCGCGGCGCGCGAGGAGCTCACCGCCGAAGCCGCGCCGCAGCTCGTCGCAATCGTGGAGCGGGCCGTGGAGGCCTTGCTCGCCATGCGAGCCACCGAAGGCGCCCGTCTCGTGACCTATCTCGACGAGCGCCTCGCCCTCATCGAGAGCGCTCTGGCGCGCATCGCCGTGCGCGCTCCCGCGCGCGTGACGGAGCAGCGTGACCGCCTTCGCAACGCCGTACGAGAGTTGACAGGCGGACTCGCCGTGGACGAGAACCGGCTCGCGCAGGAGATCGCCTTGCTCGCTGACCGCCTCGACGTGCAGGAGGAACTGTCTCGCTTCAGCGCGCATATCGATGCGTTTCGCATCGCGCTCGCTTCCGTGCAACCGGACGGGGTGGGAAAGCGCCTCGGGTTCCTGCTCCAGGAGATGCTTCGCGAAGCGAACACGACCGGCAGCAAGGGAAACGACGCCGCGATCGTCGCCGACGTGCTGCTGGTGAAGGAGGAGCTCGAGCGGATCCGCGAACAGGTGGAGAACCTCGAGTGACCGGAATCGGCGGATTTCCTGTTATCCTCAGCGCGCCCTCAGGCGGTGGAAAGACGACGATTGCCAAGCGGCTGCTGGCGCGGCGGCCGGGCCTCGGCTACTCGGTGTCGTGCACCACGCGATCCCCCAGACCGGGCGAAATTCCGGGAACCGACTATTATTTCATATCCCGCGCGGAGTTCATTGCCGAACGGGAGCGTGACGCCTTCGCCGAATCGGCGGTGGTGCACGGCAATCTGTACGGCACCCTTCGCCGCGAAGTGGAACGGGTGATGGCCGAAGGGAAGCACGTGGTCATGGACATCGACGTGCAGGGCGCCATTCAATTCATGCGCGCCTTCCCCCAGTCCGTGACCATCTTCATTTTGCCGCCGTCTGCCGAGGTGCTTCTCGATCGGCTGCGCGCGCGCAAGACGGAGAGTTCGGCGCAGCTCGCGGCGCGCCTGCAGTCGGCGTTGCAGGAGCTGCGGCAGGTCGGTGAGTACGAGTACGTGGTCGTGAACGACGATCTGGAGCGCGCCGTGGCGAGCGTCGGATCGATCATTGATGCGGAGACCGTGAGCCGCGAGCGGGTCAAGAATCTTCGTCAGCAAGTCGCGCTGCTCGTCGAGCGCCTCGAGTTGGAAATAGAGAACACCACACCCTGATCAGCGAGTCATGCGAGTTTTCACACCGGTCGAGATCGCGCAGCACGCCGCCAACAAGTACCTCGGCGTCCTGGTTGCCGCGAAGTATGCGCGTGCCCTGAATGAGTTCCCGGGCGGCTCCGCCTCCCGCGACAAGAAGCTGACGACGCGCTCCCTCGAGGAGCTCGCGCGCGGCGACATCAACTATCGCGTCATCCCCCGCCGTCGCTCGGCCGAGTAGCTCTGACGCCCGTCGGGTGAGCCAATGCATGTCGTCCTGCTTGCCCTGAACGAAGCCGAAGGGAGCGAAGCGAAGGACCTGCACGTCACATGCACTAACCGATCGTGACTGACACCGGACTTCGGCCCTATGCTGGACGCCGTGTGTTGCTCGGCGTCGCCGGTGGAATCGCGAGCTACAAGAGCGCCTGGTTGGCGCGACTGCTCGTGAAGGCGGGCGCCGAGGTGGACGTCGTGCTCACGCGCGCCGCCACCGAGTTCGTCGGCGCCGTCACGTTCGAGGCGCTCACCGGTCGCCCGGTGCACACCGGTCTCTTCGATCCGGGGCGCGCTCTCGATCACATCAAGCTCGCCCGCGCCGCCACGGCGATCGTCATCGCGCCCGCGACCGCCGATCTCATGGCGCGCGCCGCAACGGGGCAGGCTGGCGATCTGCTCACCGCGTGCCTCCTTGCGGCCGAGTGCCCCGTGCTCGTTGTTCCCGCAATGAACGATCGCATGTGGGCGCACGCGCAGACGCAGGCTAACGCGGCTCATCTCCGCTCGCTGGGCTACACGCTGCTCGACCCCGACGACGGTGTGCTTGCCGGGGGCGAAGGCAGCGGACCTGGGCGCATGCCCGAACCGGAGACGATCTTCGCGCACGTCGGCCGGTTGCTCGAGGGCAATTCATCGCTGCGTGGGCGATCAGTGCTCGTCACCGCCGGACCGACACGCGAGCCGCTCGACCCAATTCGCTTTCTGTCGAACTACAGCAGTGGCAAGATGGGCGTCGCGATCGCTGCCGCGGCATGGCGTCGCGGTGCAGATGTGACCCTGGTAGCCGGCCCACTTGCGGTGCCCGTTCCCATTGGCGTTGCGCACGTCTCGGTGCAGTCGACAACCGAGATGCGCGACGCAGTCGGCTCGCGCATCGGTGCGTCGGACGTGATGGTGATGAGCGCCGCCCCTGCCGACTATCAGCCGGCGAGCAGGGCGGAGGGAAAGCTGAAGAAGACGGGCGAGCCTCGCGTGATCGAGCTTCGCGAGACGCCGGATATTCTCGTCAGCACGCGTGACGCACGACGTCCGGGCGCTGTGGTCGTCGGCTTCGCGCTCGAGACGGACGACCTGCTCGCGAATGCGCGGCGGAAGCTCGAGGAGAAGGGGTTGCACATGGTCGTCCTCAATGCGGCGAACGAGCCGGGTTCCGGATTCGGCGTCGATACGAACCGCGTGACGCTCGTGCGGCGCGACAGGGCGGAGCCTGAACAGCTCCCGCTGCTCGACAAGCGGGAGGTGGCCGAAGAGATTCTCGACCGGGTGGAGGAGCTGCTGCATGGACGCTAAGGACTCGCTGCGGCGCTATCTGGAGCAGCGGCGTGAGCTCGGTGAAAGTGAGCTCGTGCTCGACTCGATGAGCGTGGACGAGGCGATGAAATTGCTCGGCGCCTCCAAAACGGCCCCTCGGGCGAAGGCTCCCGAGACGACCGACTGGCGTGCCGCGGTGCGCGCGGCTGGTGGAGCGCCGGAGGCCAGGCCATCCATGGGCCCGCCGGAAATTCCGGACAAGCCCGCTCCGGTCCACGCCCAGCCGTTGGTGGTCCACGTGCCGTCGACGCAAGGGGACGCACCGCCAACGTCGGCTGGCTCGCCGCTCGAGGATATCCCCGTCGGCATCGTCGTGGGGGGCACGAGTCGCGCGATCTTCGACGATCCCGCATTCAAGCTCGACTCGCTCGATGCCATCGCCGAAACGGTCGCGACGTGCACGCGCTGTCCGCTCTACGCCTCGGCGAAGAACCCTGTGCCTGGAACGGGCAATCCGAACGCCGACTTCATGATCGTCGGCGAGGCACCGGGCGCCAACGAGGATGAGCAGGGAGTGCCGTTCGTGGGTCCGGCCGGCCAGTTATTGACGAAGATCATTGGCGCGATCAACCTTAGTCGCGACGATGTTTTTATTGCGAACGTCTTGAAGCATCGTCCTCCCGGTAACAGGAATCCGCTGCCGGAGGAGGTCGCGGCCTGCTCGCCGTATCTGGTTCGCCAGATCGAGTTGGTGCGTCCGAAGGTCATTCTGGCGCTGGGCACTTTTGCTGCGCAGACGCTCCTTGAAACGAAGACCACTATCGGGAAACTCCGAGGCCAGATCCACCGGTACTACGGCGTTCCGCTCATCGTGACCTACCATCCCGCCGCGCTTCTTCGGAATCCGGCGTGGAAACGCCCCACTTGGGAAGATGTCCAGCTCGCCCGACGAATACTCGATCGCCCCGACGCCCCCCCCTCACGGGCGTGATCCCTACCGGGACCGGCATCCTCCCTACAGCGAGGATGCCGAGCAAGCCGTGATCGCCGCGATGCTCATCGACCAGGACGCAGTCATGCGCGCGGTCGAGGTCGTGGACGACTCGATGTTCTATGCCGAGCGGCATCGTCGCCTGTTCCGGGCGATGATGTCGATCACCGAGCGTGGCAGCGTCGTCGATCCACTCACGCTCGCGGACGAGCTGTCTCGCAAGGGGGAGCTCGAGAGCGCCGGGGGCAAGGACTACATCGGCTTCCTCGTCGACGCGGTCCCGACCGCGGCGAACGTCGAGTATCACGCGAAGATCGTGAAGGAGAAGGCGCTGCTTCGGCGTCTCATCGAGGTGTCCACGGAGATCGTGGGCGAGGCGTTCTCCGGTGGCCAGACCGCGGACGAGCTGCTCGATCTCGCCGAGCAGAAGATCTTTCAGGTGGCCCAGCAGCGGACCAGTGAGGGTTTCTCGCGCATCAAGGAGCTGCTGTGGCCGACGATGGAGCGCATCGAGGCCATTCATGCCGGCGGCGAGGCGATCACCGGCGTGGCGAGTGGCTTCGCTGACCTGGACGAGTTGACGTCCGGCTTCCAGCCGTCCGATCTGATCATCATCGCCTCGCGTCCGTCGATGGGGAAGACGGCGTTGGTGCTCAACATGGCCCAGCACGCAGCGATCGAGAAGCAGAAGAAGATCGCGTTCTTCTCGCTGGAGATGAGCAAGGAATCGCTCGTGCAGCGCATGCTCACCTCCGAAGCGCGCATCGATGCGCAGAAGCTCCGGAAGGGAATGCTCCGCGATGACGACTTTCCCCGGCTCGCGCGAGCGGCCGGCATTCTCACGCACGCTCCCATCTGGATCGACGATACGGCGGGCATCACGCTGCTCGAAATGCGCTCCAAGGCGCGGCGGCTCAAGGCCGAGCAGGGCCTCGACATGGTCGTCGTGGACTACCTCCAGCTCATGCAGGGACCGGCGAACTCCGAGAGCCGCCAGCAGGAAGTGTCGCAGATCTCTCGCGGGCTCAAGGGGCTCGCGAAGGAGTTGGGTGTGCCAGTGCTCGCGTTGTCGCAGCTTTCCCGCGCACCGGAACAGCGCGCCGGCGATAGCAAGAGGCCACAATTGTCGGATCTGCGCGAATCGGGCGCGATTGAACAGGATGCTGACCTCATCATGTTCATCTACCGTCCCGAGGTGTACGAGGGCGTCGCCGACAAGGACGGCAATTCCCTCGAGGGGAAGGCGGAGATCATCATCGGCAAGCAGCGCAACGGCCCGATCGGCTTCGTCAATCTGTTCTTCCAGAAGAGCTACACGCGGTTCGAGAGCTTCTCGCATCGTGCGCCCGGCCCGACGGGTGGAGGCACGGAAGCGGGGAGGATCGGACCGGCGGGACAGGAGCGGAGGGTGGGGTAAATGACCACCCCTTCTCCGGCCATCGGGGCGTGGCGGTAAGCATCCGCGGCGTCCGCGTACTGCCGCGGTGGCGATGACTCGAGGACGCTGCACGCGTGCGCTGGCGTTCGCCACGCTCGCGATTTCCATCGCGGCGTGTGCGCCGACTGGCACCTCGGCGCCGGAGCCTGCGTCGAGGTATGTGTCGGAGCGCTGCCCGCTTCTCGCGGACGCACGACCGTACACCGTCGTCGCCCGTGCCGAGGCTTTCGCGGACCAACGCTTTCTACATCGCGTCGTGCGCTCGGTGGTCCGGGAGTTCCAGCCACGTCAGCCCACGCTCGCGGCGCCCATGTCCACCCCGACGGACGACTGGCTGCGCAACGCCGACTTCGACTCGACGTTCCGCCGCATGTCGTGGCGGCCGGGTACCGATGACCGCGCGACGCTCCAGCTCGTGTTGCACGGCGATGGCCGATGGTCTTCGCCGCGGCTCATGGCGTCGTCGGGGAACGCCGCCGTCGCTCGCGC
>DATCGM010000008.1:0-7323 GCA_036508915.1 Gemmatimonadaceae bacterium
CCTTCTAGTATGAGGCGACCCCCTTAACGCTTTGCTTCCGCTTGGGATTCCCCACCTACCGCGCGTTCTCGCTTGCTCCCGCGTGTTTCCGTGTCGCTAGGGGGAATCGCTAGGTGACGGCCAAGAAAAAGCCCGCCACAGGTTTCCCCATGGCGAGCTAAGTCCTTGTGTATCAACGGATCGGGTGAGATTCGAACTCACGGTACGCTTTCACGTACACACACTTTCCAGGCGTGCGCCTTAAACCACTCGGCCACCGATCCAACAACCAAGCGCGCTGACGGCGCGATCCGCCGACCCAGCGCGCTTGGCCCATGCTCCGAACCGTCCGCGAGCGGACAGGGTGAGATTCGAACTCACGATACCCTCGCGGGTACGCCGGTTTTCGAGACCGGTGCTTTCAACCGCTCAGCCACCTGTCCGGAACAGCCGAGTAATTTACCTCGGGCCGGGAGGAGTGTCAACGAATTCACGCCCTCGGCGCGCCGTGAAGAACTCGCGCAGCAAGGCGCCCGCCTCGGCCTCACACACGCCGCCCTGAACCTCGGGGCGGTGATTGAGTCGCGGATGACGCAACACGTCGCCCACCGAGCCGGCCATCCCCGCCTTCTCGTCCCACGCACCGAACACCACACGATCGACGCGAGCGAGCACGAGGGCGCCCGCACACATCGCGCACGGCTCGAGCGTCACGTATAGGGTGCAGCCGCCGAGCCGCCATGAGCCGACCGCCGCACTCGCCGCGCGAATCGCGAGCGATTCCGCGTGTGCCGTCGCATCCTGATCGCGCATCGTACGGTTGTTCGCGTGCGCGATGAGCACGCCGTCGCGCACGATGACCGCGCCGACAGGCACCTCGCCCGCCTCCTCGGCGAGACGTGCCTCGGCGAGCGCGAGCTCCATGAATTCGACATCAGTAGCGTGGCGAGCGGTCATCCTTCCACAGCCACCGGCGTCTCGACTCGCTCGAAGGACAACGCTCGTCCCTCGCCCGGCCTCACGACGATCGTGTCCCCATCCCGGAACTCGCCCTCGAGCAGTCGCAACGCCAGCGGATTCTGGATCATGCGCTGGATCGCCCTCTTGAGCGGACGCGCGCCGAAGGCCGGATCGTAGCCTTCCTCGGCGAGCAGATGCTTCGCCTCGGGCGTGACCTCGAGCGAGAGTTTGCGATCGGCGAGCAACTTCTCGAACCGCCCGAGCTGCAGCTCGACGATGTGCTCGATCTGCTCCATCCCGAGCGGACGGAAGACGATGATGTCGTCCACCCGATTGAGGAACTCCGGTTTGAAGTGCCCCTGCAACACCTTCAGTACCTGCACCTCGACGGCGGCAAAATCACCGGCGGAATTCTCGAGGATGTAGTGGCTTCCGATGTTCGACGTCATGATGATCACGGTGTTCCGGAAATCCACCGTGCGACCCTGCGAGTCGGTGAGCCGTCCGTCATCGAGGATCTGGAGCAGGATGTTGAACACGTCCGGATGGGCCTTCTCGATCTCGTCGAACAGGATGACGGAATACGGACGGCGGCGGACGGCCTCGGTGAGCTGGCCGCCCTCCTCATAACCGATATAGCCCGGCGGCGCGCCGATGAGCCGCGATACGTTGTGCTTCTCCATGTATTCGGACATGTCGATGCGCACCATCGCATGCTCGTCGTCGAACAGAAACTCCGCGAGCGCGCGCGCCGTCTCCGTCTTGCCGACACCGGTTGGTCCGAGGAAGATGAATGATCCAATCGGACGATTGGGATCCTGTAATCCGGCGCGCGAGCGGCGCACCGCATTGGCGATCGCTTCCACGGCCTCCTTCTGTCCGACGACCCGCTTCGCCAACTCCTTGTCGAGCTTCGTGAGCCGCTCGCGCTCGCCCTCCATCATGCGCGTCACCGGGATGCCCGTCCACTTCGCGACCACGTCGGCAATGTCTTCTGCGGTCACCTCTTCCCTGAGGAATTGCGGACGTCCGCCAGCGCTCGCGAGCTTCTTCTCCGCCTCCTTCATCGCGCCTTCGAGCTCGGGAATGCGTCCGTAGCTGATCTCGGCGGCCTTCGCGAGATCGCCTGCGCGCGCGGCCTGCTCGGCTTCCACTCTCGCCTGGTCGATCTGCTGCTTGATCTTCGCGACGGCGCCGAGGGTGTCCTTCTCTTGCTGCCACTGCGCTTTCATTGCCGAGGACCTCTCCTTCAACTCGGCGAGCTCGCGCTCGATGATCTTGCGCCGCTCCATCGACGCGGGGTCCTTCTCCTTCTGTAGTGCCGTGCGCTCGATCTCGAGCTGCATGATGCGGCGCTCGACCTCGTCGATCTCTTGCGGCATCGAGTCGATCTCGATACGAAGGCGCGACGCGGCTTCATCCATGAGATCGATCGCCTTGTCGGGCAGGAAGCGGTCTCCGATGTAACGGTGCGAGAGCGTGGCCGCCGCAATGACGGCGCTATCCGTAATGCGGATGCCGTGGTGCGCCTCGTAGCGCTCCTTCAGTCCACGCAGAATCGCGATCGTATCCTCCACGGTCGGCTCTCCCACGTACACCGGCTGGAAGCGGCGCTCGAGGGCAGCGTCCTTCTCCACGTGCTTGCGGTATTCGTCGAGGGTCGTCGCGCCGACGACGCGCAGCTCGCCGCGCGCGAGCATCGGCTTGAGCATCTGGCCGGCGTCCATCGAGCCTTCGGCCTTCCCCGCGCCGACGAGAGTGTGCAGCTCGTCGATGAAGGTGATGAACTGATCCTTGTCCTCGGTAAGCTCCTTCAGGACGGCCTTCAGCCGCTCCTCGAACTCGCCGCGAAACTTCGCGCCGGCAATGAGTGCGCCGAGGTCCAATGACAGGACGCGCTTGTTGCGCAGGCTCTCGGGGATGTCGCCGTTCACGATGCGCTGCGCGAGTCCTTCCACGATCGCCGTCTTGCCGACACCCGGCTCGCCGATCAGCACCGGGTTGTTCTTCGTGCGCCGCGAGAGCACCTGAATGACGCGGCGAATCTCTTCATCGCGTCCGATCACGGGGTCGAGCTTGCCCTGGCGGGCGGCCTCGGTGAGATCGCGCGTGTACTTCTGCAGCGCCTGATACTGATTCTCCGGGTTCTGATCGGTGACGCGATGCGTGCCACGGATCGCCTCGATCGCCTGGAGGAGTGCCTTGTGCGTGCCGCCAAGCGCATTGAGCAGCGGCTTGGTCTCGGTGCCTTTTGCGTCGGCGAGCGCGAGCAGCAGATGCTCCGTGCTCACAAAATCGTCGCCGAGCTTCTTTGCTTCCTTCTCGGACTGATCGAGCACCGCGGTGAGTTCGCGCGCCCATGTTGGCTGCGCGTCGCTCTGCTTCGGGTAGCGCCCGATCTCGCGCGCGATCGCTTCCTTGAGCGCGGCGACGTTAACGCCGAGCTTCTGCAATACGGGAACGACAATACTCTCGTCCTGCGCCAGCAGCACGATGAGCAGGTGCGTGTCGTAGACCTGCGGATTGCCGTTCTTCCTCGCGTCCGCAACCGCTTCGTTGAGTGCCTCGGCGGACTTTACCGTGAGCTTGTCTGGATTGATCATGTCGTGAGGTTACCGTGATGGGAGCATGGAAGCCAGTTGAACCAGCAATCGCAGTGCCGAACCATTCACGCAACCCTGGCGCGGTATCGACGTCGAGGTCCCAGCGCCGTCCACGCCCGCTCCGCGTGACAACCGCGATGGGTGGTGCAAATACGAAGCGCCCGAGCTGATCGCCAGGGCGCCTCGCATTTTACGCACTTTCACACCGGTCCAGCTCACTTGGCGACGAAGGCCTTGCGCGGATAGCGATTTCCGTCGACAACAAGCTCGATAACATAGACGCCGGATGCCGCCGCGCGCCCCGACTTGAGGACCTTGCCATCCCAGTAGGCGATGTACTCGCCGCAGGCAAGCGCCTGGTTCTGCAACGGCCGATCGAGTCGGACCGGTGCTTCGAGGTGGGGAACGGCCACAAGCTGCGCCAGCACGTTGTAGATGCGAATAGATACGACGTGCTGAGTGACAGACCCCTCGCAGCCGATCACGCTGAAAGGGATGTGTGTATCCGGCTTGAACGGGTTCGGGTAATTCTGCCCGAGAACCCCTGACTGCTTGCGCCCGCGGGGAGGCGTTGACGTGTCCTGCCCCGCCGCTTGCTTTGTCGGGACTGCACAAAGGGCGAGCACACACGCAAGTGCTGCCCAGCGGTGGTACATGTGAACTCCGGCTGACGAAACAGGATCCTGATGCTGCTCCTGTGACGGGTGAATGGGGATGCTTCAGTAGTTTCAAACCTAGGGGCTGAATCAAGCGCATGTCAAGAAACTGTCTCGACTTACGCCGTGCTCGGCTTTGACGGGCGAGCCACGAGGCGCCTGCCGAGTTCGACGCGCACGGTGTAACCCTCACGGTCGCAATATTCCAGGAAGGGTATGAGGAACTTGCGTGTGAGTCCGAGCAAATCCCGAAGCTCGCCGGGCGAGTATTCCTTCCCGCCGGCCATGCCGGCCGCCATGCGCGCGTGAAGTCCGTCCACCGCGATGCGCGCGAAGTAACGTCCAGGCTCGACCGCGACAACCGAGCCCTCTCGCGCGAGCCAGCGTGCGAGCTCGAGCACGCCATCGGACGTTGCGCCAAGTGATGCAGCCAGCTCGTCCAGGCTCGGAGGTTCTATGCCAGCGCTTCCGAGCGCGGCGATCATCGCATCTCGAAGCGCCGAGTGCGCAGCATCGAGCGTCGGCGCGAATGCTGCGTTCGCCGCAACGCCGCTCGTCGCGACGATGTCGCCCGACGCGGCGAGCAAGGTGAGTATCGCGGTGGCGACCTCATCGGGCGCATCGAGTCGCGAGCGCAGCCATTGCAGCGGCGCGCCAGGCTCGAGAGGATGCTCGGCGTGATAACTCTCGAGCACTGAGCGCGCGGCGCGCGTCAGCCTGTCGCGCGCACTCACGCTGAGAAAACGGCTGCCCACTCGCCAACCCTCGACTGTGGCCAACAACGGCTCGACGTCGCGCGGCATGATGCCCAGCCTGACCGGGAGCTCGCGCACGCTCACTCCCGCTGCACCCGCCTCGTCAGCGAGCGCGGCCAGCGTCGTCCGCGGATCGCGCGATTCGAGACGCCACGGACGCGCGCGAAGCGGCGCGAGGGGATCGGTGACGATACCCCCGCCGAGTGTCGAGGCCGGAGATGGGGCGCGAAGCACGAAGCGGTCCCCGGCGCGCACTACGATTGGCTCATCGAGCACAACGCGCGCCGACAGCGTCACGCCAGGCTCGAGCGGCGCGTCGCGCACGACGAGGCGAGCGCCCACCTCATTCGTTCCGAGGTGGAATCGCACGCGTGAGCGCGGACCGAGGGTGACAGCGGCGTCCGGCAGCAGGGAGACGTCGGCGCGGATGACGCGCGTCGAGGCCCACGCGTCGCTCTGCACGAGCACGGCGCCGCGGCGCACCTGGTCGAGCTCCACGCCGACGAGCGCGATGGCCGCGCGATCGCCGGCGCGCACCGTGTCCACGACGTGACCATGCACGTGAAGACCGCGCACTCGTGCGGACGTGTCGGATGGAAAGAGACGGACGGTCGCATCGCGCGCGAGTGTGCCGGACCACACTGTGCCGGTGACGACGGTTCCCGTACCGCGCACGGTGAACGCGCGGTCAACGGGCAGCCGGAAGATGTCGTCGGACGATCGCTCGGGAATCGTGGCGGCGACGTCAGCGAGGGCGCGGCGCAGCGCATCCAGTCCTTCGCCCGTCGTCGACGACACCGGAACGATCGCGGCGCCGGCCAGTGACGAGGTCCCGAGTGTCGCGCGCACGTCCTCTTCCACGAGCGCGAGCCACTCCGCATCGACGAGGTCGCACTTCGTGAGCGCGACGACGCCTGAACGCACTCCGAGCAGCGAGAGGATCGCGAGATGCTCGCGCGTCTGCGGCATGACTCCGGAGTCTGCCGCGACGACGAGCAGCACGAGGTCGATGCCAGTCGCACCGGCCACCATCGTCCGCACGAATGCTTCGTGCCCTGGCACGTCGACGACGCCGAGCTGTCCCACGCCCTCGAGAACAAGCGGCGCGAAACCAAGATCGATCGTGATGCCGCGACGCTTTTCCTCCGGAAGCCGATCGGTGTCGACGCCGGTCAGTGCGCGCACGAGCGTCGTCTTGCCATGATCGATATGACCCGCCGTGCCGAGTATCATCGAGGCGCTCCAGTTACCACCGTTGCTCCTCCCACATCTCGAGCGCGCGGAGCGGGCGGCCATCGGTGAGATGCTCGGCGAGAAACTCGCGCAGCAGCCGCTGATGAGCACGGGTAGCCCCATCGTCCAATGGCGCGCCCGCGTCGCCGACGAGAAAGCGGCGCAGCGCATCGCGCGCTTCGGGGGGAAGCACGCGACCGGCCGGTGCGAGACGGCCGCAACGCTGGCAGAGCGCGCCGCCCGCTCTATGGCTGAAGAGCACGGTCGCGTCGGTGGGGAGCGCGTCCTGGCATTCGCCGCAGATGTCGACGGCAGGTGCGAATCCCAGTTCGGCGACAATGCGCCAGGCGCTCGCGAGTGTCGCCGTCAGCGCCTCGTCTGATGCGGCGGCGGCGAGTGCGTCCAGCGCCTCCACCACCACGTCGAACAACCCGTTGTCGGCCGCGTCACGGCCAAAGCGCAGGGTGATCTCGGCGATTGCGGACGCACCCGCGAAGCGTCCCATGTCTTCCGCGAGCATCGGTCGCGCGCGCACGACGTCGAATCCGCTCAACGTATCCAGATCGCGACCGGGCTTTGCGTAGAGCTGTGCGATACCCTGGGCAAAGAGATCGAGCGCGCTCCCGAATCGCCGAGCGGATCGGCGCGCGCCCTTGGCCAGCACGCTGCGCACGCCGCCGTCGCGCGTGACGAGACGCAGGATGCGGGAGGACTCGAGGTAGTTGAAGGAGTGGAGGACGATGGCGTCGGTGGCGAGGATTGCCATGCTTCAAAGATACAACGAGGGCGCACGGCGCATTGTCCTTAGAATGCAACGCGCAGACCCGTCATCACCCGGCGTCCCGCCCCTCTGTAGCCCGTGCGAGCGACCGACGCTTCGTCCGAGCGGGCAAAGTCGTAGTTGAATCCAGCGACGTCCGTATAGTTCGTGTCGAAGAGATTCTCGGCGCGCATCGTCAACGTCACGGCGTTGCGCGACTGCTCGAGCAGCTTGACCTCGCCAGAAAGATCGGCGCGCGTGTAAGGCGCCAACGTCACATGCTGCACGGTGAAGTCGGGGGCGAAGTAGTTGTCCTCGCGCGTTCCCACGCGGTGCGCGCGCAGGTCGATTCCGCCGCGCGACACGCGGTAGCCGAT
>DATCGM010000009.1:0-3659 GCA_036508915.1 Gemmatimonadaceae bacterium
AAAGCAGCTTGACCACCTTCGCCATCTGTTCCGCTTCGTCGCCGCGCTCGGTGAGCGCGACGCAGATGTCGAGCACGTGCGCGCCGCTCTCCTGCTGCTCGCGCGCCACTTCGAGGATGCCCTCGTAGTCGTCGGCCAGCAACAGGCGCTTCACCTTGCGCGAGCCCTGCGAATTCACGCGCTCGCCCACGAGAAGCGGCGCGGGTTCCTGACGCAGCGTGGTGGCCCGCATCGCCGAGGAGACGAGCGCTTCGCGATGGTGGTGCGGCAGCGTCGCCGGCGTTGCCCCGCGCACGGCCGCGACGATGGCCGCGAGGTGCTCCGGCGTCGTGCCGCAGCACCCGCCCACGACCCGCACGCCGAACTCCTCGACGAACTCGCGCAGCATCTTTGCCATCGGAAGCGGCTCGAGGGGATAGATCGCCTCGCCCGTTCCCGTGTTCAGCGGCAGACCGGCATTGGGAATCACCGAAATCGGCAGTG
Source organism: Gemmatimonadaceae bacterium (assembly GCA_036508915.1). Taxonomy (GTDB): domain Bacteria; phylum Gemmatimonadota; class Gemmatimonadetes; order Gemmatimonadales; family Gemmatimonadaceae; genus AG11. The sequence continues at coordinate 484 of DATCGM010000009.1, forward strand.
ACGCGTGCTCGGTCATGAAACGAATCGGCTCGCGCATGTGCTCGGGACCCGTCGAGCAGTTCAGCCCGATCACGTCCACGCGCATCGCTTCCAGCGTTGCCACCGCGCTCGCGATGTCGGTGCCGAGCAGCATGCGGCCGCTCGTGTCGAGCGTCATCTGCGCCTGAACCGGAACGCGATGGCCCAGCTCCGCGAACAGCCGCTCGAATCCGGTGAGCGCCGCCTTCACCTCGAGAATGTCCTGCGCGGTCTCGATGAGCAGCACATCCACGCCGCCTTCCACGAGATACTTCGCCTGAGCGTAGTACGTGTCGGCGAGCGCCGCGAAGGTAATGTTGCCGAGGGCAGGATCGCTGCTCGACGGGAGCATTCCGGTGGGCCCCATGGAGCCGGCGACGAAGCGCGGCCACTCCGGCGTGGAGTACTTGTCGCAGGCAGCGCGGGCGAGGCGGGCCGCCTGCACGTTGAGCTCGCGCGTCTTGTCCTCGAGCCCCCACTCGCGCAGCCGGTGCGGGGTGCTCTGAAAGGTGCATGTCTCCACGACGTCGCAGCCCACGGCGAGAAACGACTCGTGGATCGACTGGATGATGTCGGGCCGCGTGAGCACGAGATTGTCGTTGCACCCCTCCAGCGCCTTCCCGCCGAAGTCCTCGGGGGTGGGGTTGTGACGCTGGATGTTCGTGCCCATCGCACCGTCGTACACGAGCACGCGGCTGTCGAGCGCCTGGAGATACGGGTGTCTGGAGGTAGCGGACCGATCAGTCATGTGGCGCATAAAAAAGGAGCCCTGACGCGACGGCGTGCGGGCTCGCGCTTTAGCAGGGGATTAACGTGGCCGCAATTTGCTGGAAATCGCCACGACGAACGATTGTATGAACGGTTCTATAGATAGTCGCGAGCGCCAAGTGGGGCAAGCTGCTGCTCACCGCTTCCGCTGCCAGTAGAGAAACACCGGTACCCCCGCGACCAGCAGCAGCACTCCGCGCAGCGCGTTGCCGGGATTCGACGCGATGGAGCCGAACACGACGTACAGCGCCGCGAGCACAAACAGCGCGACGCTCAGCGGATAGAACGGCGCGCGGAATCCCGTGTCGGCCACACCGGCTCGCGCGTCGCGACGACGGAACACCACGAGCGTGAGCGCCGTGGTGCCGAAAAAGATCCAGTCGCCAAAGACGACCCAATCGAGAAGCTGGCCGTAGCTGCCGGTGAGAATGAGCGTCGTCGCCACCAGCGCCTGAAACACGATCGCGGTGACGGGCGTGCGAAAGCGCGGATGCAGCTTGGCGAAGCTGGCGAAGAACAGTCCATCGCGCGCCATCGCCTGGTACACGCGCGGCGACACGAGAATCACCAGGTTGAGAAAGCCGAAGGTGGACGCCGCGATGCCGGCCGCGATGAGACGCCGTCCGCCCTCGCCGGCGATCCTCGACATCATGTCCGCCGCCGGCGCCGTGCTCAGCGCGAGACCTTCGATGCCCAGCGCGCGAATGTAGGCGACGTTCGCGCCCAGGTAGACGACTACGACGATCAGGACGCCGAGCACCAGAGCGCGAGGCAGCGTGCGCTCCGGATCGCGCATCTCCTCGGCCACGAAGTTCGTCTGCTGCCATCCGCCGTACGAGAAGAGGACCGGCACGAGCGCGGTGCTCATCGCGAGCAGAATGGCGCCGAAGGTCGATGGCGCCGACAGCGCCGATGACGCGATCGGCGGCGGAAGTGTCGAGATCGCCGCGGCGGGCATGATGACCGCCGCGACGAGCAGCGTCGCGAGCGCGCTGAGCTTGAGCACGGTGAAAATGTTCTGCGTGACCGCTCCGGGTTGAACGCCGAGAATGTTCACCACCGAGAGCAGCAGCACGGATCCGAGCGCCAGCGTGGTGACGGCGCCCTGCGGCAGGCCAAAAATCTCGACCGCGTACGTGGCGAAGGTGACGGCCACCGCGGCGATGGCGCCCGTGGCGATGGCGAGCAGCAGCGCCCATCCGTAGAGGAATGCCGGCAGCGGCCCGAATGCATCGCGCAGATACGCGTAGCCGCCGCCCACCTGCGGTCGTCTGCGTCCCAACTCGGCGTAGATGAACGCGCCGAGGAGCGCGATCACCGCGCCGAGCGACCAGGTGGCGATGGTGAGCGCGGCGGAGCCGGTGCGGCGCGCGACGATGGATGGATTGAGGAAGATGCCGGAGCCGATGATGCCGCCGACGACGAGCATCGTGGCGGAGAAGAGCCCGATGCGGCGGGCGTAGGTCGGGTTGGCGGCGGGCGGCGGATCAGCCGGCATGGATGGAGGCGAAGGGAGGGAGAGGCGTGGTGCAGACGCGGGGTCTGGTTCTTGGTGCGGGGCGGGCGTGCTCTTTGCAGGAATGGTGTCCTCGGAAAGGCTGTTGAACCCCTACCGTGAATTCCAGTGAGCTACCACACCAACATCGTCAAGGACAGCCAGGAGAACGCAAATTTCCGTCGCGTCGCGTTCACCGGCAAGAAGAGCCAGCTGGTGGTGATGAGCATCCCACCCGGCGGCGAGGTCGGGGAAGAGACGCACAAGTTCACCGAGCAGACGCTTTTCTTCCTTTCAGGAACGGGCGACGGCACGCTTGATAGTGAGAAGTTCCCGATCGGGCCTGGCGACGTTGTCGTCGTGACACCCGGCACCAAGCACAATTTCCGGAATACCGGCGCCCAGGCCATGAAGATTTGTACCGTCTACGCCCCTCCCAATCACATCGACGGCCGCGTGCATCGCACCAAGGCCGACGCCGATGCCGACACGGCAGACGAAGCCGTGGGTGAATCGAACCGGTGAAATAGTTAGGGCCTGTCCTGAAACGCCGACCAGATCATCGGGGGGAACGGACATCAGCGGCCACGATGGGATCAGTTTGGTATGCCACCTGTACCCAGGACACGGACCATGAAAGCAGCGAACGTTCTGATAGCAACAGCGATCCTCCTTGCATTCGCCTGCTCGAAGTCCGACAAGCCTTCATCGGACAGTGCGGCGCTCGCGGCAAAGAGCGAGGTGACGCCGGATTCCGCCGCGACAGCGGCCCAATCGAATGCGAGTGCGGCAACGACAACGGCGGTCCCCACGACGCCAGCCGACACCGCGGCATCGCCAGCTCGCGGCTCGACACCGACGCCGCGGTCCGGCACGACCGGTGGTTCGCGCGCGG
>DATCGM010000010.1:0-7663 GCA_036508915.1 Gemmatimonadaceae bacterium
TGAGCGGGCGTTGCTCCGGAGCGACAACGTGCACATCGATCTTGCGCGCGCGCAGCGCTGCCACGACCTCGAGCCCGATGAAGCTCGCGCCGATCACCACCACCGTGTGAGCATCCTTCGCGGCCGCAATGATGGCGCGGCTGTCGGCAAGCGTGCGCAGATAGAGCACGCGACTGCCAGCTGCCTGCGGTGTCGGCAGATGAATTGGATCTGCTCCGGTCGCGAGCAGCAGTGCGCCGAAGTCGTGCGTGCTGCCGTCGTCGAGTGTGACACGCTTGCCAGACACGTCGATCGTTGTCACGCGTCGGCCTCGCACGAGCCGAATGGCGTGTGCATCGTAAAACTCGGGAGAGCGCAGCGGGATCCACTCTTCAGGCGCGGTGCCGGCGAGATAGTCCTTCGAGAGGTTCGGCCGATCGTACGGTACCGAATCCTCAGCATCGATCATCGTGACCGGACCTTCGTAGCCTTCGCGGCGCAGCATCTCCGCCGCGGCGTTGCCCGCGGCGCCCGCTCCGACGATCACCACCGACGATGGTGCCGTTCCGCCCGAAGAAACCGCCGGCGCTCGCTCGACGAGCAGCTCGTCCGCCTCGATCTCACGCGTAACATAGAACTTTGTGTCGCGCCGCTCGACCACCCACCGCACGACGGGCTTCAGCGCGGGGGCACGCAATGCCTGGCCAGTGCGCAGGCTGAAGCACGCGTGATGCCATGGGCAGCGCACCGTGTCGCCAACGAGCAGTCCGTCGGCAAGGGGCCCGCCGTAGTGCGTGCACGACGCACCGATGGCGAAGATCTCATCGCCTCGGCGCGCAAGGAGAACGGGCTTTCCCGCCGCATGGCCGACGAGCATGGCGCCGTCGGCGAGTTCGGCGAGAGCGAGGCCCAGCGTGAAGTCCGGTCCGGTCAGTTCTGCCTGTTCGCCACTCATGTCAGCCGCCAGTGCGAAAGTTTGCGATTCTACTTCACCGCACGCACCGCCCTCGGCAATGGCCGGCCGGCGAGCGCGCCCGTGTAACTGCCCTCGCTCACCGCGACCGTTCCATTCACGAGCACGTAGCGCATTCCCGTGGCGAGCAAGGTCGGCTGTTCGTACGTCGCGCGGTCGCTCACGGTCCGGGGATCGAACACGATGACGTCGGCGAACTTGCCAGGCGCCAGCACGCCACGGTCGGTCAGACGCAGCGTTTCCGCCGTGAGCGCACTCGACGAGTGTATCGCCTGCGGCAGTGTGAGGAGATGCTTCTCGTACACGAACTGCCGCAGCTTGCGCGGGAAGGTGCCGTACTTGCGCGGATGTCCGCCCGATCCGTCGGAACCGGTCATGACGAACGGCTGCACCATGAAGGTCTCGAGATCCGACTCCTTCATGTTGAACGACGCGACGCTTGCGTCGCCGGCCAGAATGATCTGTAACGCGGCTTCGATGGGCGGCTCGTGACGCGCCTGCGCAACCTGCTCGAGATTCCTGCCGAGGATGCTCGTGTCGCGCGTCGAGCTGATGAGCAGCGACGCTGCGCCGCCGCGCCGGACCAGGTTCTTCTCCATCTCGCTCACGAGTCGCGCCCTCGACACCGGATCGGCGACGCGCGCACGAAGCGAGTCGCGTCCTCCCGCTTCGGCCCAGCGCGGCAACAGCGAGGCGCCGACGCTCGAGCCCGAGGCGAGGTATGGATACTGATCGGCCGTGACATCGAGCCCCACCGCGCGAGCCGCCTTGATCAGCACGACGATGGAATCGCTCTGCCCCCACACATCGGTCCCCAGCGCCTTGATGTGGGAGATGTGCACGGGAATGTGCGCCTCGCGAGCGATGCGGATCGTCTCGTTCACCGAGCCAACCACGCCGCCGCTCGTGTACGACCCCTCGTCTCGCATGTGCGAGTCGTAGATGCCGCCCTCTCTTGCCGCGATCTTCGCGAGCTCGATCACCTCTTCGGTGGTCGCGTAGCTGCCGGGCGCGTAGTACAGCCCGGTGGACATCCCGAGCGCGCCCTCCGACATCCCACGCGCGACGATCGCGCGCATCGAGTCGAGCTGGCTCGCCGTCGGCGCCGCGTCGGACATGCCGAGCACCGCGCCGCGCACCGCGCCCTGCGGGACGTAGAGCGCGGCATTGGTCCCTATTCCGTCCTTTGCCCAGGCGCTCAGTCTCTTCCCGATCTCGATCGTGCCGCCGCCATCGTTGTTCGTGACGACGGTCGTGACGCCCTGCATGAGATAGTTGACGTTGCCATGGCGGTCCTTGTTCGACAGATCCTCGAGCGTATGGCTGTGCGGATCGATGAATCCGGGCGACACGACCAGTCCGGCGGCTTCGATGACGCGCAGGCCGCGCACATTCGCCGCGGTCGCATCGCCGACGAAGACGATGCGGTCCTTCGAGATCCCCACGTCGGCGCGCCGCTCTGCCGCGCCCGTGCCGTCGACGACCGTTCCGCCGCGGATGAGCACATCGACCTCGCGGCCCTGCGCCGACAGCGAGCTGGCACGGAGGAGAGTGAGGAGGACGACGGAAACGAACGATGAGCGGCGCATGGCGGTCGTTTTGAGGGACAGGGACAGGGCGAGTATGCGACTACGTTCGCGCTTGGTCGGCCGCCGCGTCAAGTGATGGCGAGTGGACGCGCAGCGAACCGACCTCTAGAATTCCCGGACAATGATCTCAGAGCGCCTGTACATCGACGGCCGGTTCGTCGAATCAAATTCAAAGCGCACGATCGACGTCATCAACCCCGCGACGCAGGAAGTCATCGCGCGGGTGCCGGACGGCGATGCAACTGACGTCGACGCCGCGGTGAAGGCCGCGCGCCGCGCATTCGAGTCGGCGCCGTGGAATGACATCACGGCGCAGGAGCGGGGCCGCATCCTGTTCCGGCTCGCCCAGGTGGTCCGCGAGAATGCCGCGCGGCTCGCCGAGCTCGAGACGATCAACAACGGGAAGCCGATCGTCGAAGCGGAGTTCGACATCGCGGACGTCGCGACCTGCTTCGAGTACTATGGCGGGATGGCAACGAAGATTCACGGTGACGTCGTACCCGTACCCGACAATGCGCTCAGTCTTGCGCTGCGCGAGCCGATCGGGGTGTGCGGACAGATCATCCCATGGAATTACCCGCTGCTCATGGCTGCGTGGAAGATCGCTCCGGCGGTCTGCGCGGGGTGCACTGTCGTCCTCAAGCCGGCGGAGCAGACGCCGCTGACGATCCTCGAGCTGGCCAGGCACTTCGAGTCTGTCGGGCTGCCGCCTGGCGTCGTCAACATCGTGACGGGGCTTGGGTCAACCGGCGCGGCAATCACGGCGCATCCCGACGTCGACAAGATCGCCTTCACCGGCAGCGCGGAGGTCGGCAAGATCATCATGCGAACGGCGGCTGACACGCTCAAGAAGATCTCGCTCGAGCTCGGCGGGAAGTCGCCGAACATTCTCTTCGCCGATGCGGATTTCGAGGCGAGCGTGGACGGTGCGCTCTTCGGATTGTTCATCAATCAGGGAGAAGTCTGCTCAGCAGGCAGCCGGATTCTCGTCGAGCGGTCGATCTACAAGAAGGTGCTCGACGCGATGGTCGAGAAGGCGCGCGGTATTCGGCTCGGGAATGGACTCGATCGCGAGACGAAGATGGGACCGCTCGTGAGCCAGGAGCAGCTCGACCGAGTCCTCGCCTACCAACAGATCGGAGCGAGGGAGGCGAAGCTCGCCCTCGGCGGTGGACGCGCGCGCGGCGCGGCGCTCGATCGTGGGCTCTTCGTGGAGCCGACGATCTTCTACGACGTCGACAACTCGGCGCGAATCGCGCGCGAGGAAATCTTTGGGCCGGTGGCCGCCGTGATCCCATTCGACGACGAAGACGACGCGATTCGCATCGCCAACGACAGCGACTACGGGCTTGCAGCCGCCGTGTGGACACGCGACATCTTCCGCGCGCTGCGCACCGTCAAGCGTCTGCGGGCAGGAATCGTGTGGGTGAATCACATGCAGCCCACGTTCGTCGAAGCGCCGTGGGGCGGCTACAAGCAAAGCGGAATCGGACGCGAACTCGGCAAGTGGGGCGTCGAGGAGTATCTGCATGTAAAGCAGGTACACATCAACCTGAACGAGAAGCCCATCGGCTGGTACTAGCCGCGTTCAGATCGGTGAAGAGCACGGCGTTCGCGAAGCCGTCATTGCGCCTTCACGGCGCTGAAGGTATTGCCGCCGAGGATCGAGTACACGAGGGTGACGGTCCCCTCGGAGAATTTGTTGTTCGGTAGTTTGCCGTACCGTGCATCGCGGGTCGATGCGACGTACTGCACGCCGAGTGCGTGGGCGCCGATGACGCGCAGTGTCATTCCGAAGTTTCCGCGGAAAATCGTTTCAGACCCGTGCACGTCGTCGGAACCGAGGCCGCTCACGTAGTACTCGCGGGCTGTCATGTCGAACATGACCCGGTGACCCGCGATGAGACGGAGCGCCACGAGCGCCTGCGGAGTCACGCCGAAGTGGTAATCCCGAATCGCCGCGTTGGTCGGCGTGCTCGCGATGACGGTGGTCGACCCCGCCGCGCCGTAGCCGACGCCGCCGAGCATCGAGCCCTGAAGGGCGAGGCCGGGCACGATCCAGTACTGTTGCGTAGTGCCGAGCGAGAGTGCCGTGCTCGACACGCGAAACAGGTGCGGTGAGATGTAGTCGTAGGTGCCGTACAGTCCCCAGATTCCGCTTGCGGTGGCGCTTTCTCCGGTCTTGCTGCCCACGAGGAGACCGCGGATCATCACATTCTCGACGGGATTGCTGGTACTGGAGAGGAAGGAAAACTGGAAGTCGAAATAGTCGAGCGGGCGTGTGTAGTCATAGCCGGGCTGTCCGGGGAGACCGTAGGACATCGAGAACTCCGTGGTTGCGTCTTGACGGTAGAGAGTCACCGGAGCAGAGTAATCGCGCGCGACGGCGTCCGTGGTTGCACCGAACCTGACCTGCCAGTAGGTCGCCGGGGCTTTGTCGGGGAGCTTCGCCTTGAAGCGCTCGCCAAAAACGCGGCGGTTCACTCCGCCCGGCGGAGAGATCAGGGCCGCGGTGTACTCGTGCAACGCGTCGGGCTTGGGACCGCTGCCATTCTTGAGCACGAGATCCGCCATCCGGTACAGCGCCTCGCCGAGCATGCTTCCGGCCTGCCCGGTGGTGATCATGTCGTTGATGGAGGGCGGATCGGTCTCGCCCGCCATCTTCCAGATGAAGCTGCCGACGTTGGCATGGATGAGTGACGTCCAGAAGCTGTGACCGCTCGATCGCGCCAGGCCATACATCGTGGCGCCTTGATACGGATGAAAGAACTGATTGACGTTGAAGGGATCCTGGTCGTGGACCCAGCGTTGCTCGCGGAGGTGGTCCCAGGTGGTGGAGAAGGTCGAGCTGAAGACCTTCTTGCCGTCCTGCATCTCGTTGGGGTACGCGACGCGGTCGTAGGCGTTGAGCAGTGCGAGGAAGCCGGTGATCTCGAGAACCGGGAGGAGCTTGCTCCGCGAATCGCTCGTATCCGCTGGTGGGGCGGGGAGCAGCGTGTCGGGCACGGCGGCACCGGTTTGCGCGGTGGCGCGGCTGGTGGGAACACCGGCGAGTAGCGCGATGAGGATCGACTGGCGAACGATGTTTCGCATGCTCCTGTCCGGCCCTGATGATGCTCGACGGAGAGGCGTCCGAGTGTGAGGTCGCCGAGGATCTATTGCGCAGTGACACGCAAGGGGAGTGCCTCGGCTATATCCATCGCCTGACCCGTTGGCGATAGGAAAGGTACTCCGCTCCAAAGAGCTCGGATAGGAAGTGCTCCTCTCGTGCGATAACGAGGCGGTCGAGGAGGGCGACGAGCAGGAGCACACCGAACGCTAGCCAGAGGTTGTTGAGAACGGAGGAGAACCCTGCGAGGACGAGGACAAGAGCGACGTAGAGCGGATTTCTCGAGAAGCGATACGGCCCCTCCTGAACGAGAGCGGTGACGGCAACCCCGAACTCGGGCGAGGTACGCCAGCGGCGCAAGGTGGATAAGGCCCACACGCCAGTCAGGAGGGCGATGACAAAGAACGGGGCAGCGGTCGCGAAGCGAACGACGAGTGTGTCGGGGAGGAAATGGAGGGGAATGAAATGGTCGATGGCGACGCCGACGAGAAGGATCGAGAAGAACCACGCAGGTGGCGGGACCGGCACACGGACGGTCGCGATGGGCAAGGTCGGAGGAGTATTCATGTGAGTGACGTGGGCCTAACTCTCTATTCACCTGCGCAACATCCTACCGCGCCCCCGTCCTACCCCGCAAGACACGCTGCGATATTTGCTACCCGCCTCCCAGCCGGTCCGCAGGACTCGCGTGGCTCTACTCGAGCAGCGGCGCGAAGTCGGCCGTCGTTCCCTGCGGCGTACGATTGACGACATAGATCCCCGCGAGCACCAGCCCGCCGCCGATCACCTGTAGCGCCGTCAATCGCTCGTGCAGCAGCGGCACCGCGAGAAGCGCCGTGATTGGTGCCTGCCCGAGCAGCGCGACCGACGTAACCGAGACCGGCAGACGGCCGAGCGCGTATGCAACGGACAGATGGCCGACAACCTGCGTGACGAGCGCGAGTCCGAGCAGCGCCCACCAGCTATGCGCGGATTGGCCGATGAGCGGTGTACCGATCGCGAGGCAGACGAGCAATAGCGTGAGCGCCGCTGCCACTCCCGACACCGCGCTGAACGTGAGGGCGTCCATCTCCTGCCGGCTGCGACGAACGAACAGCAGATATCCGGCATAGCACGCCGCGCTGCCGACGGCGAAGGCATCGCCCAATCCGAGCTGCGGGTGACGGAGGATGTCCATGCCGACGATCGCCAGCATGCCGGCGAAGCTCAGCGCGAATCCCGCCCAGAACCTTCGCGTCGGCCGGTCGCGATAGAGAAGCCACGCACCCAATGCAACGAACACCGGCGCGTTGGTGCCCAGCAAGGTGGAATTCGCGGCAGAGCTCATCATCACCGCGCTGTTGAACAGCACGAGATCGACGGCGAAGAAAACACCCGCGATCACCGCAGCTCGAACCGCCGCGCGGCTCGGCACCGCCTGCGTGCCGCGGGCCGCCAGTGCCCAAGGAACGAACACGAGCTGCGCGAGCGCCATGCGCCAGAACGCCGACGTCCATCCTGGAACGCCCGACCACCGGACGAACAATGCGGACCATCCAATGGCGAACACGCCCAACGCGAGCACGGTGTAGGCGCGCGTGTGGCTGATGTGCTGCGATCGAGGTAAGGTGGAAGAAATGCTCAATCGCCTTACGAAAGCTCGTCGATGGTGCGGCGGCTATTTCTCAGCTTCGCCTCGACTTCCTCGGCGGTCTCCGCGGTCGTGGCTTGCCAGGCGAGAATGGCGCGCTGCTCGTCCAGCATGAGCTTCCGGGGCAGCGCCGGCGGCTTCAGTCTCACTGAAACCAACGAGCCTTCGATCCTCACGATCATGCCCGCCACCGCGATCGCGTGAGAGGCTTGCGGCGTGAGGGTGAGACGAACGACGTCGTTCGGTGGAAAGCGCGCTCGCGGGCGCCCGAAAAATCGCTCGTAGCCATGAGCTGTTCTCCCATCACGAAGGCTCTCGACTACTCCCTCGAGGCAGCCAGCTCCGATGCCTCAACCGGTCGAAGCATCACGTCGATCGCGAGC
>DATCGM010000011.1:0-9735 GCA_036508915.1 Gemmatimonadaceae bacterium
TTACGAACGACAACGCACGACTCACGAACGACAACTCCCGACTTACGAACGACTCCACCCGACTTACGAACCACTCCACCCGACTCACGAACCACTCCACCCGACTTACGCACCACTCCACCCGACTTACGCACCACTCCCCCCGACTTACGAACCACTCCACCCGAACCTGGATCAGCTTCCGGGGGTCACGTCAGCCGCCGTACGCAACAAACGGTTGCACCGCGGTCGCTTCTGTTTTCGCCCCCGCCCGCCCATATTCCCCGCCATGCCCGATCGCCAGCACATCGTCCTCGACGCGCGCGCCATGGACCGCACGCTGCGTCGAATGGCCGACGAAATCGTCGAACTCAACGAGGGGACCGACGACCTCATCATCGTCGGAATCCAGCGCCGCGGCGTCCAGCTCGCGGCGCGTATCGTATCGTCCATCAATGACCGCGAGAACGTCGAGGTGCCGAGCGGCGCGCTCGACATTACGCTCTATCGCGACGATCTCCAGACCGTGGGGCCGCGCCCGGTCGTCGGTCCCACCGATCTCCCCTGGGCGATCGATGGCAAGCATGTCGTGATCGTGGACGATGTGCTCTACACCGGGCGCACCATTCGTGCCGCGCTCGACGAGCTCGCCGACTTCGGCAGGCCAAGGCGAATTGCCTTGGCCGTTCTGATAGATCGAGGCGGCCGGGAGCTGCCCATTCAGCCCGACGTCATCGGCAAGACCGTCGACGTGGGACCGGGACAACGCGTCGACGTCCTCGTGAAGGAGCTGGACGACCGAGACGCCGTCATCATCGCGGAGACGGAATGAGCGGCGCGCTCGGGAAGGACCTGCTCGGACTCGAGCACCTCTCGAGCGACCAGATTCGGCTCATCCTCGACACCGCCGAGCCGTTCAAGGAGATCAGCGAGCGTGCGATCAAGAAGGTCCCGACGCTGCGCGGATCGACGATCGTCAATCTCTTCTTCGAGGCCTCCACCCGCACCCGCGTCTCCTTCGAGTTCGCGCAGAAACGCCTCTCGGCGGACACGGTGAATGTCGCGGCCGCGGGCTCAAGTGTCAGCAAGGGTGAGACGCTGGTCGACACGGCGCGGAATCTCGAGGCGATGCGCATCGACATGGTCGTCATTCGCCACGGAGCGTCGGGCGCGGCGCAATTCCTGGCCGAGCGCATCGAGTCGAATGTGATCAACGCGGGCGACGGCACGCACGAGCACCCGACGCAGGGGCTGCTCGACATGCTCACGCTGCGCGATCACTTCAAGCGCCTCGACGGACTCAAGGTGTGCATCTGCGGCGATGTCCTGCATTCGCGCGTGGCGCGGTCGAACATCTGGGGGCTGCTGAAGATGGGCGCGACGGTCGGAGTGTGCGGACCGCGCTCGCTGCTGCCCAACGCGATCGACCAGTTCGGCGTCACGGTCTTCGACCACATCGAAGACGCGATTCAGTGGGCCGATGCGCTCAACATCCTGCGGCTCCAGCTCGAGCGCATGCAGGGCGGCTACATCCCTTCGCTGCGCGAGTACAATCGCGTGTTCGGCGTATCGTCGGAGCGGCTCGCCCGCGCGCCGAAGGACCTGCTGATCCTCCATCCCGGCCCGATGAATCGCGGCGTCGAAATCGATTCCGACGTCGCCGACGGGCCTCACAGTGTGATCCTCAATCAGGTGACCAACGGCGTGGCGGTGCGCATGGCTGTGCTCTATCTGCTCTCGGGTGGAAAGCCCGAGCTCGCCGAAGCCGCAAAGGGTGGAGGCGGACGATGACGGCGCGCGCGATTCTCCTGCGCGGCGGACGCCTGGTCGATCCGTCGCAGCGGCTCGATGAGACCGGCGACGTGCTTCTCGTCGATGGCGTGGTCGAAGCGGTCGGCCGAGTCGGTGACGTTCGACGCGACGGCGATGCGATGGAAACGATCGAGTGCGCCGGCCGCGTGGTGTCGCCCGGCTTCATCGACGTGCATTGCCACTTGCGCGAGCCTGGCCGCGAAGAGGTCGAGACGATCGCGAGTGGCGCGCGCGCGGCCGCGGCTGGGGGATTCACCGCCGTCTGCGCGATGCCGAATACCGATCCGGTAACGGATAACCAGGCGGCCGTCGGATTCATCATCAGCCAGGCGAAGAAGGCGGGAGGCGCGCGCGTCTATCCCATCGGCGCGATCTCCATCGGCGAGAAGGGGGAGACACTCGCCGAGTTCGGCGAGATGGTTGGCGCCGGGGCGGTGGCGGTGAGCGACGACGGCATGCCGGTCGCGAGCGCGCAGTTGATGCGCACCGCGCTCGAATATGCGCGGACCTTCGGCATTCCTGTCGCCGATCACTGCGAGGAGCCGACTCTCGCGCGCGGCGGCGCGATGAACGAAGGACTAATGAGCGCGCGGCTCGGCTTGCGTGGCATCCCCGCCGAGGCCGAAGAGATCATGGCGATCCGCGACATTCTCCTCGCGCGGCTCACCGGTGGTCACATCCACCTCTGCCACATGAGCACCAAAGGATCGGTCGAGCTCATTCGCTGGGGGAAGGAGCGCGGCATCAACGTCACCGCCGAGGTGTGTCCGCATCACCTCTCGCTCACCGAGGAATCGGTGGACGGCTATAACACGAATGCGAAGATGAATCCGCCGCTGCGCACGGCGAAGGATGTCGAAGCACTGCAGAACGGAGTGAAGGACGGCACGATCGACGTCATCGCGACGGACCACGCGCCGCATCATTACGACGAGAAGGAGCGCGAGTTCGCCGACGCGCCGAATGGAATTATCGGGCTCGAGACGGCGTTGGCGGTGAATCTCACCTGGCTGGTGCACCGCGACATCATCAGCGTGCCCATGCTCGTCGAGCGCATGGCGTGCGCACCTGCTCGCATCTTCAAGCTCCAGGGCGGCACGCTGCGACGTGGCGCGCTGGCCGACATCACCGTCTTCGACCCTGACGTGACGTGGACCGTGGATCCGTCGCGCTTCCGCTCGAAGGGACGCAATACACCGTACGCCGGCATGGAATTGCGCGGCAGGGTGGACTGCACTCTGGTCGATGGACGCATCGTCTACCGCCGAGCTGAGTGAGCGGGCGGGAATGTCGGCGCGTCTCGACATCGTCCGTGTCTGCCGTCGCCTCTATTCTGCCGGTCTGATAGCGGGGCAAGATGGCAACGTCAGCGTACGCCTGCCATCCGGCCGCGTGCTCGTAACGCCCGCCGGCACCTGCAAGGCAGACGTCACCTCGAGCGATCTCATCGAGCTCGATCTCGAGGGCAGGCAGCACTCCGGATCCGGCACGGCGTCGTCCGAGGCCGGCATGCATCTGCGCATCTATCAGCGGCGCCCCGACGTGCGGGCCATCGTGCACGCGCACCCGCCCGTGGCGACCGGATTCGGCGTCGCCGGCCTCGACTTCATGGACGACGTGTTGCCCGAGACTATCTTTCAACTCGGCGGCGTGCCGCTCGTGCTCTATGCGATGCCGGGCACGCCGGCACTCGGCGATGCGCTCGAGCCCTATCTGGCGCATCACGACGCCTTCCTGCTGGCGAATCATGGCGCAACGACGGTGGGTCCGACGCTGCTGCTGGCGCACCAACGAATGGAAAGTCTGGAGCACGCGGCGCGCATCCTGCTCACTGCACGAACGCTCGGCCGCGTGAACGCGCTCGCGCCTCGCGACGGCGATGCCTTGCGCATCGCTCGGCAGGCGGCGCAGGCCGCCTGGCACCCGAAGACGCAGGAGACGACTGATGAAGAAGGATGACGCTCGGCGCGACGCAGCAGCAGCGGGCGAGTCTCTCCCCAGGGAGGGCGCCGCGCTCGTCGCGGTCAGTGCGCTCATGGAAGAGCGCCGGCGCTACGACGGATGGATCACGGCGCTGGAAGCTCGGCGAGCAGCGACGGCGGATCATGTCTTCGAGCGCGTGCATCTCGACTACACGACGCGGCTCGAGGCGGTAATCGTTCAGCTCATGTCGCACACGGACGATCTGCGGCGCGAGATGAATTCGCTCACGTCGCGCCTCGGCGCGTTGAGCGCCGAGCAGCAGCGCGCCAAGGATGAGCGCGCCGAAGCGGAGCTGCGTGCGCACGTGGGAGAGCTGTCCGCCGAGGACTGGGAGCGCTCCGCCGCCGCGAGTGACGCCACGCTCGCCGAGTTGGCGGCGCGTCGCGGCGAGGTGGAGCAGGAGCTCGCACGGACTCGCGAGCTGCTCGACTTGACGGCTCGTCCGGCTGCATCGACGGCTGTCGCATCCGCACCTCGTTCATCCGTGCAGGCGCCGGCGAGCACGGACTCCGCTCCGCCAATGGAGCTTCCCCCCGCGGTGATCGCGGCCGAGCAGCAACTGCTGGATATCGAGGAGCGTCCGGCGCGTCCGTCCGCGACGCTCAATGCGCCAGCCGACTCCGGCGCGCCTCCGCCCGCGCCGGACGTACCACCCTCGGCTGGATTCGACGAGCTCGCCTTTCTCAGTTCGGTGGTCGATACGCCGGTGGGGGCGTTCGATCCGGCACCGGCGGATCAGCCCGACGAGAAGGCACGACGTGACACCTTCGCGCGGCGCTCAAAGGAAGAGCAGATCATCCATCTGGACGAGGGCACCACTCCGCTCGGCTCGCCGGTGATCGAGAAGGAGGGCGGTCCGCTGCTCGCCAGTACGGGCAGCGGCAGCTTCGCCATCAGTCGCGACAGTTCGGCGGATGGCGTCAAGTCGCTCAAGTGCGGCGAGTGCGGCGCGATGAACTATCCTACGGAGTGGTACTGCGAGCGGTGCGGCGCGGAGCTCGCGTCGCTGTAGCCTCAGGCGTGCGCGGCCTTGGCCATCTTGCTCTTCTGGCGCGCGGCGAGGTTCTTGTGCACCAGACCCTTGCGGGCGGCGCGGTCGAGGAGGCTGACAGCCTGCGTCCGCTCATCTGCGGTTGCCGTCGGCGCTTTGGCCTTCTTGAGCGCGGTGCGGAGCGCGGAGCGCTGCGCGCGGTTGCGCACAGTCGCGGCGCGTGACTTCCGCATGTTCTTCTTCGCGGATGCGATATTCGGCACGAAAGATCTCCAAAAATTCAGTAGAGGTCGCGAGAGTCGCGAGCCCATAAGCCTACCCGGGGAAAGGAGCGAAGTCAAGCAGGGACAGCGCTTTACTCTCCTCTATAGGCCCACTACCTTACGCGCTTGCGCACCCCCTCGCGCTCGTCGTTCTCGCCCGGACCAGTTGCATACTCTTCAGACAATACTGCTCGTCGCGCCAATTCTGCTGTTCTCCGTGATCGCTCACGAGATCGCACACGGCTACGCGGCGCTCAAGCAGGGTGATCGTACCGCGCTCGAGGCAGGGCGGCTGAGCTGGAATCCGCTCAAGCACATCGACCCGTACCTCACGATCCTGCTTCCACTTATCATGCTGACGGGCTCGGCACTGCTCGGCGGCCGGTTCGTCGTGTTCGGCGGCGCGAAGCCGGTTCCGGTGGATCCTCGCAACTACAAGAATATACGGCGCGGAGACATCATCGTCTCACTCGCCGGGGTGGCAACGAACCTCGTGATTGCCCTCGCCTGCGGCGTGGCGATTGTGCTGAGCGGTCTCCTCGCGCGGTCGGTGCCGGCGCTCACGGACACCGTCGGCATCATCCAGGCGATGTTGACGATCGGCGTCATTCTCAACTTCGGCCTCATCATCTTCAATCTGCTGCCGATCCCGCCGCTCGACGGGTCGCACGTGATGAAGTACTTGCTGCCACGTCCGCTCGCCATTCGCTACGTCCAATTCGGGCGATACGGCATGCTGATTCTGATGCTGTTGCTCTTCATGGGCGGCGGCCTGCTGCGTATGTGGTTTCAGCCGGCCTTCATCGCCACCGAGAGGGTCATGGATGGCGTAGCGCCCTACATCGTGCCCGCCGCCGCGCAGTGGCTGCAATGACCGGCGACGCCCTGCGCTTCGGCAGCTATGCGCCGGATCAGTCGGCTCCGCCATCGTCGTTCGTGGTGGAGCTCACGCAATTTTCCGGACCGCTCGATCTGCTGCTCACGCTCATTCGCGAAGAGCAGCTGGACATCTACGACATCCCGATCGCCCGGGTGGCGGAGCAGTTCGTCGCGCGCATTCGCACGCTACAGCTCAACGAGGCCGCCGAGTATCTCGAGATGGCGGCGCGGCTGCTGCGCATCAAGGCACAGATGCTCCTGCCGCGTGCCGACGGTGGCGAGGCGTGGGATGATCCGCGCTCCGAGCTCGTGCGCCGCCTGCTCGAGTACCAGCAGATGCGCGAGGTCGTGGACGTGCTCGAGCGCGCGGGAGAAGAGCGCCGGAGCCGCTTCGCGCGCGCGTACATCCCGCTCGCCGCCGCACCACCCGAGGCGCCGCTCGCGCTGTCGCTGAGCGAGCTGCTCGCCGCGGTCGATCGCATTCTGCGGAGGACGAAGGATCCGTCGATGCACGACGTGATCTCCCGCTCGGTGGACGTGCCGGGCGCAATCGAGCTCATTCGCGCCGTGCTTGCCCTTCGCGCGCATCTGATGTGGACGGATCTCGTCACGCGCGAGGCCGACCCATCGCAGGTGCTGTCCACTCTGCTTGGCCTCCTCGAAATGGCGAAGCTTGGCGAGTGCCGCGTCCAACAGCCCAGACCATTCGCAAACGTGGAGATAACGAGTGACGCCGCTAGCGAAGCTGCTTGAAGCAGCGCTGTTCGCCAGCGCTCGCCCCATTCCGACCGACGAGCTGGCCGCGCTGGATGCACAGGCCTCGAAGGCCGCCATCGCCGCCGCGCTCGACGAGCTGCGCGAGCATTACGACGTCGACGGACATGGCGTCGAGCTGATCGAAATCGGAGGCGGGTGGCAGATCCTCACTCGCGCCGAGTACACCGAAGCCATCGAGCGTGCGCAGCTCGCGTCGCGTCCGGCCCGGCTCAGCGCCGCCGCGCTCGAAACGCTCGCTCTCATCGCCTATCGCCAGCCGCTGGGCCGCGCGGAGATCGAGGAGATTCGCGGCGTATCCGTCGGCAGCGTTCTCAAGTCACTGCACGAACGCGGGCTGATCGACGTCGTGGGCCGCGGCGAGGGAATGGGCCGTCCTTTGCACTACGGCACGACGCCGATTTTTCTCGAGTACTTCGCGCTGCGCCATCTCGAGGAGCTGCCACGCTCGGACGAGCTGGCGGTGGCACTGCGCGCCGAGCCGAGGCCCCTCTGATGTCAGAACCGATGCGCATCCAGCGCGCCCTCGCGCGCGCGGGCATTCTCTCCCGCCGGAAGGCGGAGGAGCTTGTCTCGAACGGCCGCGTCACCGTGAACGGCACGCTCGCGCAAGTGGGCCAGACTGTTGATCCGGAAAAGGACGTCATCAAGGTGGATGGTGAGCGCATCGGCGCGCCCGCCCCGCTCGAGTGGTTCGTGCTGCACAAGCCGTCCGGCGTCATTACCTCCAAGCACGATCCGGAGGGCCGACGTACGGTGTTCGATCTCGTGCCGGCTCGGCCCGGGCTCACCTACGTGGGGCGTCTCGACTTCCTCACCGAGGGCGTGCTGCTGCTCACCACCGACGGTTCCGCCGCGCATCGGCTCACGCATCCGAGCCACGAAGTGGAGCGCACGTACATCGCCTCCGTGCTCGGCGAAGGCGACCTTGCGGCGGAGGATCTGCGGCAGGGGATCGAGTTGGAGGGTGCCGTGGTGCGGCCGAAGAAGATCAAGGCCGACAAGGTCGGCCGCGGCCGCTGGGATCTCACCATCACCCTCGCCGAAGGGCGCAACCGCGAGGTGCGGCGCATGTGCGAGGCCGTCGGTCTCGAAGTGGACCGGCTTGTGCGTGTGAAGTTCGGCCCCGTCGAACTGGGAGACCTTGCATCTGGAAAGGTCCGGTCGCTCACCAAGCAGGAGAAGGCGGCGCTGGACAAGCTGTAGTCGAGCGGAGCCTTGATCAGTCGCTGGTGTAGTGTCCAATTCACCGATCAACCGACTCACCGATTCCTATGGCCACACTAGCGTCATCGAGCGCGGATGCTCGCCTGATCCAGGACGTCAGCCAGCAGGTTGCGCTGCGCGTCGTCGGGCAGGAGTACATGATCGACCGGCTGCTCATCAGCCTCCTAACCGGCGGACACGTGTTGCTCGAGGGCGTGCCCGGATTGGCGAAGACGCTGACGGTGCGCACGCTGGCCGAGACGATCGCGACGAGCTTCTCGCGCATCCAGTTCACGGCCGATCTGCTTCCGGCGGATGTCGTCGGCACACAGATCTACGATCAGTCCACCGGCCAGTTCAAGGTGAAGAAGGGCCCGATCTTCGCCAACATCATCCTTGCCGACGAGATCAATCGTGCGCCGGCCAAGGTGCAGGCCGCGCTGCTCGAGGCGATGCAGGAGAAGCAGGTGACGATCGGCGGGACGACGTACAAGCTCGAGGAGCCCTTCCTCGTGCTGGCGACGCAGAACCCGATCGAGCAGGAAGGCACGTATCCGCTGCCGGAAGCGCAGGTCGACCGATTCATGCTGAAGTTGCGTGTCGGCTATCCAACGCGCGACGAAGAGAAGGAGATCATGCGGCGCATGGCGAGCGGGCACGCGATCGACGTACGCAAGGTCGCGACGCCCGAGGCGATTCTCGAGGCGCGTGGCCGCATCGCCGAGCTGTACATGGACGACCGGATCGTCGACTACATCGTGGACATCGTACATGCGACGCGCGAACCGGCAGCTGCCGGTCTCAAGGATCTTGCACCGTTGATCGAATACGGCGCGAGCCCGCGCGCGACGATCGCGCTCGCGCAGGCGTCGCGCGCGCACGCCTTCCTGCGCGGCCGTGCCTTCGTCACGCCGGACGACGTGAAGGCGATTGCGCCCGATGTCCTGCGGCATCGCATCCTCACGACCTTCGAAGCCGAGGCCGAGGAGGTGACGAGCGACATGATCGTGGCGCGCGTCCTCGCGAAAATCGAGAGCCCGTGAGCACCGGAGTCCCTCGGCCCGCGAGCGCGGGCGTTCCACCAGAAATCCTGCGGCAAGTCAAGCTGCTGGAGCTGCGGACCAGAGGGCTCGTGAATTCGCTCTTCACTGGCGAGTACCGCTCTGTGTTCAAGGGGCAGGGGATGGAGTTCTCCGAGGTCCGCGAGTACCAGCCCGGCGACGAGGTCCGCTCGATCGACTGGAACGTGACGGCACGAATGGGAAAACCATTCGTGAAGCGCTACATCGAGGAGCGCGAGCTCACCGTGATGTTGGCCGTCGATCTCTCGGGGTCGGAGCGGTTCGGCACGCGCGCCCGCTTCAAGAGCGAGTTGGCGAGCGAGCTTGCGGCAGTGCTGGCGATGTCGGCGATCCGCAACAACGATCGCGTCGGCGCCGTGCTGTTCACCGACCGCATCGAGCATTTCGTTCCGCCACGGAAAGGGCGGCGTCATGCGCTGCGGCTCATGCGCGATCTGCTCGTCTTCGAGCCGGAGGGAAAGGGGACCGATCTCACCGGCGCGCTCGAATACACGGGGAGGATGCTCAAGCACAAGGCAATCATCTTCGTCGTCTCGGACTTTCAGGCCGAGGACCTCGAGCAGCCGCTCAAGCTGCTCGCGCAGCGACACGACGTCGTTGCCGTCACGGTGGATGATCCGAGCGAGCAGGAGCTTCCCGACATCGGGCAGGTGCGCTTCGTCGACCCGGAGACCGGCACGACGATCGACGTCGATACGAGCGACGCGCGCGTCCGTGCGCGGTTTGCCGAAGCCGTTGCGGAGGAGTTGAGTTCTCGTCGCCGGTT
>DATCGM010000012.1:0-28048 GCA_036508915.1 Gemmatimonadaceae bacterium
CGTCGGACAAACGTTCAACCTGATGACGCTCGGCGCGATGGCGATCGCCATCGGCATCGTGATCGACGACTCCGTCGTGATCAGCGAGAACATCGTCCGGCACCTCGGCTTCACGCCGGACCGCGAGCGTGCCATCCGCGAAGCGGTGCAGGAGTTGATCATCCCGGTGACAACGTCGACGATCACGACGGTCGTCGTGTTTCTCCCGCTGCGTTTGCTGGAGGGAGTCGTCGGCCAGTTCTTCGCCGCGCTCTCGATCACGCTCACGATCGCCGTCCTCATCTCGCTCGTTCTCGCCGTCACGATCATTCCGCTGCTCGCGGAAGCGTTCCTCAAGGCCGAGCCGGTGGGGGAGACGATCGCGTCCGTTAAACCGCGGCCAGGGTCCGGGGCTGGCGAGGGCAACGTCAAGGGCGCTCTCGCCACGGTCGGACGTGGCATCGACGCAATTTCGGACAGGTACCAACGGTCGTTGGCCCGGGCGCTTCAGCACGAGCGGCTCATGATCGTCGGCGCTGTCGTCCTGATCCTCGCCGGCGTGCTGGCATACAACGTCGTACCCACAGGATTTCTTCCCGAGATCGACGAAGGCGCATTCGTGCTCGACTACTGGAGTCCGGGGGGGACAGCGCTGGTCGAAACCGACCGTCAACTGCACACAGTCGAAGAGATTCTGCTCAAGATCGAGGGTGTCAAGAGCATCTCGCGCCGGACCGGTGCGGAACTGGGAATGTTCGCGACGGAACAGAATCGCGGCGACATGGTGGTGCG
The DNA here is from genome assembly GCA_036508915.1 of Gemmatimonadaceae bacterium. GTDB lineage: Bacteria > Gemmatimonadota > Gemmatimonadetes > Gemmatimonadales > Gemmatimonadaceae > AG11. Next base: position 772 of record DATCGM010000012.1, read on the forward strand.
GTTGAAGGACCCTGCAGATCGCAGTCGTTCGAGCCAGGACGTCATCAATGAGGCTCGGACGAAGATCGCATCGGCAGTACCGCGTCTACGAATCGAGTTCGTGCAGATACTGAGCGACGTCATCAACGACCTCGCCGGCGCCGCGCGTCCAGTGGAGATTCGCCTGTTCGGTGCGGATCTCAACGCGCTCGAGGCGTACGGAAAGAGACTCGAGCCCGCGATGTCGAAAGTGGAAGGCGTGGAGGACCTCTTCAGCGGCGTGGTGGGCCAGGCGCCCGAACTCATGATGCACATCAATGGCGCGGAGGCTAACAAGGTCGGGCTCACCCCCGACCAGGTGGCCGCCGCGGTGAATGGTGCCCTGCTTGGTGTGCCGGCTGGACAGATGCGTCTACAGGATCGAGCGATCGCCGTTCGCGTGCGCGCGCCCGATGCCGTGCGTATGGACGCGCTCCGTCTCGGCGCGCTACCAGTCGCTATTCCGGCCAGCCGAACGACGGCTCCCCTCTCCGCGATGGCGAGCTTCGAGCAGACGCAGTCGCGATCGGCCTACACGCGCGAAAACCAGCAGCAGATGATCACCGTCACCTCTGATGTGACGGCGCCTCTCGGCACCGTGATGAGCGGAGTGAATGCCGTGCTGGCGGCAAATCCGCCACCGGCCGGGATTCGCATGGAGGTCGGTGGTCAGAGTGCGGGGCAGAAGGCGGCGTTCAAGGCATTGCTCATCGTGTTGGCGCTCGCCATCGCAGCCGTCGTCGGCGTGATGGTGTTGCAGTTCCGCTCATTCATCGAGCCGCTCGTTGTGCTGACCGCGGCGCCGATCTCGTTCGTTGGTGCTATGGGACTGCTGCTCGTCACCGGCACGCCATTGAACGTGTCGTCCTTCATGGGGTTGATCTTGCTGGTCGGGTTGATCGTGAAGAACGGCATCATTCTGCTCGATTTCACTCATCATCGCATGTTGGTCGAGGGTGATGTGCTCGAAACGGCGCTGCTCGAAGCTGGACGGGTACGCCTCCGTCCCATCCTCATGACGACATTGTGCACCTTGTTCGGATTGCTGCCACTCGCGCTCGGACTTGGCGCGGGCAGCGAGATGCAGCGCCCTCTTGCTCTCGCCGTAATCGGCGGCCTCGCTCTCTCGACACCGATCACGCTGTACCTCGTTCCGGCGTTTCTCCTGGCGGTACGAGGACGGGACTACTCCCTCACCAAGGAAGCTGCACCAGCGCGGGCCGCGAGTGCGGACGCGTCGTTCATCTCACCTCAGAGGCACACATGAAGAACACTTCCCGCAACATGATGCTCGTTGCCCTCGCGGCAATGACTCTCTCGGCGGCGCCGGCGTTCGCGCAGGCCGCAAAAGGGACAAAGCCCGCCGCGAAGCAGGAGACGCAGGCACAGCTCAAGGCTGAAACGAAGGTCTCGATGGCCGACGCGAAGAAGACGGCCCTGGCGCAGGTCCCGAAGGGTAGGGTGAAGGCGTCCGAGCTCGAGCGCGAAAAGGGCAAGCTGCTCTACTCGTTCGACATCGCGACGAAGGGCAAGTCCGGCATCGACGAGGTGCAGGTGGACGCGATCACGGGCGCGCTGATCGGCGGTGTGGTGCACGAGAATGCCGCAGCCGAGAAGAAGGAAGCCGCAGCCGAGAAGAAGGAAGCGGCGGCCGGGAAGGCGAAGCCCTGAACGACAGGAAGAAAGAAAGTGAGGAAGAAAGGACAACGCCTTTCTTCCTCTCTTCCTATTTCTTCTCGAACATCTTTACATACTCGCCGTATCCCTCAACGGCGAGCTTGCTCACCGGAATGAAACGCATCGACGCGGAGTTCATGCAGTAGCGCATGCCGGTTGGCTTCGGGCCGTCGTCGAACAGATGTCCGAGATGTGAGTCGGCGTGGGCAGAGCGTACCTCGGTGCGCGTCGTGCCGAACTGACGATCGGTCTTCGTCTTCATGTTCTCGGGAACGAGCGGACGCGTGAAGCTTGGCCAACCCGTGCCCGACTCGAACTTGTCGCGCGAGCTGAACAGGGCCTCGCCTGACACCACGTCAACGTAGATGCCCTCCTTGTGATTGTCCCAGAACTCGTTCTGGAATGGGCGCTCGGTTACCTCGCGCTGCGTTACCTCGAACTGCATCGGCGTGAGCCTGTGCTTGAGCTCACCCTCGCTGGGTTTCTTGTAGCTATCGGTCACCTTGTGATCTCCCTTGGCCAATGCGGCGGACGATTGCGCCACCGCGCGACCTGAGCCTGCGGCGGTGGCTATGGCGACCAGCGCGACCAACAACCCGCGCGGCGCTCGATTCTTAAGCGACATGAATGGGTCTCCTCGACGTAGGACCACTATTCTATACGCATCGAGCGAGAAAAGAGTTCTCTCGAACGGCTTAATTTCCGAGTTTCTTTGGCTCCGATGGCGAGGTCCAGGCCGATACGTTCACGTCCACCGGCAGCTTGATGTCGGCGACGGCGCGCGCGACGTCGAGCATGCCCTGCCACACGCCGGCGAAGGCAAATCCGACGTCCTGGGGCGCCTTCCCCTCGTCGAAGCCGCGCCCGCTTGCGACCCATATACGGGGCTCATCCGTCACGTGTGCCGCGGCGAACTCCAGCTTGAGATCGTCGTAGACGGCCTGAGCATTGTGCGCGTGCACGTATACCCCAGGCCGGTAACGCGCGTCCGTGAGAAGCGCTTTCGCCCAGGCGCGGTAGTACAAGCGCATGGCGTCGGGCATCGTCTCCATTCGCTCGATGTCGAGGAAGATGACGGATTGAGGAGCAAACCCTTCGCGCGTCGCGATGGTGATCGCGTCCGCGCCGTCAGCCGTGCCACGGTCTACGCCGAGCAGGTTGGCATTGCAGACCGCGCCACTCTTCACGAGCGAGGCGATGCGCGCCGAGGACAGTGGTTGCGGCTTCCGTCCCCAGCTTTGCTGCCCGACGTACACTACGGCGAGTCCCCACCCCATGCTCGTGAGCAGCTCGCGCTTGCCGACCCAGGAGGCGTCCTTGTGGCAGGGCGATGGCAGGTAGTAGCCGACCCAGCTATACGGCGCGCCCGGCGTGCTCTTCCAGGCGCGCATTGTTTTCTCGCCTGGAAAGGTGTGCGTGTCGAATCCGAGATTCTTGCCGGACTTCGCCTCGTCGGCGAGCGGGGCGTCCTGGCCCGTGACGGCGGCCGCGATCTGCGCGACGGTAGCGGCCGCCTGCACGAGTCCCTCGCGCGTGGAGCCCGGCTCGGTCGACGGTTGGCCGCACCCGAATGAGAGTCCCCCCAGCGCGAGGAAGATCGTTGTTCCCTGGAGAATCGTTCGGCGGTCGGTGCGGCGCATGTCTTCGGTCACATGCAACAGTCGTACGAGGGCGTCATGCGTTTATGGAGAGTGGTGGCTACGAGGCCGTCACACTACCTGCCATCTCGGTGGCTATCACTCACAAAGATCGTGAACACCATGTACAGCGCGACGACCTCGGCAATCACGAACCCGGTGAGGCCAAGCCTGGGCCAGTACGGCATCGCCTCTACGTCGTAGCCTTATCACCGTGCTTGCGATAAGTTCTCCCGAATGTCTACGCATGACCTGGCTTCTTCCGGGCCGACGATTCTTGTCGCAGAAGACAGCGCCGAGCAGCGCTCGCTGTATGTCGCGATCCTCGCGGCCGCCGGATATCGCGTGCTGGAGGCGAGTGACGGTGAAGAGGCAGTCGCCACCGTGCGGCGTGAACGGCCGGACCTCGTCCTGATGGACGTGACGATGCCCCGAACGAGCGGGTGGAATGCGGTGCGTGCGCTCAAGGAAGATCCCGAGACGATGGACGTTCCGATCATCGTCGTCACGGGCTTGGTCGGAAGCTGGGATCGTGATGCATCGATCGCGGCCGGTGCGGACGAGCATCTCGCCAAGCCCGTCTCGCCTCCGCAGTTGCTGAAGGAAGTCCGGAAGTTTCTTCCTCGGTGATTACCGGCCATTTCGGCGTTGCTGGAGTCGTGCGCAGTGTGTCGCGCGCGAAGATGAGCTCCGGCATTTTCATCGCCCTCGTATTCGCCTCGCTCGCGCCCGACATCGCCGACGCGGTGTACTCTGTCCTCGGAATCTGCAGCCCGTACGGACTCTACTCACACACGCTACACGCTGTCGTGCTCGAGGCGGCGATCGTTGGGGGGATGGCATTTCTCGCGACGGGATCGCGTGTCACGGCGCTCACCTTTGCGTTCGTCGTGCTCCTCCACGTCCCCGCGGACTACTTCACCGGCCGCAAGCTCCTCCTGCCCGGTGGCGAGATGGTTGGACTGTCCTGGTACGACCGGCCGCTCTACGACTATCTGCTCGAAGTGCCGACCGTACTGCTGGGGTGGTGGTTACTCCGTCGCAGCGGTCGGGCACCGCGATGGGCGACGGCGGTCTGGATGCTCGTGCTCGTTCTCATCGTGCAGACGGCGTTCGACGTCGTTTCCGCGGGCACGAGCCGAGGCGTCAAGTCGAGCGCATGCTTCCGCAACGGATCGCGAGTAACTCACCCCAGCAACACCCCGGATGCTCAGGGCAGGGTCGAATACGCCACGGCGGCGATCTCCCCCACGGCCTGGCCGGCGATGCGCGTGATCGCGTCCTGGTCGAGCGGCACGGCGACGTTGTTCACGTACACCGCCCCATCCTCCGCAAGGAGCCCGCACCACGCCCTCCGACGCCGAACGGCCTAGCGGGACGGCCGCTTCGCCGCGCGGCGCTTTGCCGCCGCCGGCTCGTCCTTCCGGAGCAACCAGATGCCTCGTTCGCCGTGCTCGGCAATGAGGTGGGTGAGTCGGTCCGCGGCGTTCTGCCAGTTGGTCTCGGCGGCATTCTGTGCCGCATCGGGATCGCCCGAGGCGATAGCGGCGGCGATCACCGCGTGCTCCTTGACCGACGTCGGCAGCTGATCAAGCAGCACGTTGACGTAGAGCCGAGCGTAGCGCTCGGTCTGCGGCTTGATCGCGCGGAACAGGGCGAGGAGACGAGGCCCCACGACGCCCTCGACGAAGGTGCGATGAAACTCCTCGTCCAACTCGAACAGTCGGGATGGGGAGCTCCTGCGGCGCGCCTCGACCGCCAGCACGCGATTGATGTCGCGGAGCCGTCGCGCGAGTTCCGTGCGGCGCGCTCGCGGGAGCGCCGACGCCTCGCGCGCTGCGAGTCCCTCGAGGTGACCGATGATGAGAAACACTTCGCGGCCGTCGTCCTGCGTGAGCGGCGTGACGATGAGGCGCTGATCGCCGGCGCGTCCCACGGAGGCGACGAACCCTTCCTGCTGGAGCCGGTGGAGGGCGCTCCGGACCGGGGTGCGGCTGAGGCCCATGCGGGTGACGACGGCGCGTTCGGCGATGCGGGAGCCGGCGGGCAACTGCCCCGACACGATCAGCGCTCGCAGTTCGCGGTAGACGTGCGTGACGTTGTCCAGCGGCTCACGCGCCGAGGAGCGCGCCGCGCCGTGGGGCGAAGGGCGGAGGGCGGACTTGGTTCTTGCTCGCGTCGATGACAGTGGGGGCACGTGCGACAAACCTAGAGGCTGTGTGAAGGGGCTGCAAGCGGCACGCGGCGCGTGCGCTCGCCCCCGGTCCCGTCGGCCCGCCGCGCACGGGCGCAATAGCGGTATACCGAAGTGGTCTATCGCCTCCGCCTGGTTCGTATTATGTTGGTGACGCGCCGGAAACTCCGGCGTGGTGCGCCCGGTTCCACCTCGTCACTCCGCGATCCCCGCCATGTTCTGTCTCGACCGCCTCACGCTACGGGAAATCCCGCTGGCACTCAAGGAGCCGTTCCGCATCTCGTCGGGCATCGAGCACGAGCGCCGCATCCTCCTGCTCGAGCTCACCGATCGCGATGGCGCCTCGACATGGTCGGAGTGCGTCGCCCCCCTGTGGCCCAACTACACGTCCGAAACGATCGACACGGCGTGGCTGGCCATTCGCGAATGGCTTGCCCCCCGCGTGCTCGGCCGCCGCTTCACGAGTGCCGCTGCGGTGCACGCCGTGCTCGATGAGAATGTGCGCGGCCACAACATGGCAAAGGCGGCGCTCGAGATGGGTTGCTGGGGGCTCGAAGCCACGATTCGCCAGATTCCACTCTCGGGGCTGCTCGGCGGAACGCGGGACCGCGTGCCGACCGGCATCTCGCTCGGAATTCAACCGGCGCCGCCACTGCTCGTCGAGCGCGCGAAGGCCGCGGTGGCGGCGGGCTATCGGAAGATCAAACTGAAGATTCAGCCCGGCCAGGACGTCGAGTTCGTGCGCGCGGTACGCGAGGCGCTCGGACCGCACATCGAGATCATGGCCGACGCCAACGCGGCGTACACGTTCGCCGACGCGGCGCATCTCGTCGACCTCGACGAGTTCTCGCTCATCATGCTCGAGCAGCCGCTCGGCGCGGACGATCTCATTCAGCTCGCCGCGCTCCAGCGGCAGATGACGACGCCCATCTGCCTCGACGAATCCATCACGACGATTGACCGTGCGCGCGACATGATTGCGTTGAAGAGCGGCCAGATCATCAACATCAAACCGGGACGCGTGGGCGGCTTCGCGGTCTCGATCGCCATTCACGACGTCTGCCGCGACGCCGGGATTCCCGTATGGTGCGGCGGGATGCTCGAGAGCGGGATCGGCCGCGCGTACAATGTGGCGCTTGCCTCGCTGCCCAACTTCTCGCTGCCCGGTGATCTGAGCCCCAGCGCACGGTACTGGGCGCAGGACATCGTCTCCCCCGAGTGGACGATGGATGCGGAGGGTATGGTCCACGTGCCGCGAAGCGAGAACGGCATCGGTGTGCGCGTGGATGTCGAGCGCATCGAATCAATTACGCAGCGCAGCGAAGTGCTGAGTGCTGTTTCGGGAATGGCGGCCGGACGATGAACAAGGCGTCCGCGATGAAGACGCCAGCACCGGCGGCGCGCGCCGGCTTGCGTGTCTCGGCCGAGCTCGGAGTGCGGCTCGTCGCGTTGCGCCGCGATCTCCACCAGCATCCCGAGCTGTCATTGCACGAGGAGCGTTCGGCGTCGGTGCTGACCGACTTCCTCTCCACGCTCGACCTCGCGAACATCACGCGTGTGGCGGGCACGGGGATTGTGGCGCGCGTGGCCGGACGCAATCCCGACGCACCGGTCGTCGCCATTCGCGGCGACATCGATGCGCTGCCGATTCACGAGGCGACCGGACTCCCCTTCGCGTCCGTCAACGCCGGCGTCATGCACGCCTGTGGACACGACGTACACGCCACCTGGACGGTTGGCGCGGCGGCGCTGCTGCGCGCCGATCCGGCGGAAGGTGACGTGCTCATCGTCCTGCAACCGGCCGAAGAAGTGGGTAGGGGAGCGCGAGCGTTGCTCGATGCGGGGGTGCTCACCGGCGTGCAAGCGATCTTTGGCGCCCATGTCGACCGCCGATTCACCGTCGGGCAGGTCGTGGCGCAGGCGGGGCCGCTCGCGGCGTCCGCGGATACGTTCGAGATTGAGCTGCTGGGTCGCGGAGCGCACGCGGCGCGGCCGCACGAAGCGGCCGATCCGATCGTCGGCGCCGGCGCGCTGATCATGGCACTTCAAACCGTCGTCTCGCGCCGTGTGAATCCGGCGTCGCCTGCCGTGTTAACCATCGGTAGTATCGTCGCCGGCACGGCATCAAACATCATCCCCGACCGTGCCGTGCTGCGCGGCACGCTCCGCGCCGCCGACATCGAAACGAGAGAGCTGCTGCACGCCGAGCTGCGCTCCATTGCGCGGCACACGGCAGCCGCGCACGGACTCGAGGCTCGCGTTGACATCGACGAAGGCGTGCCACCGGTCATCAACAGCGCGGACGCGGCGATGTGGGCCGCAGACGCGGCCGACATCGTGCTCGGGAGTGACGCAGTCGTTCCATTCGGCACGACGAACATGGCCGGCGAGGACTTCGCCTGTTATCTGCAGACGATTCGCGGCTGCTTTCTGCGCATCGGTGCGCGGAGAGAAGGCGAGCGCTTCATCCCGGCGCACTCACCCGAGTTCGACGTCGCGGAAGAAGCGATTGCCATCGGCGCCGCGGTGCTCGCCGAGTCGGCGCGAATTGCGTCAGCGACTCTCGCAGGAGCGACGCGATGACCGCCCCAGCGGATCTTCGTCGCACGCCGGACGATACCCACGAGACGCTACTGCTTCGTCGTTGGCTCTACACATTCGGCCGAATGCAGGAGTTTCTGCAGCGCTTCCTCTGGAACAAGAACGCGGCAACCGGTGGGACGAGGTAGGCGTGGCAGCCAACCGGAATGCATCCGCGCGGGTGTTGGAGTCTTCCGACGGCGCTCGCGTCACGCGCGAAGCGACCGCAGGCGCGAACGTGCGCATCCGCCAGCTCGTCTCGCTGAAGGATTGCAACGACTGTGTCGACTTGCAGCGCGAGGTCTGGGGGTTTGACCAACAGGATATCGTGCCCGCCTCGTTCCTGCATGTCGTCGACTACGTTGGTGGAATCGCGGCCGGCGCCTTCGACGTCGATGGATCGCTGCTCGGCTTCGTCTTCGGCATCACCGGCATTCGCCAGGGCGAGCTGGCGCATTGGTCGCACATGCTCGGCGTCCGCGAATCGGCGCGCAACATGGGCGTCGGGCGCATGCTCAAGGAACATCAGCGCCGCGTCCTGGCCGAGCTGAGCGTCGCGCGCATCTTCTGGACCTTCGACCCGCTCCTGGCGAAGAACGCGTACTTCAACCTCAACCGCCTTGGTGCGGAAGTGGTGGAGTATGTGCCCGACATGTACGGTGCCACGGTGAGTCCGCTTCACCTTGGACTTCCCACCGACCGTCTCGTCGTCTGCCTCAAGACCGCCGGGCACCAGGCTCCGTCTCTCACGCTGCCGCCCGACGAGGATTTGCCGGTGATGACGGCCTTTCCTCGTCCGCGTGATCGCACGCTCGCCGTGGGCGACGAATGCCCACCGATCGCGCTGCTGGAGATGCCGGCCGACATACTCGACGACATCTCGCGGGCTCCCACTCTTGCCGCGACGTGGCGCCTGTCGCTTCGCGAACACTTTCAATGGGCGCTCCAGCACGAGTACTCGGCGCGAGGAGTGCACCGGAACGCGACGAGCGGGCGTTCCTTCTACGTCATGGTACGCGACAGCTGAACGAGCCTGACCACTTCGGAGGTTGAGCCATGCCCCATTCCCTGTTGCGCGAGTTGCGCGTCCTCAGACGGGAGGCATGGTGTGGACCGGCGCGGACCGGACTAAGGCCACGCTGCTGCGGTTCTTCGCGGAGCTCACCAATGCGCAGCGCGCCGCCATGCTCGCGCTGGGCGATCACATGCGCGCGCTGGACAATGTGTTCGACGTGGTGTATGAGAGGGATATCTGCTGTTTCTCGCGATCGTGTTTTCGCTCCAGATGATGCGCCGCTCACACGCCCGCGAGCGGTGTGAACTCGCCCGTAGCGAGGATGTGCCCGCATCCGCGCTCAACTCGCGCGCTGTTCCGCCGACACTTGATCAATGATGCCCAACACTCCTGACGACGATCCGCTCGCAGCCTTCGAGCTCCCTCCCGATATGATGAGCTCGACGTTCGAGCACGCGATCAGCGACGACGCGAGCATGACTCATGAGCGGGGCCACGCGGTTGCCGCCGCACTGCAGCGCAAGCTCAAAGGCAGCACGGTGGAATACGGATTTCCGGGAATCGTCACCGTGCACATGAAATCGGGAGCTGTTGCCCGCTGCGGCGGTCCGGCGATCGGCTGGATGATCGACGTCGAGCGCAAGCCAGGCGCAGACCCGTTGACGCTGGACGTCAGCGTGCCGGATGACGAGACGGATCCGGTGCGGGTAGCGGAGGTGTTGGCGAAGGCGCTTCGGAAGTACTGAGGCGCGAAGGGACTCTGCTGCTCGTGGCGGCCGGCGAAGCCCGCTCGCGCCCCCGGAGTAGCGCTCTCAGAGTCGAGCCGTCACCCGCCTCTCATTCTCATCCCGCTGCCCCAGGAACTCGCCAATCGCCGCGAGCGAGGCGATGTGATCGCAGAAGATCTTGAAGCTCGCCAGAAGCGGGACGGCGAGAAACGCTCCAGGCACCCCCCAGATCCAGAAAAAGAAGGCGAGCCCGATGATGATCGCCACGGGATTGAGCGTCAACCGATGCCCGAGCAGTAGCGGAGTCGCGAAGTTGGCCTGAATCAGGTTGATGGCGAGAAAGCTTCCCGGAATCATGAGCGCATGCGCCACGTCGGGAAACGTGCTGAGTCCCACCAGCGTGAATACGGCCACGGCGGTGAGTGCACCGAGGTAGGGCACGAACTCCAGGCAGGTGACGAGCGCTCCCCAGAGCAGCACGTTGGGCATGCCGAGCATCCAGAAAACGCCCGCGACGAGCGCGCCCTCCAGCACGTTCAGGAGAAGCGTGGTGGTCAGATAGGCCGACACGGCGGATTCCGTCGCCCGAGCGATCTCGACCGCCTTCACCTTGTCGCTGAAATGCGGCAACACCTTGATCAGCTTCTGCAGAAACAGATCGCCGCCGGCGAGCAGAAAGTAGAGGAGGATGAACACCTCGAGGAGCCCCGCGACGAACCGCTGTGTCGTCCCGAAGAGTCGTGAAGAGAAGCTCGGTCCGGCAGCCTGCACCAGCACTCCCTTCGTCTTGGGGTCCGGCCCGCCCACCGCATTCGCGGCCTGCTCCACATTCTTGGAGACCTGCTGCATGGGGCGGATGATTTTGTGCAACTTCACCTGCGCGCGGGCAAAACTCTCGGGGGCGATGGCGGCCCATCCCTGCGCCGGACCGGCGAGCTGGTAGACGGCGCCGCTGATCGCCGTGATGAGAAGAAGGACGACGATCGCCGCACCGAAGGGCGGCTTGATACGAAAGCGGCCAAGCAGCCGGATGAGCGGGCTGAGCAGAAAGTTGAGCAGCAGCGCGAAGACGATCGGAATGAGGAACAGGCGCGCGAAATACAGCGTGTAGAGCAGCGCAAGCACGATGAGCACCGTCGTCTCGATCGAGCGGGTGCGCGGTCGGTCGATGGCTTCTTCGGTGCGCTCGAGGTCGGGCGTCTTCGCATCGGGCGCGGCCGGTGTCGGCGGCGCCTGAAGATCAACGTCGGGAGCGGTCACGGAACTCTGATGGGGGCTCTTCACGGTGATCTCGCATGCACTTTGCTTGCCGAGTCCGCTCGTCTGCAATTTGTCATCTTGTGCATGCCCCGTGGCACTCTAGACTACCCCCTCCGCTCGCTGGTACCTGGTGGGGGCGCACCCGACGCGGAATCTCATGTCCCGCACGCTCAAAATCGGTAATCTCGACGTCACCAACTTCACCGGCGGTGCGTGAATGACTCTTCGATTGTATCTGCTGCGGCACGGCCAAACGGCGATGAGCCGCGCGAATGTCTTCTGCGGTCGCGGACTCGATCCCGCGCTGACTGATGAGGGTGTCGCGATGGCCGAAGCGTTTGCCGCGGCGTATCGCGTCGAGCCCTGGACGGCGATCTACTCGAGTCCTCTCGCGCGCGCCGTCGCCACGGCCACGCCGCTCGCGACGGCCGTGAAGCTCCAGGTCGAACAGCGTGATGAGCTCGCCGAGATCGACTACGGCGAGTGGGACGGGCTCACCGCCGAAGTCGTTGCGCGCGACTGGCATGACGACCACGAGCGTTGGTCCGCCGATCCGGCATGGAACCCCCCGACCGGCGGCGAGACGGCAATCGCGCTCGCGCAGCGCATGACGAATGTGATCGAGGAGATCACCGGTGCGCACATGGACGGCAATGTGCTCGTCGTGTCGCACAAGGCATCCATTCGCGTGCTCCTCTGCGCCTTGCTCGGCGTTGACGTCGGGCGATTCCGGTATCGATTCGGGTGCCCGGTCGGGTCAGTGTCGATCGTCGAGTTCGGAGGGCACGGGCCGCTCGCAACCGCGGTGGCGGATCGGTCGCATCTCGATGCACGATTGAGGGGGGTGGAGGGGACGTGAGGGTTCAGCGCGACGGTCCCACTGGCATCGCTCCGGCTCCAGTCGTAGCTTCGCGCCACTTCACAATATTCGGCGAGGCGGGCATGGCGACGAAACTGGACAAGGCGATCAAGCGCGAACTGGTACACGGCGACAAGACGTACACCATCACGATTGCGCCCGAAGGGCTCAAGGTCGTGGAGAAGGGAAAGCGTAATGGCCGCGAGCTGTCCTGGTCATCGATCATCAGTGGCGACGCGACGCTGAACGAGAATTTGAAGATCTCGGTCGACGCGACGCGCGCCGACAACTAATTCCACCGGAGCCAGCCATGCACCGACGCGCCATCGCGCTCACCCTCCTGCTCGCCGCCGGCACGCTGGGCGCGCAGGACGCACATCCGACGTTCAGCGTCGGCACGGCAACAGCGACTCGCGGCGCCACCGCGATGGGCACGATCGTCGTGCCCGCCACGATCGACTCGGGCCTGCGTATTCCTGTCGCGGTCATTCACGGCGCGCGGCCGGGTCCGGTCGTCGCCTTCGTCGCCGGGAGCCACGGCACCGAGTACGCGTCGATCGTCGCGATGCAGCGGCTCATTCCGCGCCTCGACGCGCGGAAGCTGAGCGGCACGGTCATCGTCGCTCCGCTGCTCAACATCGCCTCGTTCGAAGCGATGACGCCGCATCTCAATCCGGTCGATCGGAAAGGGATGAACGGGCAGTATCCCGGCGACTCCACGGGCACGCAGTCACCGCGCGCACTTGCGCTCGTGACACGCGAGATCGTCGCCCCGGCCGATGTCATCATCGATCTCCACGGCGGAGATCTCGACGAGAATCTGCGGCCGTACAGTTACTGGATGCGCAGCGGCCGGCCGGCGCAGGACTCGGCGGGACGCGCGCTTGTGATAGCCTTCGGGCTCGACCACGTGATCGTGCAGGATGTGAATCCCGCGGCACCGGCTGCAGGCCGTTCGCTGTCGGGACAGGCGCTCGTGCGCGGCAAGACTGTCCTCGTCGCCGAGGCGGGTCGCAGCGGCACGGTGGAGGCCGGCGACGTGAGCATGCTGGTAGAAGGCTCCCTCAATGTGCTCGGCGCTCTGCACATGATCGAGCGCAGTGTGCATCCCCCGAAGAACATTGTTTGGCTCAGTGGCAATGACGGGAAGCGAGTAACGGCGGATTCCGGCGGGATGTTCTTCGCGACGGTGCACCGCGACACGCGCGTGAAGGCGGGCACCGTGCTTGGCTACACGACCGATTACCTCGGACGAAAGACGCGAGACATCCGCGCGCCGATCGACGGGTTGGTGACGTTCATCCGGGGCGTTCCATCGATGTGGCCAAACGCGACACTCGTGAACGTGGCCCCGGTGTTGGTGACCCCGCCGGCCTGGGTGGCGCGTTAGAGAAAGTGCTCGCGCGAGCGGCCCGCCGCATGCAAATGAAGCGGCGCGTACTTGTCTCGGGATCACCCAGGCCATCCGTTCGTGAAAATCCTCGTGATCGACATCGGCGGCTCGCACGTGAAGTTGCTCGCCACTGGCAAGCGTATGCCACTGAAGCTTCCGTCCGGGTCGGATCTCACACCGGAGATCATGGTCGCCGAGGTTCTGAACGCGACCGAGGAATGGGGCTACGACGTGGTGTCGATCGGCTACCCGGGCCCGGTGGCCGACAACCACCCGATCGCTGAGCCAGAAAATCTCGCCGATGGATGGGTTCGTTTCGACTACGAGGCGGCGTTCAAATGCCCCGTCAAGATGGTCAACGATGCCGCGATGCAGGCACTGGGCAGCTATGACGGCGGGCGCATGCTCTTCCTGGGGCTTGGCACCGGGCTCGGTAGCACGCTCGTTCGTGACGGTATCGTAGTCCCGCTCGAGCTGGCGCACCTGCCCTACCGAAAGGGCCGCAGTTACGAAGACTACCTTGGCGAGACGGGGATGAAGCGGCTGGGCGTCAAGCAGTGGAGTCGCCACGTCGCCGACGTCGTCGCGATGTTCCTCGCTGCGCTCACGTCGGAGTACGCCGTCCTCGGCGGCGGGAATGTGCGACTGCTCGAGGAGTTGCCGCCGAATACGCGCCGAGGAAGCAATCTGAACGCCTTTCGCGGCGGATATCGGTTGTGGCAGAAGCGGGCGCGTCTCACGTGACTGACGACGCAGCAGCAATTCCCCGCGAGCCACCGATCGGGCCTGGAGTCGAACCGCGCTGGACGTCGAGCGCGAAGTCAGGAGTGGGTACCGCGCTGGATGGGCGAAGCCACGTCTGGTTCACGATCTCGCACGGTATCGTCGACGAGGTCTATTACCCGCGCGTCGACCAGGCGAACACGCGCGACCTCGGCCTGCTCGTCAGCGCCGCCGCCGGGTTCTTTTCCGAGGAGAAGCGCGACACGACGAGCGTCGTGCATCTCATCGCGCCCGGCGTACCCGGCTTCCGTCTCGTCAACACCTGCGTGCACGGCCGTTACGAGATCGAGAAGACGGTGATCACCGATCCTGAGCGCGACGTCCTCATGCAGCGGATTCGCTTTCGCGCGCTCGAGGGACGCGTGGAGGACTATCGCGTCTTCGCTCTTCTCGCGCCGCACATCTGCAATCAGGGCTACGGTAACGACGGCTGGGCGGAGCGCTACAAGGGCGTGCCGATGCTCTTCGCGCGCCGGCAGGAGGTTGCGCTCGCACTCGCGTGCGACGCCGGCTGGAATGCAATGAGCTGCGGATACGTCGGCGTGAACGACGGATGGCGCCAGGTGAAAGCCGACGGATACCTCTCCGATCCGTGCAACGATGTGCGCGCCGGAAACATTGCTCTCGCGGGCGAGGTGAATCTCGCCGCATGTCCACGCCCACGCGATGACGTCGCCGAGTTCGTGCTCGTGCTCGCATTCGGACTTGGCCCCGCCGAGGCGGCGCAACGTGGACGGATGTCGCTGGCGTCGTCGTTCGAACGGGTGGAGGCGTCCTACATCCGTGAGTGGGCGCGATTCCACGAGCACACAATCGGGCCGCGCTCGGTCGGAAGCGAAGCCACGACGCCGGAGCAATTGCGGCAGTCCGCGGCGCGGGATCTCGCCGTGCACGCGCACGGCAGCACGCATGCGCACGATCAGAAGCCGAAACACCCCAAGGGAGAACGCCGCAAGCAGACGCCGGTCAATCTCCCGGAGAGCGTGGTCGACCTCTACCGCGTGAGCGCGGCGATACTCGCCGTGCACGAGGACAAGCGCGCGTCGGGAGCGATGATCGCCAGTCTCTCCATTCCCTGGGGGAACATGAAGAGCGATCATGAGCTCGGCGGCTACCACCTCGTGTGGCCGCGCGATCTCGTGAACAGTGCGGGCGCGCTGATCGCTCTTGGGCACAGCGTGCTCGCGCGCCGCACGCTGCGCTATCTCATGAGCACGCAGGAAGAGGACGGCCGTTGGGCGCAGAATCTCTGGCTCGATGGTACGCCCTACTGGAACGGCCTGCAGATGGACGAGGTTGCCTTTCCGATTCTCTTCGCCGAGATGCTACGGCGCGAAGGAAAGCTCGAAGACCTCGAGCCCTACCCGATGATTCGTCGCGCGGCAGGGTTTCTCGTGCGCAACGGTCCGGTGACCGGACAGGATCGCTGGGAAGAAAATGGCGGCTACTCGCCGTTCTCGATCGCCGTGGAAGTTTCCGCGCTGCTCGTCGCCGCGGAGTTTGCCGAGCGCACGAACGAGCCGGAGCTCGGAGCGCTGCTTCGCGACACGGCCGATGCCTGGAACGCGCGCATCGAGCAATGGACGTACGTGCGTGATACCGCGATCGCGCGCCAGGTCGGAGTCGAAGGGTACTACGTTCGTGTAGCGCCGAGCGACATCGACGATGCAGTGCCGATGTCGGGGGGCCACATTCCGATCAAGAACCAGCCCCCCGGAGCGGATTGGGCACGCTATGACGAGATCGTGAGCCCCGACGCGCTCGCGCTCGTACGTTACGGACTGCGCGACCCGAACGATCCGCGAATCGTCAATACGGTTCGTGTGATCGACGCGATGCTGCGTGCACACACGGCAACCGGTCCGGCCTGGTATCGCTACAACCGCGATGGCTATGGCGAGAAGGAAGATGGCTCGGCCTTCGACGGAACCGGTGTCGGACGACCGTGGCCGCTACTGGCGGGAGAGCGCGCTCACTACGAGCTCGCGGCCGGCCGGCCTGAAGTCGCCATGCAGCTCCTCGGTGTGATGCGCGCGCAAGCGAGCGATGGCGGAATGCTGCCCGAGCAGGTGTGGGACGGCCCCGATCTTCCCGAGTTCGAGCTGGTCAATGGCCGCGCGACCGGCAGTGCCATGCCCCTCGTGTGGGCGCATGCGGAATACGCGAAGCTCGTGCGCTCGCTGCACGATGGACGAGTGTTCGACATGCCACCGCAGCCGTACGAGCGCTATGTCCGCCAGCGGATCGGCTGCGATCTCACGATCTGGGCTCCGCACAGCCGCACGCGCACGATGCCGGTGGGAAACCGGCTGCGAATTCAGTCGCCAACGGACTCGATGATCCGGTGGAGCGTGAGCGATGCGGAGCCGAAAGAGACGGCGAGTCGGGATACGACGATCGGCGTGTGGCACGCGGAGCTGGATACCGTGCGGCTGCCGGCTGGAGCGATGGTTCGGTTTGCCGTGTTGCCGAGTGGAGGGCTGGGGTGGGGGGAGATACACGAGGTCGAAGTGGTCGCGTAGGTCGTCAAGGGCGTTGATCGGAGCGCGCGCGCGAACAACGCCGTTTCCGAAGATGGCTGTGGTCAGGTACTGGAAGTTGACTGGCTGACTGTCCCACGTTGTACGACTCGTAACTCATGACGGGGTTGCCCGACCCCAACTCACTCGAAGCGACGACGAAGCCCTTCGAGCAGCGTCGGGATGAATCCACCGAACGCTCCATTGCTCATCACCAGAATCACATCGCCGGGCTGCGCTTCGGCGATTACCCGCCGCACCAGCTCACCGACGTCAGGCGACGCCTCGGCATCGATTCCCTTCGCGCGCAGCGCATCGACCACTCTATCGATGTCGAGCTGTTCGTCGATGGGGACCTTGTCGTGCGGCTCGGGTACGCGGATCGACGCGCGCGCCGCACCGTCGAAGGCGGTCGTGTACTCCGATTGATGAATGTTGCGACGGCTCGTGTTCGAGCGCGGCTCGAACACCGCCCAGAGACGGCGCTCCGGATAGCGCAGCCGGATTGCCGTGATTGTCTCGCGCACCGCCGTGGGATGGTGCGCGAAGTCGTCGATCACCAGCACGCCACCGATCTCGCCTCGAATCTCCTGCCGCCGCTTCACTCCCCGAAACGACGCGAATCCAGCCCGGATCTGGTCGGCGGTGAGTCCGAGCGCGCGCGCGGCGGCGTAGACGCCAACGGCGTTCTCCACGTTGTGATGTCCGGACATGGGAAGAAGAAACTCGCCTGCCGCGCCGCGTGGCTCGCGAATGGCGAATCGCGCCCCCTCCGGACCGAAGCGCAGATTCTCCGCGACGTACTCCGCGTCGCCGTGTGCCGCGTACGTCGCGACGTACGCGCGAGAGGAGCGCTGCGCGATCGCGACGGCGTTCGGGTACGCGGCGGAGACGGCGAGAAACCCGTCCTCCGGAATCGTGGCGGCGAACTTGTCGTACGCCGACTCGTAGTGCGCCATGTCGCGGTAGATGTCCGCGTGGTCGAACTCGACACTCGTCAGCAGCGCCGTTCGCGCACGGTAGTGCATGAACTTCGGCCCCTTGTCGAAATACGCCGTGTCATACTCATCACCTTCGACGACGACGAACGGGCCGCTCCCATTCCGGAAGTTGCTGTTGTAGTTGACCGTCACCCCGCCGACGAGAAAGGTCGGACCGGTTCCCGCGACGACGAGCACATGCGACAGCAATGCGGACGTCGTCGTCTTGCCGTGCGTTCCCGCAACGACAACGCTGTGCTTGCCCTCGAGCACCAGTGATCCGAACGCCGCCGGGAAGCTCATCTGTGGAATGCCACGCTCGCGAACCGCCGTCGCTTCCACGTTCACGCGCCGGATCACGTTGCCGATGATTACCAGGTCGGGTCGCGCGGCGTCGAGATTGGCCGGCGAGTAGGGGGTCATGACCTCGACGCCCCACGCCGCGAGCATGTCGCTCATCGGTGGATAGACGCTCTCGTCACTCCCGGTGACCTCGTACCCCGCCGTCTTGAGCATGCCGGCGAACGAGCCCATGCCCGTGCCCGCAACGCCCACGAGATGGATGCGCGCGAAGGATCCGGGTTCGATTCCGGAGAGGATGTTGCCGTTGTCGTCGTGCATGTGATGCGAAGCTTGGGCAGAGAGGGATCGGTCAGATGGCCGGCGCGTCGACCGCAGTCAATACGAATCCCATGCCGCGTCGAGCGCCGATGCGGATATCGGCGCCCGCGTCAGAGAGCTTGCGACGAATCCGGGCGACGTTGACATCCACGACATTGGATCCCGGATCGAAGTGCATGTCCCAGACCCGCTCGAGGAGCTCCGATCGCGTGACGACCTCGTTGCAATGCAGTAGCAGGTGCTCGAGGAGGGGGAGCTCTTTCGCCGTGAGCGTGATTTCGGTGCCGTGGATGAAGAGCTGTCGAGTGAGGCGATTCAGCACCACGTTTCCGCAGACGAGCTGTTCGGTGCGCTGCGCTCCGCCGCGCCGGATGAGCGCTCGTACACGCGCCCTGAACTCGTCGATCATGATCGGCTTCGTCAGGTAGTCGTCCGCTCCCGCGTCGAGCGCCAGAATCGTTGTCGTCTTGTCGGTCGATCCGGTCAGGATCATGATCGGCGCGGCGCGGCCGTCTCGACGCAGCGCCTGCACGATGGACAGGCCGTTGCCGTCCGGGAGACCGAGGTCGAGAACGATGAGGTCGTACTCCGTGACCATCGCGCAGGTGAGTCCATCTTGCGCCGTCGTTGCCAGGTCCACGGCGAATCCATCGGCTTCCAACACCTTGCTGCTCAAGAGTGCGTTGGACGAATCGTCTTCGACGAGAAGGGCTCGCATGCTTTTCACAGGCTGAGATCGAAGGAACGGTGCTACTGGGAAGGGACGCGTGACTAACAATTTTGTAATGCTTGTGGCGCGATCCTGTAATAATGACCTGTATAGAGTATTATGTAACCTTTCACAACACCACCAAGGAGAATGGGTCATGTTGGTCATTAATCAGATCGCCTTCATCACCAAGCTGGCCCAGGGCGCCCTCGGTGTGACCTACACGCTCGATGCGACCCCGGACGCTGGCGTCCCGCCTCGGCAACGCGCGTTGTCACCTACACCATCACCGGCGGCGTCTGACCAGGCGCCTTGACCTTTCATTTCGACGCGCGCCTGCCGCTGGAGCGGCTCGCGAGCGGTCTCGACTAGATGAACAAAATTGTAATGCTCGTGAGTACCTCCTGTAATTGTGTCCGGAATAGAATGGTAATGTAGCTTTTCACAACACTCTCAAGGAGAACAGGTCATGTTGATCAAGAACGCACGCCACGCCGCCGCAGTCCTCGCCCTGGTCATCTTCGCCATCCCGGCGGCCCAGGCCCAGACCGGCACGCAGAACGTCGCATACTCCGTCGCCAGCATCCAGAGGATCGCCGTCTCGGGCGGCACCCAAACGTTGGCCATCGTCACGGCCACCCCCGGCACCGCGCTGACGAGCATCAGCAATTCAGCAGCCAGCTATGCCATCTGGAACAACGTGGACAACATGAAGATCACCGCGAGCCTCGACGGGGACATGCCCGGCACGCCCGGCGACCTCGTGCTGAAGGCCAATCTGACTGCGCCGGCCGGTGCCACGAGCACGACCAGGTCGCTGAGCACCACCGCCGCCGACATGGTCATCGGCATTAACAAGCTGAGCAGCGCGTCCCCCCTCGGCATCACCTACACACTCGATGCGCTCCCGGCCGCTGGCGCCGTCTCCGGCTCCGTCATTGTGACCTACACGGTCACCCTCGGCAGCTGATCAGACACCCCGGACCTCTCGGTTCCACGCGCGCCGGCCGCCGGAGCGGCGCGCGAACCCGCTCGAACAGATACACAAAACTGTCACACTCGCGACAACGTGCTGTAACCGTGACCCGCATAGAATGGTCATGTAAGCTTTCGCAACACTCTCTAGGAGAAGCAGTCATGTTGATCAAGAGTGCTCGTCACGCCGCCGCTGCCCTCGCCCTGGTGCTCTTCGCCATTCCGGCAGCCCAGGCCCAGACGACAGCCACGCAGACGGCCACCTTCGCCGTCAACGCCATCAATCAGATCGCCTTCGTCGGCGCCCCCTCGATGACGATCACCACCGCCGTTGCCGGCTCCGCGCCGACGAGCGTCACCGACGCGCTGTCCACCTGGGCGGTCACGACCAACCAGACCGGCGCCAAGATCACCGCCAGCATCGCGTCGAACATGCCCACCGGCCTCACGTTGTCCGCGACCCTGGCCGCCCCGGCCGGTGCCACGAGCGCAGGCATCAAGGCGCTGAGCACCGTCGCGGTCGACATGGTCACCGTCATCACCAAGCTGGCACAGGGCGGCCTCGTTGTGACATACACGCTCGATGCGACCCCGCTCGCCGGCGTCATCACCTCGGCAACGCGCGTCGTCACCTACACCATCAGCGGCGGCGCCTGAGCCATCGCGATCAACCGGACGCCTCTCGTGAAGATCACGCGCTCATTGCCAATCGTGCTCGGTTTACTGCTCATCAGCAGCAGGCCGGCGACGGCGCAGACGCTCACGATACTGGCCTCGCCGGCCGCCATGATCATCAGTTCCGCCACCGCTGGCCTCCAGCCAAATGCGCCACCCGCGGATGTCTCGACGAATTATTCCGTCACAACGCCGGCCAACCTCAAGTCGGGCACGATTTCGGCGCAGATCTTCGGGACCTGCTTGTCGATGCCGACCGGTACGAAACTGTTTATCACAATGACGGCACCCCCGGGGGCGACGAATGTCAATAACGCGGACCTGAGCACCGGGGCGATTACGGTCGTCGTAACGGGCATCCCCCAGAAAACCAACGCGACTTCTCTCGGCATCACATACAACTTCAGCGCAACGGCCGCCGCCGGAGTCCTGTCATCGACGTGCCAGGTCCGGTTCACGATCTACTAGGCAATCACCGTGTAGCTGTTATCCCGCTCCAGAGCCATCCCGTCACCATCATAGTTGTCAACTACCCGTAGTCGAAGAGACGCCAGATGAAATTCCCCTCGCCGCCCACACACTTGCTCCGCGTCGCCCCGGTCGCCCTGCTCCTCGGCGCCCTGGTGCAGCCGGTGCGCGCCGGCGCGCAGATCGCCGTGGTGGGCAGCACGGTGGAAGAGCACACCGCGGCGCCGGGCCAGAGCTATGAAGGAACGATCCTGATCCGCAACCAGACAACACAGCCGCAGTCCGTGCGGATCTACAAGTCGGACTACCTTTTTTTTGCCGACGGCACCTCGCACTTCGACGACCCGGGTACAACCCCGCGCTCGAACGCGAAATGGGTCAAGCCCTCGGCCACATTGGTCGTCGTCCCGCCCTCCGGCGAGATCACGCTTGGGTACACCATTACCGTCCCCGCGATCGACACACTGCGCGGCACGTACTGGAGCACCATCATGATTGAAGGCGCGACGACCGCACCGCCGGCCGCCGCCGCCAAGCGGGTTGGCATCGGCGCCGTCGTGCGCTATGCCGTGCAGCTCGCCACGCATCTTCCCACGACCGGCTCGCGCAAGGTTGCCTTCGCGAACCAGGTGCTCACCAAGGATTCCACCGGGCACCGCGTCCTCGAGCTCGACGTGGAGAACACCGGCGAGCGCGCCTACCGCCCCAATCTGTGGATCGAGCTCTACGACGCCGCGGGTGTGCTGCGCGGCCGCCGAGAGCAGCAGCGCGGCCTGCTCTACCCGGGCACTTCGCTGAAGCAGCGCTTCGTGTTCGATGCACTCCCCGCCGGCAGCTACAAGGCCATCGTCTTCGCCGACTCGGGTGACGACGCCGTGTTTGCCGCGCAGTACAAGCTGAATTTCTGAGCGGAATGATGCGCCTCCCGGTTCGCTACGCGCTGCTTGCGCTCGTCATGGCCGGGGCCATTCCCTCCTCCGCGCAGCGCGTGAGCGTTGCCGCGCGGGACACGGCGGCCATCGTCGCCGCGCCCGCCGCCACGATCTCCACCGCGCTCCGCATCACGAACGGCACCGCCAAACGTGTCGCGCTCGTCCCGAGCGTCACCATTCCCGCGGACTGGTCGGCGCCGGTCGGCGCAATGCCGTTCGCGCTCGCCGCCGGCGAGACCGACAGCTGGATCGTGAGCGTCCGGGTTCCCGCGCGCGCACCGGCGGGCCGGTACGTCATCGGGCTTTCGGCGAAGGATTCCGCCGGCAATGTGGTCGTTCGCGACTCGCTCGCTGTGGACGTGAGCGTGGTACGCGGCCTGGATCTGTCGCCCACCAATCGGCCGACCTACGCCGTGTCGGGCGACACCTACCGCGCGGCCTTCCTCCTCAAGAACCGCGGCAACGTCCGGACGACGGTCATGCTGCGCGGCACGAGTCTGCTCGACGGCTCCATCGCGCTCGACTCCACACAGATGACGCTCGCCGCTGGCGCATCCCTGCCATTGGTCGTCCGGGTCGCGACTCGGACGAAGGGTCTTCAGGCAGAGGATGACGTGCTGGAACTGTACGTCTCCGACAAGTCCGACACGTCGGTAACCGCCTTTGCGTCGACACGGGTTTTGATCGTACAAAAGGCCAACGCATCGGAGCCGCTTCACCGGGTCGCATCGCAGCTCCGTCTGCGCGCTGCGAACGCGGCGGCGGGGGTGTCGCCCTACGAGCTGATCGGCAACGGCCTGCTTCGCGAAGGCGGGAGCGAGCAGCTCGCCTTCGTGCTGCGCG
This sequence comes from Gemmatimonadaceae bacterium, assembly GCA_036508915.1. GTDB lineage: Bacteria > Gemmatimonadota > Gemmatimonadetes > Gemmatimonadales > Gemmatimonadaceae > AG11. Next base: position 23,638 of record DATCGM010000012.1, read on the forward strand.
GATCGCCAGGCAAGGCCTCGCAGTTCGGCGATCAGGACGAATACCGCGTGGAGCTCAAAGGCGCGAACTACACCGCGCGCGCCGGCGATGCGCTCTACCGCGCCTCGTCACTGTCGAGCAGCGGACAGATGGGCTTCGGTGGCGGCGTCGATGTGCAGGAGGGCGCGCTGGGCGCCGGCGCCTTCGCGCAGCGCTTTCGCTTTCAGCCTGACTCGCCCGTTGAACGCGGCGCCTATGTGAGTGCGCGCGCCTCGGACATGTTTTCCGAGCCGCAGCTCACAGTGAGCGGCCTGACGCGCACCGGCGGAATCTTTGCCGGCCAGATCCTCGGCACCGGACTCACACTGAGTCCGCCCGGAGAGACGAAGGTCGAGCTGGAAGTTGCCGCAAGCAACGGCCCGCTCGGCCGCGGCGCCGCGACCACGGTGCACTTTAGCGGCGGCGGCGACCGGGTGCACTACGATATTGGCCACATCGCGGCGGACGATCGCTTTGCCGGCATCACTCGCGGCGCCGATCACGACTACGCCAGCCTGTCCGCGCGGGCGACGAGCGACCTGCAGTTCACCGCGTCAGTCGGGTCGCATCTTGTCAGCGGCGCGAGTCTGGGCCTCATCGCGCCGCAGTACTTCCGGTCGTCCACGGTGGCGATGGAGTACGCGACGCGCTACAGCCTTCAGTACTCCGCGCAGACGCGGACGAGCAGTTTCGCGTCGTTTCGCAACGACGAGTTGCAGCGCGGCCTGCTCGCGCGCGCCGAGCAGACCGTTGGCGCGATGCGCTTCTGGGGCGGAGCCGGAGCCGGCATCGCGTCGAGTGGCTTGGCCGACCGGCACGGGTACCACGAACTCTCGCTCGGTGCGAGCGCAGAAGTTGGCGTGAACTCGCTCTCGCTCTATGGAGAAACGAGCAAGGGCATGTCCATGACGCGTGGCGCCGACGGCATCGTCACCCTCGGTGGCGACGGGCGCCTGCAGCTCGGTCCCAGCACGCACATCACGTTCAACGGCTTCCAGACGTCGATCCTCTCAACCGGTGAGCGCTTCTCGCAGCTCGACGCCGGACTCTCGCAGTCCCTGCCGACGGGCTCCACGGTGAGTTTGCGCGTACGCGTGGCCGGCACCGCCAACGCCGCGCGCGGCCGCGAGGTCGCATTCATCGAGTACTCCATGCCGCTACAGATGCCGGTCGGGCGCACCCGCTCTGCTGGCCGCGTTCGCGGGCGCGTCGTGGATCAGGAGACGGGGCGTGGAATCGCCGGTACGCTTGTGCGGCTTGGACCTCAGGCCGCGATCACCGACGATGAGGGACGCGTCGCATTCGCCGGTCTTCCCGCTGGCGAGTATCGTCTCTCCCTCGCGCAACAGACCGCGCAGGCCGCGACCGTCTTCACCGGCGACCCGACGGTGCGGGTGGACAGCGCACGTCGGGTTCCGACCACTTTCGCGCTCGCGCTGGAGCGCGCCGGAATCGTGACGGGGAGCGTTCGGCAGATGCGCGTCGCGCGCACTGGTCTGGAGAACGCACCGGATTCCCTGGCCGACGCCGGTCCGCTGAATGATGTGCCGCTCATGCTCGTTGGTGTGCGCGACACGCTCTATACCACCACCGATGAAACGGGCAGCTATCGCTTTGCCGAGGTTGCCAGCGGGTCGTACGTGCTCAAGGTCATGAGCGAGCCACATGCGGGCACCCGGTGGGAGCCCGCGGAAATCGAAGTCAGTGTAAAGCCCGCCGTTACACGTCAGATTGCGTTCCGTTCGGTGCCACGCCGGCGCGCCGTTCAGATGATCGAAGGTAACTCCAACCCGGCCAGGAAATGAGTATCGCCCTCCGCTTCGAGAACGAGCCGCCCACCGTGACCCTCAAGGCATCGCACAGGAAGGCGTCGCGCGCGACGCCGACAGAGCATCACGCCATCGTCCAGCGGTTGAGCCACGAACTGCGGACGCCGCTCAACTCGGTCATCGGATTCTCGCGCGTGCTCAAGGAGAATCGAACCGGCAACCAGCGCCCTGCGGACCTCTTGATGCTCGAGGCGATCCGGACTAACGGCGAGCGCCTGCTCGGCCTCGTCGAGGATCTCGTCGCGATCTCGATCACGCGAGAAGTCTGCGATGTGCCCATTCCGCCGTACATGAACGTCGCTGCCATCGCGGAGGAATTGGTCGGCAAGTGGCGCGAGACGGCCGAGCGCAAACGACTCGAGATTACGCTGAAAGTGGAATCGTATGACCTGATTCGCGTGGATCCGATGAAGCTCGCGAAGCTGCTCGACAAGCTTATCTGCAACGCCGTCAAGTTCACCACTCGCGGTAGCGTGGTCGTCACCGTAGCGCGCCGGAATGGAGAGACGGCGCCGGGGAGCCTCGTGGTCGAGGATAGTGGAATCGGGATCTATCCTGACCAGCTCGCCACGATCTTCGAGCCCTTTACCCAGGTGGACGGCTCGACGAGCCGCCACTACGAAGGCGTCGGGCTGGGTTTGCCGATCGTAAGGGCCTTGGCGGAGAGCATGGGATGCTCTTTGGAGGTCGAGAGTGAGCCCGGCAAAGGCACTCGGTTCGAGGTATCCTTTCCGAAGTAGTTGCGATACGGAGATGATTCTCGCTTAACGACAATCGTTCGACGACTGTCGGCGCGTCAATCCAACGAAGTGATGCGTCTGCGCGACAATTTTTCCGACCGTGCGGTCAGATTTACCGGACAAATTGGCGATTTATCGGTAGTTCCGGGACATCTATCTTGACACTGACCGATGTGTTCGATACTGATTAAGCAGAGAGATTCGGACGATGACGTCCCGCTCCGGCGCTTAATCAGGCGAGCAGAGCATGCGATTCTATCGACTGGACGCAGCTTTCGCGGGTGTCTTGGCCCTTGGTCTGGTTTCCGAGAGCCCTTTGGCTCAGACCGCGACCCAGACCGTGACGTTCAGCGTGGTGTCGATGTCCCACGCGGCCGTCTCAGGCACAACCAGCCCAATCATGGTGCGGACGGCAATCGTCAGCAGAGCGCCGACCAGCGCTTCTGTGAGCGGAACGAGCTTCGCGATCACGACGAACGAGTCGAACCAGAAGATCGCCGCCTCGCTCGATGAGCCGATGCCATCTGGTGTGTCGCTGGCGGTCTCGCTCGCTGCGCCAGCCGGCGCGGCCAGCGCGGGTTCGAAGAACCTCGGAATCGCCTCGGCGGATGTCGTCACCGGAATTTCCGGCGTGAGCGCGATGGCGCTTCCGATCGTCTACACGCTGAGCGCGAGCGCGGACGCGCCGCTCGCACCGCGCAAGCGACTCGTCACGTTCACGATCACAGCGGGAATGTGATGAGATAGCCGGACAGCGGAACCCGCTGTTGATACGGTCGCGGTGCCATGTGGCGCCGCGACCGTTTGGCTTACGGGGTGTCATCTCTGCCAAGCTCCAATAACTATCTTATACTGATGCGCGAGCTCGACCGAATCCGCCACGCCCTGTCCGCCGCCTCCACGCAGCGCGAAAGCGTCGTGCTCGTCACCGTGATGGCCGTCGAAGGCTCCGTGTATCGCGGAGCAGGCGCCCGCATGATCGTGACCGCGAGTGGCGAAACGATCGGCGCGGTGAGCGGCGGCTGTCTCGAGGCCGACATCGTTGCTCGCGCGCCCGACGTGCTCTCGGGGGGACGCGCCGAGCTCGTACGCTATGACACCCGCGCGTCGGACGAGATGCTGCTCGGGCTTGGCATGGGCTGCCAGGGAATCATCGATTTGCTGCTCGAGCCGCTTGCGAGTGCGGCACTCGACGATCTGATCGCATTCTACGAGCGACTTGCCGAGCGACGCGATGCCGTCACGCTGCTGACGCTGCTGCGCTCGGACACCGGTCATCCGCCAGTCGGAACGCGGCTCCTCCTCGGCGAGGGCGGCGACATCATCGAGGGCGACCGCGCGCTCCTCGAGCACGAGACCGACGTCGCGCGTGAGGTCATTCGGCCTGCAACTCGGCTCGTCATCTGCGGCGGCGGCACGGACGCGATTCCTCTCGCGCGACTGGCAGCGCTGATGGGATGGCACGTCACGGTCGTCGATCACCGGCCAAGCTTTGCGACCGCCGCACGATTTCCCGACGCGCGCGCAGTCGTGTGTGCGAATCTCTCGCAGGACACGACCGCGTTGAGCGGTCGTGTTACAATGGACGAGCGCACGATGGCCGTGGTGATGGCGCACGCCGCCTCCCACGATCGCGCCTATCTCCACGCAATGCTCGACGCGGGCGCCGGCTACATCGGCGTCCTCGGTCCTCGCAAACGGACGGTCGAGCTGCTCGGGGCACGCCTCTCAGGTCCCGACGCGACATTGCCACCGAGCGTGCACTCTCCCGTCGGACTCGATCTCGGCGCAGAGACGCCGGATGAGATCGCGCTCTCGATCGTC
>DATCGM010000013.1:0-6417 GCA_036508915.1 Gemmatimonadaceae bacterium
CTTACTTCGTCTCCTTCTATTACTACGGCTATCCCTCGACGGGCCGTGGATGGAGACGTACGCGCGACTGAACGGAGCTGAAGCTCCCCGCCTACGACACCCGCCGGCCCGTGGAAACTTCACGGGCCTTTTTGTTGTGCATCAACCACGTCCGACTCTCTCACTCGAGCGCTTCGCCATGATCATCATCACCCGACCCGACATCACCGACGACGAGCTCGATCATCTGCGCGAGCGGATCGAAGCCGCCGGACTACACACGCATCTCTCCCGCGGCGAGCACCGCACCATCATCGGCTGCATCGGCGACGAGACTCGGCTCATGGAACTCCCGCTGCGCTCGATCCCGGGCGTGGAGTCGGTGGTGCCAGTGCTCAAGCCGTACAAGCTCGCGTCGCGCGAGTTCGCCGTGAATCGAACCGTGGTGCGCGTGGGTGCCGAGGCGGTGATCGGCGGGAACGACCTGACGGTCATCGCGGGACCCTGCTCCGTCGAGAACCGGGCCATGCTCAATGAGACCGCGGTCGCCGTGCGCTCGGCCGGCGCGACGATTCTGCGCGGTGGCGCCTTCAAGCCGCGCTCCTCACCGTACTCGTTCCAGGGCCTCGGCAAGGAAGCACTCGAGCTCCTGGTGGAGACGCGGGCCGAGTACGGCCTGCCGGTCGTGACCGAGGTGCTGGACACACGAGACGTCGATCTCGTGGCCGAGCACGCCGACATGTTGCAGGTTGGCGCGCGCAACATGCAGAACTACGCGCTGCTCTCCGAGCTCGGCCGCGTGCAGCGCCCCGTACTGCTCAAGCGCGGTCTGTCGGGGACGATCAGCGAGCTGCTGATGTCGGCGGAGTACATCATGGCGCACGGCAATCATCAGGTCGTCCTCTGCGAGCGCGGCATTCGCACCTTCGAGCGCGCCACGCGCAACACGCTCGACGTCTCGGCGATCCCCGTGCTGCAGCGCGAGACGCACCTGCCCGTGATCGTCGATCCGAGTCACGCTGGCGGCGAGGCGGGCCTCGTCGCGCCACTGGCCTTCGCGGCGATCGCCGCGGGTGCGGATGGTCTGATCATCGAAGTACACCCGAACCCCGAGAACGCGCTCTCTGATGGCGATCAGTCGCTCGACTTCGCGGCGTTCGCCAGTCTCATGCAACGGGTGCCGGCTTTCGCAGAAGCGGCCGGTAGGTCGTTTGTGCAGCGCCTCATTCCTCAGACGCCGGCGCTGGCCGGCGCTGCCGTCGTATGACGGACCGCGATCCGCTCGCCGAGCTCGCGCGATGCCGCACGGAGATCGAGGAGATCGACCGGCGGCTCATCGCGCTGCTGGCCGAACGCGTGGCGCTCGGCCGGAAGACGGCGACAATCAAGCGCGCGGCTGGGCTGCCAATTCTCGATCCGCAGCGTGAAGCGGAGGTCATTCGCCGCGCGGTGACGACGGCGCGTGAGCACGACTTGCCGGTTGAAGCGGTGCGCGAGGTGTTCTGGCACGTCGTCGGTCTCGCGCGCCGCGCGCAGGAAGAGGCGCAATGATCCCGATCGAGCGCGTAGCGATCGTTGGGCTCGGCCTCATGGGCGGGTCGCTCGCGCGCGCGCTCGCCGAGCGAGACGTGCGAGTGCTCGGCTACGACAGCGCACCCGATTCGCTGGATGCCGCGGAGGGCGAAGGCATCGTGCACGAGAGGCTTGGCGCACAGCTCATGGGGATCGAGGCGGCTGACGTCGTCGTGTTTGCGCTGCCGGTGGATGCGACGCTTGCCGTTCTTCCGCGGGTCGCGCCGCGACTCGGCAAAACGCGCCTCGTGATGGACGTCGCGAGCACGAAGCGCAGCATCGTCGCCGCGGCAGAAGCCGTGGGGCTCGGCGCGCGATATGTGGGCGCGCATCCGCTCACCGGCAGTCACCGCTCGGGATGGCGCGCATCGCGCGCGAGTCTGTTCGACGAGGCTCGTGTCTTCCTCTGCCCTACCTCTACGACTGATGCCGCGACGCTACAGCTCGCGGAGACATTCTGGCGCGGACTACGCGCCGGCGTCGAAGTGCTCGACGCGGCCACACATGACGAGCAGATGGCATGGCGGAGCCATCTTCCTCACGTGCTGTCCACTGCGCTTGCGCTCACGTTGCGCGACGCAGGCATCCAGCGATCCGCCCTCGGCCCTGGCGGTCGCGACATGACCCGTCTTGCCGGCGGCCCTCCGACTCTCTGGACCTCTATTGTGGAAGACAACGAGGTCGCGCTCGCGGGTGCGCTCGATGTGATCGAGCAACAGATTCGCGTTCTTCGCCAGTCGCTCCAGAATCATGACAGCGGCACGACGCATGACTTCTTCGCCGATGGCCGCGCTTGGTTCGACGGTGCGCCGATCGAACCGCGGACGGTTCGCTCGGATTAGTTTGTTCTCCTGAGCAACGCGAAGGACGACACCTACCTTCACTACGATGAATTCGTCACCTCCCGCACTTCTCGTCTCCGGCCTGCGCAAATCCTACGGCGACGTCGTCGCCGTCGATGGCCTCGATCTCACTGTTGGCGCCGGCGAGTGCTTCGGCCTCCTCGGTCCCAATGGCGCCGGCAAGACGACAACCATCGAGATCTGCGAAGGACTCACGGATCCCGATTCGGGCGTCGTCGAGGTGCTCGGCCGGCGATGGGACACGCACGAGCGCGACCTGCGCGAACGGCTCGGCATCCAGCTCCAGGATACGCAGCTCGCCGACAAGCTGACCGTCGACGAGACGGTGCGACTTTTCCGCAGCTTCTACTCGCGAGGCCGCGACGTGAACGAGGTGATCGACCTCGTGCAGCTCGGCGAGAAGCGAACCTCGCGCGTCGGCAAGCTCTCTGGAGGACAGAAGCAGCGGCTCGCCCTCGCCTGCGCGATCGTCGGCGATCCTGAACTGCTCTTTCTCGACGAGCCCACCACCGGACTCGATCCGCAGTCGCGCCGGCAGCTCTGGGATCTCATCGTCGAGCTTCGGGCGAGTGGTCGCAGCATCGTGCTGACGACGCACTACATGGATGAAGCCGAGCGGCTCTGCGACCGCGTGGCGATCGTCGATCATGGACGGGTCATCGCGCTCGGCTCACCGCGCGAACTGATCGCGTCCCTCGGAGCGGAGCATGTCGTCGAGTTCACCGCGCCGGACGCGCCCGCGGGCTCGCTCGACGTGCCGACGCTACGCGCGCTCGACGGCGTGACATCCGCGCGCGAGCACGACGGGCGCTGGACGCTCGAGGTGAGTGAGCTGGCGCGCGCGGTGCCGGCGCTGCTCGCCGAGCTGCGCAAGCGTGGCCTCGCGCTTGGCGAGCTGGCGACGCACTCCGCGACGCTCGAGGACGTGTTCGTCTCTCTCACCGGGCGGCAACTGCGCGATGCGTGAGCCGATGATGCACGACGCGACGAATCCGCCGCGCTCCTGGCGCGATACCTCGCTCGCACAGCTCACGCTCGTGCGCTTTCTCGAGTTTCTCCGCCAGCCGGAAGCTGTCTTCTGGACCTTTGTCTTTCCGATCATCCTTGTGCTCGGTCTCGGAATCGCATTCCGAAACAAGCCGGCGGACGTCGTCGTGATCGGCGTCGAGACGGGCACACCGGCGGGCGATTCCCTCATGGCGCGTCTCGCGCATACAGCGGGGCTCAAGGTGCAGCCGATGGGCGACTCCGCCGCTGCGCGCGCGCTTCGGACGGGAGAGGTCGCGCTCGTTGCCGTGCCGCGTGCGAGTGGCGGCATCGAGTACCGTTTCGACGATACGCGCCCCGAGGGCCGATCGGCGCGCTTTCTCACCGACGACGCAGTGCAGCGCGCGGCCGGACGAAGTGATCCAGTGCCGGTGAGCGAATGGAAGCTGCAGGAGAAGGGATCGCGCTACATCGACTTCGTCGTCCCCGGATTATTGGGAATGAACATCATGGGCGGCGGCATCTGGGGATTGGGGTTCGCGATCGTTGATGCGCGCCGAAAGAATCTGCTGAAGCGGCTCGTCTCGACGCCGATGCCGCGATCGCACTACCTCGCGTCGTTCCTCTTCTCGCGATTCTTCTTTCTCATCGTCGAGATCGCCGCCATGCTGGGAAGCACCACGCTGCTGTTCGGCGTGCCGGTGCGCGGCTCGCTCGTGCAGCTGTTCGTCGTCTGTCTCATGGCGGCGCTTGCGTTCGGCGGCATCGGGTTGCTCATCGCATCGCGCGCGCGCACGATCGAAGGCGTGTCGGGGCTGATGAACCTGACGATGATGCCGATGTGGGTGCTGTCGGGTGTCTTCTTCTCGTCGAGCAACTTTCCCAAGGTCGCGCAGCCGTTCATTCAGGCGCTGCCGCTCACGGCGACGATCAACGCCCTGCGTGCGACGATGCTGCAGGGCGCGGGATGGGCGGTCGTCGCGCCGTCGCTGGCAATTGTTGGGGCGTGGCTGGTGGTGAGCTTCGTCGTGGCGCTCCGGCTGTTTCGCTGGCGCTGAACACTTTCCTTTCGCTCCGGGGCCTGAACAGCGCGAACGCTGTTCCGGCCGCGACAGATAACCAGCTCATTCCACTTGTTCCTGTAGCAGCGCCCACAACGCTTCGACGTCCGCTCGCTCGGTCGTTTCGGCCCCGATCGACACGCGAACCATCCAGCGTCCGTCGAGTAGGGCCGGCGTGAGGTACGCGCGACCTGACGCATTGATCCGCTCGGCCCAAGCCAGCGTGTAGCGGTCGAGTTCCTCGCCGGCGAGACCTGCAGGCTCGTACCGCAAGCACAGCGTCTGTAGGTGCACGGGCGCGAGCAGACGCCAGCCTTTGGCACCCCGGACCCGGTCGGCGAGCCACTGCGCATTCGCGAGGTCGCGACGCAAGCGTGCCTGCAAGCCTTCGACGCCCTGCTCGCGGATGAGGAACCAGAGCTTGAGGGCGCGGAATCGCCGGCCGAGCGGCAGACCCCAGTCGCGCAGGTTCTTCACCTGATCGTCCATGGCCGACTGCAGATAGCTCGGATTGGTGGACATCACACGCACGAGATGATCGGCATCGCGCACGAAGTACAGCGAACAGTCGAAGGCGACGCCGAGCCACTTGTGGGCGTTGAGCACGAGAGAATCAGCGCCTTCGATGCCCTTCCACATCCAGCGGCACTCGGGAAGGATCATTGCGGAGCCGGCCATCGCCGCATCGACGTGCAGCCAGATGCCGTGCCTGAGCGCGATCGCCGCAATCGCGCGCACGGGGTCGAGGGAGGTCGTCGTCGTGGTGCCCGTGGTGGCCACAATGGCGCACGGTCTCCGGCCAGCCGCGACGTCGGCGGCGATGGCCTCCTCGAGTGCATCCGCACGCATCGCGAACTGCTCGTCGTGCGCGACGAGGCGCAGGTTGTCGCGACCGAAGCCAGCCAGCAGCGCGGCCTTCTCCACGGAGCTGTGACTGTGCGACGACGCGTAGACGACGAGCGGACTCTCTTCCTGTTGCAGGCCGCCGCGCACGAGGCCGTATGCGGTGGTCCGCTCGCGCGCGCAGAGGAGCGCGACGAGCGTGCTCGTGGACGCGGTGTCCTGAATCACGCCGCTCCACGCGTCCGAGAGGCCGACCATCTGTCGCATCCAGTCGGTCATCACTTCCTCGAGCTCGCTCAGCGCGGGACTCGACTGCCACGACAGCCCGATCACGCCGAGCCCCGTGCTCAGATAGTCGCCGAGCACGCTCGCGAGCGACGAGTTCGCCGGGAAGTATCCGAAGAAACTCGGATGCTGCCAATGCGAGATGCCCGGCATGATGATGTCGTCGACGTCGCGCAAAATCGTGTCGAAGGCATCGGGCGCGGATGGGGGCGACGCCGGCAGACTCGCCTTGATCTCGCCGGGCGCGCTCTGCGCCATGACGGGGCGATGGCTGACGGTCGAGCGATAGTCGGCCACCCAATCGACGATCTGATGGCCGAGGCGCCGGAATTCTTCTGGTGTCATATAGGAATGGATTTGCCCGCGAGGACGCGAGCCGTCCGCTCCGCCATGAACCGGCGTCGCATGATGGATAAGAGCACGATGGAGAGCATGAGGGCCACGAAACCGAGGCGAACCTCGAGCTGGTGAGTGAAGGACAGGAGCGCGATCGCGGCACTGCCGAAGGCGAGTCCGATATACGCGAAGATGATTGCCCAGAGCCAGCAACTGATGCCGCTTGCGATGGCGTAGAGTCCGATCGGCAGCCGCGCCGCACCGCAGGCGATTGGGAGCGGGAGACGCAGGCCCCAGGCGAAGCGCACGGCCAGCGAGGCGCGCCAAGGATGGCGGTGCACGATTTCCAGCGCGCCGTCGAGGAGCCTGTGCTTCTCCGGCCAGCGCGCGCGAACCCAGTCAATCCGCCAGCGCCCCACATAGTAGAGCGCGATAGACGCCACCCACGTCCCGAGCGCCACGGCCACCACCACGCCCAGCATTCCGGCGCG
>DATCGM010000014.1:0-32779 GCA_036508915.1 Gemmatimonadaceae bacterium
TTGCTGATCGGCACCGACAACACCGCACGCAAGCAGGCCGAAGACGCCTTGCTCAAAGCCGGTGCCCTACAGAGCGCAATTTTCAACAGCGCCAATTTCTCCAGCATTGCCACCGATGTCCGACGCCAGGATGCACTGCTCAAGGCCGGGGCGCTACAGAGCGCGATTTTCAACAGCGCCAATTTCTCGAGCATCGCCACTGACGCGAAAGGTGTCATCCAGATTTTCAACGTCGGCGCCGAGCGCATGCTGGGCTACACCGCTGCCGAAGTGATGAACAAGATCACGCCGGCCGATATTTCTGATCCGCAGGAATTGATCGCGCGCGCCAAGTCCTTGAGCACCGAACTCGGCACCCCGATCACGCCGGGCTTCGAGGCCCTGGTGTTCAAGGCCTCGCGCGGCATCGAGGACATCTACGAGTTGACCTATATCCGCAAGGACGGCAGCCGCTTTCCGGCGGTGGTCTCGGTCACGGCGCTGCGCGACGCGCAGGACGCTATCATCGGCTATCTGCTGATCGGCACCGAGCTCAAGGCCGGGGCCTTGCAGAGCGCGATTTTCAACAGCGCCAATTTCTCGAGCATCGCCACTGACGCCAAGGGCGTGATCCAGATTTTCAACGTCGGCGCCGAGCGCATGCTGGGCTACACCGCCGCCGAAGTGATGAACAAGATCACGCCGGCCGACATCTCCGACCCGCAGGAAGTGGTCGAGCGGGCCAAGACGTTGACGGCTGAACTGGGCACGCCGATGACACCCGGGTTTGAAGCTTTGGTGTTCAAGGCGGCACGCGGCATCGAGGACATCTACGAGCTGACCTATATCCGCAAGGACGGCAGCCGCTTCCCGGCGGTCGTATCCGTCACCGCGCTACGCGACGATAACAACGCCATCATCGGCTACCTGTTGATAGGTACCGACAACACCGCCCGCAAACAGGCGGAAGAGGCGCTGCTCAAGGCGGGGGCCCTGCAGAGCGCGATCTTCAACAGCGCCCATTTCTCCAGCATCGCCACCGACGCCAAGGGCGTCATTCAAATCTTCAACGTTGGCGCCGAGCGGATGCTGGGCTACGCGGCCGCCGACGTGATGAACAAGATTACGCCGGCCGATATCTCCGATCCGCAGGAGCTCATCGCGCGAGCCAAAGCGCTGAGCATCGAGATCGGAACCCCGATCACGCCGGGCTTCGAGGCCCTGGTGTTCAAGGCCTCGCGCGGGATCGAGGATATCTACGAGTTGACCTATATCCGCAAGGATGGCAGCCGGTTCCCGGCGGTGGTGTCGGTGACGGCGCTGCGTGACGCGCAGGACGTCATCATCGGCTATCTGCTCATTGGCACCGAGATCAAGGCCGGGGCCCTGCAGAGCGCGATTTTCAACAGCGCCAATTTCTCCAGCATCGCCACCGACGCCAAGGGCGTCATTCAAATATTCAACGTCGGCGCCGAGCGGATGCTGGGGTACGCCGCCGCCGACGTGGTGAACCAGATCACGCCGGCGGACATTTCCGATCCGCAGGAAGTGATCGCGCGTGCCAAGGCGCTGAGCGTGGAGCTCGGGACCCCGATCACGCCGGGCTTCGAGGCCTTGGTGTTCAAGGCCTCGCGCGGGATCGAGGACATCTACGAGCTGACCTACATCCGCAAGGACGGGAGCCGGTTTCCGGCGGTCGTGTCGGTTACGGCGCTGCGCGACGCACAGGATGCCATCATCGGCTATCTGTTGATCGGCACCGACAACACCGCGCGCCAGCAGGTGGAAGAGGAGCGCAAGAAGCTCGACCAGCGGCTGCGCGACCAGCACTTCTATACGCGCTCCCTCATCGAATCCAACATCGACGCGCTGATGGCCACCGATCCGCGCGGCATCATCACCGACGTCAACAAGCAGACGGAGGCGCTCACCGGATGCACGCGCGACGAACTGATCGGCGCGCCGTTCAAGAACTATTTCACGGATTCGAATCGCGCCGAGGCGTCGATCAGCCGGGTGCTCGCCGAAGGCAAGCTCACGAACTACGAACTCACCGCGCGTGCCAGGGATGGCAAGCTCACGGTCGTGTCGTACAACGCGACCACGTTCCACGACCGCGACAGGAGCCTGCAGGGTGTGATCGCGACGGCACGTGACATGACGGAGCTGAAGCGCATCGAGCAGGCACTCCAGCAGAAGAACACGGAACTCGAAGAAGCGAGCCGCATGAAGTCCGAGTTCCTCGCCAACATGTCGCACGAACTGAGAACGCCGCTGAACGCCATCATCGGATTCTCGGAAGTGCTGAGGGACGGCCTGATCGGTGAATTGACCGAGCAGCAGCGCGGGTTCATCGGCGACATCTTCGGGAGCGGCACGCACCTCCTCTCCCTGATCAACGACATCCTCGACCTGTCCAAGGTGGAAGCCGGCAAGATGGTCCTCGACTTGGAGCCGGTGCACGTGTCGTCGTTGTTCGCCAACAGCCTCTCCATCATCAAGGAGAAGGCCGCAACCCACCATATCGCCTTGAGCATGGACGTCGCGGAAAACGTGGGGTTGGTGCTGGCGGACACGCGCAAGGTAAAGCAGATCGTGTACAACCTGCTCTCGAACGCGGTGAAGTTCTCTGTCGAGCACGGCCAGGTGACCTTGCACGCCGGCCGCGTTCCGCGTGCCGAAGTCGGCCGGCTGACCGGATCCTGGCCCGGCCGAAGCCTCCCGTTGGCTGACAACGAGTTCACGGAGTTTCTCGAGATCAGCGTCACCGACAGCGGCATCGGCATCACATCGGAGGGGTTCGAGCAGTTGTTCAAGCCTTTCAGCCAGATCGACGTCGGGCTGGCGCGAAAATTCGAGGGGACCGGTCTCGGGTTGGCAATGGTCAAGCTCCTCGTCGAGTTGCATGGTGGCGCCCTGGCGATGGCGAGCGAGGTGGGTCAGGGCTCCTGCTTTACGGTGTGGCTGCCGCTCCGGACGGTTGGAGAAGAGGGGATCACGCCGGCCAGGGTGCCGGTCGCATCACAAGCGCCCGTGCCGGATGGAGCGCGCATCGCGCTGGTCGTGGAAAACGACTTCAAGTCGGCGGATCTGATCCGGGTGCAGCTCGAGGCGGAGGGATTCAAGGTGCTGCACGCGGCCTCCGCCGAGGCCGCGCTCGCGCTCGCGGTGCAACAGCCGGTGGCGTTGATCACCCTGGACGTCCTGTTGCCCAACATGGACGGCTGGGAACTCCTGAACCGCCTGAAGCAGACGCCGGCACTCGCGCACATTCCCGTCGTGATCATTTCGATCGTGGCGGATCGCAACAAGGGATTCGCGCTCGGCGCCGCGGCGGTCATGCAAAAGCCCATTTCCCGGCAGGAGCTGTACGAGACGTTGGTCGAGCTCGGGCTCTTTCCGGTGTTGCAGGGCAAGTCGCTCAAGGTCCTCATTGTCGACGACGATCCCATGGCGGTGGAGCTCATCGCGGTCCGCATGGCAGGCCTCGCCAACACAGTATTGCGCTCGTACGGAGGCCGCGACGCGATCGATACCGCGCGGCGGGAGCTGCCGGACATGATCGTGCTCGATCTGATGATGCCGGACGTGAACGGTTTCGATGTCGTGGCGGCGCTCGCCGAGCAGCCCAACACGTCTCACATCCCGATACTCATAGTCACGGTCAAGCGGGTCACCGCCGAGGATCGTGCGAAATTGCAAGGCTCGGTGATGGCCATCATCGAGAAGGCCGACTTCGATGCCGACCACTTTGTGGCTGAAGTGCGGCGAGCGATGTCTGATGTCACGGCGGCGGCATGAGCAAAGTTCTCATCATCGAAGACAACGCGGCCAACATGTCGTTGGCGACCTTCCTCCTCCAATCGGCGGGGCACACGGTGATCGGCGCGACGACCGCGGAAGCCGGGCTGACCCTCGCGCGTGATGAACAGCCGGGCCTCATCCTGATGGACATTCAACTTCCCGGTATGGATGGCCTCCAGGCGACGGCGCTGCTCAAGAAGGACGAAGCGACCAAGGCCATTCCGGTCATCGCGCTCACGGCACTGGCGATGAAGGGTGACGAGGAGCGCATCCGCGCCGCGGGCTGCGATGGCTACATCGCGAAGCCGATGCGATATCGGGAGTTCCTCGCGACGATAGCGGCACAATTAACCCCGAAGTGAACCCGCCTCCCGGGGTTGCGGAACTCGTCGAGCGCCGGCAAACCCTTGGCGAAGAGATCGCCAACAGCGTCAGTCATGGCGTTGGACTCGCGGCGATGCTCGCGGCGAGCCCGCTGCTCATCGTCCACGCGGTGCGCGTCGGCAGCTCCGCATTCGTCGTCGGCGTCAGCATCTTCGTCGCGAGTGCCGTGGTGCTGTATCTCTCCTCCACGTTGTATCACGCGCTCCCGCACGGGGGAGGCAAGCGCGTATTCCGCGTCATCGAGCACAGCGCGATCTTCCTGCTGATCGCCGGCACGTATACCCCGTTCTTGTTGGGTGTTCTGCATGGGCCCTGGGGGTGGACGCTGGTCGTGCTCATCTGGGCGCTGGCCGTTCTCGGCGTCCTGCTGAAGACGGTGGGGAAGGAGGGCCATTCGACGCTCTCGATGGTCCTCTATCTCGGAATGGGCTGGCTCCTCGTCGTGGCGATTCGGCCACTCTGGCTCCACGTGTCTCTCGCCGGTCTGGCTCTCATCCTGGCCGGGGGCGTCGCTTACACGGCAGGCACCGCGTTCTTCGCGGCCGAGCGACTGCGATACGCGCACTTCGTGTGGCACCTGTTCGTGCTCGCGGGAACCACCTGTCACCTGATCGCGATTTGGCGCTACGCTGCCTGAGGCCTGGTACGCCGCGTCCCGATTCGGGTCGGGACCTCGATGATGGCTCGCAGAATAGCCCGCTTTATTCAGGCGGCGGTGCCGTTCCTCCAGAGAGCCTCTACGTACGCTCGTTTGTCGCGGGAGCAAGCCACCCGGCCTTCGGGCGTCATCTCCTCCCAGTGGGTGCAGGCCTGACCAAGCCCGCAGTAGCAATCCTTGACGGCCTGACGCAGTGCGGTGAGTTGCTCTGCCGTCGAACACGTCGAATTGAGCGTGCGCGCGTTCTTATCTGCGGCATTATTGACCATATAGTCTCTTCGTCCTCATGAACATGATTCGGATCATAGGCTGAACCCTAGAGTCTTTTGCCGGACCTCGCAGTCGGGGATACGCTTAGGGGAATTACTGATAGGGGAATTACTGACGCTGGCCATTTGAGGCGCGACAAAATGGGAGTTCAGCCACGGTTCGTCCTGGGCATCCTCGCCCAGCTTCTTCTCGGTGGATGCGTGCTCGCCAGGAACCGCGATTCGGGCCTCGTCTATCAACGCGAACCCGGATCTTCGGGGTTTCCCCATGGCGTGCGTCCGGCATTGCCTGATGGCGCGGCAGGGCGGAGTATCTGATGGTGAGAGAGACGGCGGGCGAGCGCCCGACCATCGGATCTCGGTTTCTTCAGCGCGGACTCGCTGAAATGGAAGCCGTAACAGCGTAATTACCCCGAGGCTTTCCACAAGCGTGATATGAAAAAGGTTCCCGTCGACCTGCTCGACCGCCCAGCGCCCGAGGGAGCGCGCTGGTTCGCGCTCGCGAGGCTTCGCGGCCTGATCCTCGAGCGAAAGCGGCTCGACGATCCCGACGATACCGAGGCACTGCACGACTTTCGTGTCGCGCTCCGCAGGCTGCGCAGCGTCGTTCGCGCGTATGGAAGCGTATTCGACGACAGTGTTTCGCCGAAGATTCGCCGTCGCCTCTCCCGCATGGCGGACGCGGCTGGAGTGAGCCGCGACGCGGAGGTCCGTCTTCAATGGATCAAAGAGCGGCGGGACACGATTGAGGGAGCGGACCGAATCAGCATCGCGTGGGTGGAGCAGCACCTTCGTCGCGAACGGCGCGCGGGCGACCGGGATCTTCGGCGAGAACTGAAGCGTCACTACGCCGGCGTCACCGGGCAGCTGCAGCGCGGCCTGATGCGCTACCGCGTCACGCTCGACGCCGGCGAGCGCCGGGCGATGCCGGCGACGCGGGAATTGCTGTCGCAGACACTGCTGGACATGACCAGCATGCTGCGCGAACGCCTGGATGCACCAAAGCGGGTGGGTGCTGTGCGCGCCCTGCACCTCGCGCGCATCGCAGCGAAGCGATTGCGCTACGCGCTCGAGCCTCTCGCGGAAGGACGGTTCGCCCCGCCGCGGGTCGCGCGGCTGGCCGCCGCCGCTGTTGCGCAGCTGGCGACACTACAGGACGAGCTCGGACGGATCCACGACGCGCACCTTTTCAGGCGCTGGCTGCGTGAATGCATTTCGGAAGGTTCGCCGCACCTCGCAAACCTGAATGGTCGCTTGCGGGGCGTGCAGCGCCTTCTTGGCGAGCAGGCGGCGGCGAGTTTCGAGGTCGTGAATCGCCCGGCGAGCAGACGACGCGTGAATCGCCTGCTCCATGCGATCGAGGCTTCGGCGAACGCGCTGGTGGCGCGGCCGTCGCCGGGAGATACCTTCAGGACCTGACGAACGGTCGAGGCCCGCATGAAGGAAATGAAGAAGTACCGCATAGCTCACGGACACCGCTTCCGCTGGAACGATGTAGATCCGGACGACCATGGCTCTTTCGAGAGCGAGGCGGACGCGCTCCGCGAGACGCAGGAGTGGATCGGGAAGCTCGACCCGCTCCAGGAGCGCTTGTACGCTGAAGGAAAACGCTCCCTGCTGATCATCCTGCAGTCCATGGACACGGGCGGCAAGGACGGGACGATTCGTCACGTCATGCGAGAGCTCAATCCGCAGGGATGCCAGGTGACTTCGTTCAAGTTGCCGACGCCGGACGAGCGCGCCCACGACTTCCTGTGGCGCGTTCACCAGCACGTTCCCGCGAAGGGCCTCATCGGGGTCTTCAACCGCTCGCACTATGAGGACGTCCTGGTCACGCGAGTCCACCGCGACATTTCAGCCGAAGAGGCCGACGAGCGCTTTCGCGAGATCAACGACTTCGAGAGAATGCTCGTGCACAACGGCACGCAAGTCGTGAAATTCTACCTGTCGATCTCGAAGGACGAACAGCGGCGGCGGCTCCAGGCGCGACTCGACGATCCGCAGAAGCGGTGGAAGTTCAGCACCGACGACCTGACCGAGCGGGCCTACTGGGATCGTTACCCGAAGTTCTGCAGCGAGGCCATTTCCGCCACCAGCAGCAAGCACGCACCCTGGTACGTGATTCCCGCCAACCATAAATGGTACCGCAACTATCTTGTGGCGAAGATTCTGGTGGCGGCGCTCGAGAAGATGAATCCGCGCTTTCCAACCGTGAACGGGGTGCCCCGCGCGCGCATCCGATGAGCATCAGGAACACACGAGACCGATGATTCCAGCGGGTGAAGCACTCGAGCGATTGCAGGCGGGGAACGCGCGGTTCACGGCCCACTTGCGCAGCGCCGATGAGTTCGTGAGCCACACCCGGCGTCCCGCGCTCACGATGGTGCAGGAGCCGTTCGCGATCATACTCGGATGTTCCGACGCGCGCGTGCCGGCGGAGCTGGTGTTCGATCAGGGGCTCGGCGATCTGTTCGTCATTCGCGTGGCCGGCAACATCGTCGCGCGGTCGCAGGTCGGCAGCGTCGAGTTCGCCGCGGAGCGATTCCACACGCGGCTGGTGGTCGTGCTCGGCCACTCGCAGTGCGGGGCGATCGCGGCGACGCTCGAGGAGCTGCGACGCCCGACGGAGAACCAATCGCGCAACCTGTCCGCGATCGTCGAGCGCGTGCGGCCATCGGTCGAAGGCTTGCTCGGGACGGATCTCGCGCGAGACCCGGATGCGCTCGTGAAAAAGGCGACACGCGCGAACATCAAGGCCTCGGTGGATCACCTGCGGCATGGGTCGGAGGTGCTCGAGCATCT
Organism: Gemmatimonadaceae bacterium; assembly: GCA_036508915.1. Lineage (GTDB taxonomy): Bacteria > Gemmatimonadota > Gemmatimonadetes > Gemmatimonadales > Gemmatimonadaceae > AG11. Next base: position 7,897 of record DATCGM010000014.1, read on the forward strand.
CATCAGGGAGAACGGCCTCATGGTCGTCGGCGCGGAGTATGCCGTGGAGACCGGAGTCGTCGAGTTCTTCGTTCCGTGCGCATGCTGATTCGCCACGGCCGGCAAGGGCACGCTCGCGGCCGCGAAATAGCCGGAAGCCGGAAGCCTGAAGCCGGAAGTGTCCGGCTTCCGCGCTTCCGGCTTCAGCTCAATCCGCGAACGGCTTGTCGATCGCGACGCTCTGCTTCGAGAAGAAGTGCGGGCCGTCCTCGGCTACGTACACACAATCCTCGAGACGAATGCCGAACTCTCCCGGAATCGCGATCGTCGGCTCGTCGCTGAAGCACATCCCCGGTTCGATCGGCGTCGTGTTTCCCTTCACGAAGTTGGTCCACTCGTGGCCGTCGAGACCGATGCCGTGCCCCGTGCGGTGCGGAAGTCCCGGAATCTTGTAGCCCGGGCCGAAGCCTGCGTCGGTGATCACCTTCCGCGCGGCGGCGTCCACGCCCTCGCACGGCGCGCCGATCTTGATCGCCTTGAACGCTGCGTTCTGCGCATCGAGCTCCTTGTTCCATACTTCCGTCTGCCGCGCGCTCGCCTTTCCGAACACCACCGTGCGCGTGATGTCCGACGCGTAGCCCTCGACCTGCACGCCGTCGTCGATCATCACCACGTCACCTTCCTTCAGCTTCTGCGGCGTGGCGCTGCCGTGAGGAAGTGCCGTGTACTTGCCGAACTGCACACTCACGAAACCGGGGAAGCCAAGCGCGGTGAACCCGGCCATGATGTTGTGCTGGAGTTCGTCCTGCGGCATCCCGTCACGCATGGTCTTGAGGCCGGCCTTGTACGCAGCGATCGTCACGTCGTTCGCCCGCTGCATCAGCGCGATCTCGGCCTTCGACTTGATCACGCGGCAGCCCGCGGTCACCGGAGTCGCGTCGACGACCTCCGCGCCCGACGCTGCCTTGCGAATTCCATCGGCGATGAAAAAGCGCACGCGCTCCTCCACGCCGATGCGGTGGTGCTTCTGGCCGCGGTCCTTCACGATTCCGGCGATCACGGCGTACGGGCTCTCGTCCTCCTGCCACACGCGCACCTCATTGCCGAACGCGGGCTTGAGCTGCTCGCGGAGGCGGTCCTCCTCGAAGCCGGGCGCGACGTAGCAGATCGCGCCGTTCGCGGGGATCACTACGCCGAACGTGCGCTCGCTCTGGCCCCAGCGCATGGCCGTGTAATAGAAACAACTCGTGGTGCCTTCCATGAAGATCGCGTCAAGCTTCTGCTCGCTCATGAGCTTCTGCGCTCGTGCGATCCGTCCCTTGCGCTCGTCCTCGCTGATCGGGACGACGCCATCCTTCATCGGCTTCAGCGCGCGGATGACATCGGGGAGTTCTCCGGTGCCGCCAGCTGCACCGCTCGTGGTTCCGTTCGCGTTACACGCCAGGGCGAGGGAACCGGCGCCGAGCGCGGCGGTTTCGAGAAAGCGACGACGATCGATACGCACGGAATACCCCTTAGATGGAAGATGGAAGATGGACGACCGATGGTGCGTGACCGTTATAATTGTGGTGAAGAAACGCCACTCTCGCGAGCGATCCGCTCAAGGATGAATCAGATGCCACGCAAACATGTTGAGGCCAAACGCGGCCCGGCCGCGCTTGGGCCCTACTCGCCGGGCGTGTGGGCGGGCAAGCTGCTCTACCTCTCCGGCCAGACGCCGGTGGATCCGGAGACGGGGAAGCTGATCGAGGGAGACGTCGATGCGCAGACAATGCGCGCGTTCGACAACTTGGAGCTGGTGCTGGGGGATGCAGGGCTTTCCATGGATGATGTCATCAAGTGCAACGTGTATCTCACGGACATGGCCGACTTTCCGGCGATGAACAGGGCGTACGGGCGACGGTTCGCGAAGCCGTATCCGGCAAGGACCACGGTGGCGGTGGCGGGGCTGCCATTGGGCGCGCAGGTCGAGATCGAGCTGGTCGCGAGGAAGGGAAAGGCATAACCGCCTTCCCGCATGCTCGATCGGTACCTTCCGACGGTGCGCGCGTGATGACGCGCGACGGGCATCACGTGCGACTCACTGTATGAGCATGGAGCAGGGAATGAGCGAATCGAATCTGGGGCGCCGCTGGAGCGCCTGGACGCCCTACTTTCTGAGCGTCCTTCGAATCATGGCCGCGTTCGTCTTCTTCACATACGGAACGGCCAAGCTGTTCGCGTGGCCCGCCGCGCTCATGCCGAACGGCGCGACCGTGCAGGTCGCATCGCTCATCGGCGTCGCCGCGATTCTCGAGGTGTTCGGCGGGCTGCTGCTGCTCGCGGGCCTGTTCACGCGTCCCGTTGCGTTCCTGCTTTCGGGCGAGATGGCGTATGCCTATCTGACGGGCCACGCAGTGCGCGGATTCTGGCCGGTGCTGAACCAGGGAACGCCCGCCGTGCTGTTCTGCTTCATCTGGCTCTACATCTCCGCGGCGGGTCCGGGACCATGGAGCCTCGATGCGCTTATGCGGCGCACCGAGGCTCCGTAGTCCACAAGATTTCTAGAGGCGCGGCTTGGTGCTGCGCGGCACATGCCCACAGTTCGCCGGCCACCCCTCGGGCCACGTGCCCGGTGAGCGATCCCGCTTGATGAAGTCCGGATCTTCCGAGGCGAGATAGACGAGCATCGCCGCCAGCGTCGCGTTGTGCCTGAGATCGTCCATCACGACCTTGTCGTACGTGTCGCGGTTGGTATGCCAAGTGTACGAGCTGTAATTCCAGTTCACTGCGCCCATGCCGAACGACGGCGAGCCGAAGCAGGCGAATACGGCGCCGTCGGTGCCGCCCGGATTTCCCGTCGGCACGTCGTTGAAGCTCCACGACACCACGTTGCTGCTCATGCTGTCCGTATAGAACGACGGCAGCTTGGAGTACCACGTCTTCAAGTGGTGCCCGATGTCGCTCAGCCCCGATGACGACAGCGACTGCACGCGGCCGGTGCCGTTGTCCTGGTTGAACAGCGCCTGCAGCCCCTTCATCACCTCGGGGTGATCCTCGGTGAACGCGGTCGAGCCGTTCAACCCCTGCTCCTCGCTCGCCCAGTGTCCGACCATGATCGTGCGCTTCGGATGCGGATACACCGCCTTCAGGATGCGCATCGCCTCCATGGCCATCGTGGTGCCGGTGCCGTTGTCCGTCGCGCCGGATGAACCGTCCCACGAGTCGAAATGCGCGGAGAGCATCACGTACTCGTTCGGCTTCTCCGATCCCTTGATCGTCGCAACGGTATTGAACACGGGCTGCTCGCCGAGGAGCTGCGCGTCGAGTTCGAGCCGCAACATCGGCTTCTGCCTGTTCTCGGCGAGGCGGAAGACGAGGCCGTAGTCCTCGCAGTCGAGCGTCACCGCCGGTGCGACCGTGTTGTAGGTCTCGAAGATCTCCGTCGTGCCCCAGCCGCCGCTTCCCTGCGGTGCGTTCGCGCCGCCGCGTCCGCCCGCTGCCGCTGCGACGCTCGCCGCGGGACCGCCGCCGCGATCGCTTGCGCCGCCCGCTGGTGCGCCGCCGCGTCCGCCGCCCCCGCCCCCGCGCCCGCCACGTCCGCCGGCGTTCGCGTTCGGGAACGGATTCGGGAAGCCCGCGATCTTCGGACGCGAGGAAATCGTCGCGAGCACGCCGGCCTTCTCGAGCCGCATGCCAAGCGTACCGGTGCCGAGCGAGAGCGAGTAGCCGGTGCCGCGATAGAGCTTCGTGCTGTCGGGCTTTCCATCGGGGCCCGTGATGGCCGCCCAATCACGCTGCATGAGCGCGATCTCCGTATCTATGCGCGCCATCGATTCTGGTGTCGACCACCGGAACCAGTCTTCGGAAGGACGGCACGTCGGCCACGCCGGCGAGACCATCACGATCTTGCCCTTCGCCTGCGGCAGCCATTTCACGAACTCGGTGCTGTCGTTGAACCGCGGCAGCACGACCACCTCGGCGTTGACGGGCTTGCCGTTCGTGCCGGGACTCCACGCCAGCATCGTGCCGTCGAGCGTCCGCACGCGCGGGCTGATGAGGTCGATGTGCGAGGTGCCGCGGCGCCAGCCGCGCCACGTGCCGTAGTTCTCGCGTTTCGCGTCGATGCCCCACGACTTGTACTGGTTGATCGCCCAGTTGCTCGCCGCGAGAATGCCGGGGCTGCCGGTGAGGCGCGGTCCGACGGAGTCGAACAGCGCCTGTGCGAGCTGCTTCACGTGCGAGCTGTCCATTCCGAGACGCCAGATGCGCGCGATGTTCGGATCGGACGACGCACGGGCGCCTGCACCTTGGGCGGCGAGCGGAAGCGCCGCGAAGGTCGCGGCGGCGGCTGCGAGCGAGAGCCTGCGAAGAATGGTCATGTGGGCATCAACTCTAGGGGATTACGTGTTGAGCTTCTCCACCACCGCGTCAATTCCGGGCCAGCCCGTGGCGCTGTAGCGCGCCAGTGTGTGCAGATAACGCGCGCCGTCCGCTCCATGTTGTTCCAGAACCTTGGCCGAGGCCAGCCTGACGGCCGCTTCGTCCGCGAATGGCGGCTGCAGGTCATCGGGCATCACGCCTTTCTCGTGCGCGACACCGGCGGCATCGAGGAAGTCGATCTGGATCATCGGCTCGAGCTGGACGTAGAGCAAGTGCAGCAGGTCGAGCTCATCCTGCGGCTGTTCGGCTTTCATTCGCACGATCTCACGGGCGAGCTTGTCCGCGGGCCAGGAGTTCAGCGTGACGGCACGGAATCCGCCGCCGCGGGAGATGAGGCGCTGGGTGTAGAGCGCGCGGGCCTCGCGGGAGATGGATATCGCGTGGAGGACGAGCGATTGACGGCGCTCGGCGGGGAGAGAGCGATATGGAGACGGAGTGGGCATACAGCAAACTAAACGCTCTCGGACGGCAGCTGTCAGCCTTTTGTTGAGTTTGTCCGTCGTCGATTTGGGTATAGTTCTCCCATGTCCGGATCTACCGAAGCCCTCCTGGCCCTCCTCGACCTCGAACCCCTCGAGGTCAACATCTATCGCGGCCAGAACCGCGACCTCGGCACCGGCCGCGTATTCGGCGGTCAGGTGTTCGCGCAGGCGCTGGTGGCCGCGCGCCGCACGGTGGATGGCGAGCGCGAGGCGCACTCGGCGCACGGGTATTTCATTCTCCCCGGCGATCTCAGCGCGCCGATCGTGTATTTCGTCGACCGGCTGCGCGACGGGTCGAGCTTCACCACCCGGCGCGTCACGGCGATCCAGCACGGACAGGCGATCTTCAATCTCTCGGCGTCGTTTCACATCACCGAGGAAGGATTCTCGCACCAGCCGGCGATGCCGATGGTTCCCGATCCCGAGACGCTCGCGCCGGAGCTGAGCCTCATTCGCGAGATGTCGGACCAGATCCCGGAACCCCTCCGGCCGGTGATAACCCAGGACCGGCCGATCGATTTCCGTCCCGTGGCTCCCATCAATCCGTTCAATCCCGAGCCGCGCGAGCCCACGCGGCACGTGTGGTTCCGCGTGATCGGCGCGCTGCCGCCGGACCCGTGGATCCATCAGGCGATCCTGGCGTACGCGTCGGACTACGGATTGCTCACCACGGCGCTGCAACCGCACGGCATAGGATACCGCACGCGCGGACTGCAGCTCGCCTCGCTCGATCATTCGCTCTGGCTGCACCGCCCGTTCCGCGCGGACGAGTGGCTGCTCTACTCGATGGACAGTCCGGTGGCGACGGGCGCGCGCGGATTCGTGCGCGGCGCGGTCTACTCGCGCGCCGGCGATCTCGTTGCTTCGGTTGCGCAGGAGGGACTGATGCGGCTGCGCAAGCCTAAGTAGTTGCCGCCGTCGCCTTCCGCACCGCCGGCGCGACCACGGTGCCCAGCAGCTCGATCGCGTGCATCACCTTCGCGTGCGGCATCGCGCCCACGGTCATCTGCAACAGGAAGCGATCGTTGCCGAACAGTTCGCGTTCGTAGAGGATCTTCTCGGTCACCTGCTGCGGGCTGCCGACGAGCTGCGATCCGCGCGGACCGCGATCGGTCTCGAAGCGCGCGCGGGTGAGCTGGGGGAAGCCGCGTTCGCGGCCGATGCGGTTCATCACCTCCGCGAACGACGGATACGACTCGTCGGCGGCCTGCTGTGAATCGTCCGCGATCCAGCCGTGCGAGTTGATGCTCACCGGCGGGATCGGGTCGTGCCCCGCGCGAGTGGCGGCCTCGCGATAGAGATCCACGAGTGGCACGAATCGCTCGGGTTCGCCGCCGATGATCGCGAGCGCCATCGGCAGGCCGAGCGTGCCGGCCCGAACCATCGACTCCGGCGAGCCGCCGGCCGCGATCCAGAGCGGAATCTCGCGTTCCGGCCGTGGATACACGCCGAGATCCCTCAGCGGCGCGCGATGCCGTCCGGCCCACGTCACCCGCGAATTCTCGCGGAGCTTGATGAGCAGATCGAGTTTCTCGTCGAACAGCTCGTTGTAGTCATCGAGATCGTACCCGAACAGCGGGAACGACTCGATGAACGATCCGCGGCCGGCCATGATCTCTGCGCGCCCGCCCGAGATCAGGTCGATGGTCGTGAAGTCCTGGAACACGCGCACCGGATCGTCGGAGCTGAGCACCGTCACGGCGCTCGTGAGACGGATGCGCTTCGTGCGTGCCGCGGCGGCCGCCAGCACCACGGCCGGCGAGGAGGCGGCGAAGTCGGGACGATGATGTTCACCCACGCCGAAGACGTCGAGGCCGACCTGATCGGCGAGCTCGATTTCCTCGAGGAGGTCGCGGAGCCGGCGGCCCGCGCCGACCGCCACGCCCGTGCCCGGGTCGGCCGTCGTTTCGGCGAATGAATACATGCCAATTTCCATCCGCCGAATTTACCCGGTGGACTGACTCGTTGGCGCGCTGGAGCGGCGGCGCGGTATCTTCCCGGGACCATGAGGAGGCAGGCGGATTCTTGAGAATCGTTGGAGGAAAGTTCAAGGGGCGCGACCTGACCTCGCCAAACGACTTCCGCGTGCGGCCGACCGCCGAGGGCGTGCGATCGTGGCTGCTCGACCAGCTCGCTTCGGATGTGAAGGGCGCCCGCGTGCTCGATCTCTTCGCGGGCACGGGCGCGCTCGGACTCGAGGCGATGTCGCGGGGCGCACGCAGTGCGGACTTCGTCGAGACGCGGCCGTCGAGCCTGCACGCGCTGAAGGCGAATATCGCACTGCTTCGCATGCTGAAGCAGACGCGTGTGTTCAAGCGGGATGCGCTGCCGTTCGCCGGCGCGCTTGGGCCCGACAGCTACGATATCGTGTTCGTCGATCCGCCTTATGGTTCCAAGATGCTCGATCGCGTGATCGACTCGTGGCGCGAAAAGAAGTTCTCGCGCATTCTTGCCGTGGAGCACGCGAAGACACACGAGCTGCCGAAGGGGAAGGTGAAGCAGACGTTCGACGATACGTCGGTCACGATCTACAGTCTCTGAAGGAGTGCATATGAACGCCGCCCTATCGTCCTCTCGTTCGCGTCGCCGGCTCGGCGCCGCTCTCATCCTGCTCGCGGCGCCCTCGATCGCGCTCGCACAGCGCGGCGGTCCGCGCACGCCGCGCGCCGACAGCCTGCGGGAAGCGTCGCGGCTCGACTCGGAAGGATCCACGCCGCAAGCGCGGGCAATTCTGCAGAGACTCATCGACGGCGCTCCCGATCCGGCCGCCAAAGCCGAATCGCAGCGTGCGCTCGCAATGTCGTATGCGTTCGACGGCGACTGCGCGAGCGCGGCGAAGTCCGAAGAGCTCGTGATCGCGTACTGGGTCACGCGCGAACAGGCCGAGCCGCAGAACGCGTTCTATCAGGAAGGCGAAATGGCGAACGAGGCGGCGCGCGTCTGCATCGACGCCGGGGATTTCAACACGGCGGAACGCTACTATCGGCGCGGCACCGAGCTCGGACTGAAGGAGCCGGAGCCCCGGACGCACCCCAAGAGCCTCTGGGACTTCCGCCTCACGCACGCGCTCGCCCGTCTCGCGGCGCGCCGCGGAAACAAAGTCGAGGCGCAACAACAGGTCGCGGCGGCCCGTGCCGTTCTCGACGGCGACCAGGCCATGGCCGTGCAGCAGGAGCGGTACTATCCGTACCTGACCGGATACGTCGCGCTCTATACAGGCGACTTGAAGGCTGCCGAAACGGATCTCACGAAGGCGATCTCGCTGCAGGGGAACACCACGGATCCGTTCTTCCACTGCCTGCTCGCGATCACGTACGAGAAGCTCGGACAGAAGGACAAAGCGAAGGAGTTCTACCAGAAGGCCTACGACTTCGCCACGGCGCACAATCCGCCTGCGGCCTTCGTGCGCCCGTATGCGAGGAAGAAGCTGGCGTCGTGATCAACGGCAAAAGCGTTAACACGGAGTTTCCGCTTTTTGGCGTTCTCGCAGGAACATCGTCATCGCCGCGGCCGCGAGCGCGAGACCGCCGAGGATGAGCATGCCGGTCGCGTAGCTCCCGGTCGCATCCTTCGCCTTGCCGAGTAGCGTCGGCCCGAGGTAGCCGCCGAGGTTCCCGATCGAGTTGATCAGCGCGATCGCCGCGGCTGCCGCCGTTCCGGTGAACATCGCCGACGGAATGCACCAGAACGCGGGCAGGAACGCGTTGATCGCGATCGCGACGGTGACCAGCCCGCCGAGTGTCCACGCGGGACCGCCAATTGCGATCATCGCGAATCCAGCGGCGACCACGACGAGCGGTGCTGCGCTGTGGACGTATCGCTCCCCCGTTCGATCGGAGTGCCAGCCGTTCGCGAGCATCCCCGCCACGCCCGCGACGCCGATCGCTCCCATCACAAATCCCGTGCCTGCGTCGCCGAGCGCGAGCGCGTCACGCACGAGGATCGGGCCGAAGAAGATCGGGCCGAGCTCGGCGGACAGTGCGAACAGATAGAGCAGCGCGAGCGTCCAGGTCACGCCGGAGATGAGCGACCGCTTCACGTCGGCGCGCTCCGCGCTCGCACCGGTCGCACGTTCGCGATGCATCTCGCCGACGAGCCACCCGCGCTGCTCCGGCGTGAGCCACGTCGCCTTCTCCGGCGAATCGGTGAGATAGGTCAGAGCGAAAATGCCAAGCAGTATCGGCGGCGCACCCTCCACCAGGAATAGCCATCGCCACCCTGTGAGGCCGAGGCGGCCATTGAGCGAGAGCAGCGCACCGCCGAGCGGGCCTCCGATCACGCCCGCGAGCGGAATGCCGATCATGAACCACGACATCGCCCGCGCGCGCTCGCGCTCGGGAAACCAGCGGCCGAGGTACCAGACGATGCCCGGGAAGAATCCCGCCTCGGCGAGTCCAAGCAGGAACCGCAGCGCGTAGAAGCTCGTCGTACCGCGCACGAATATCATCGCGCTCGCCGCGATTCCCCAAGTGATGGCGATGCGCGCGATCCACACTCGCGCGCCCACGCGGGCGAGGATGAGATTGCTCGGGACCTCGAACAGCGCGTAGCCGAAATAGAAAACGCCCGCGCCGAACGCGTACGCCGTCGCGCTCAGCGCGAGGTCGCGGTTCATCTGGAGCGAGGCGACGCCGAGGTTGGTGCGGTCGAGGAAGCTCGCGATGAACAGCGCGAACAGGAGCGGCAGGAGGCGCCACGAGACCTTGCGGACGGTCGCGCGACGGAGTTCGAGCTGCGCCGAGCCCATCGCCGACTCGCTCACCGTGCTACAACGACTCGGGGCAGTCGTGCACGCGATACGCGTGGCGGATGGTGCGGCCGAGCACGGGGTCGTGCAGCTCGATCTCGAATCGCGGCGACGGCCGGATGGCGGACAGCGTGGCGAGCGTTCCGCAGAACATCGCGGATCCAGGTTCGAACGATCCGCCGCGGCTGATCAAGTCCTTCACGAGCGCCTCCGGCGGCAGCATGGCCGCGGCCGTTCCCGCCTGATACGGTGCGCGCTCGCCGCCGATCTCGATGAACGAGCGCAGCTCGAGCTGGTCCCAGTGCGGTGCGACGTCGCTGAACCGCCAGAGCAATCTCGCGGCCGGCTTGTGGCACACCTGTTTGGACTTCGCGACGCTCGTGCGCTCGAGCGCGCGGTCGGTGTGGTCGGACGCGAGCCCGACCCAAAGGCCGTCGTCGCGTGAAACGAGGAGGCATTCGACCTCGCCGCTCGTCGCGCCGCCGACCACGGTGATGCGCGCTGCGGTCGTGAGCAGGGATGCCGAGAGCAGGTAGAACATCGGCGTTCGCGGCGGCCGGGGGATGCCCTCGGTCTCGAGCTCCCGCACGTGCGCCTCGACGCGCGCGGCGTCGCGCCCCGTCCAGCCGGCGATCACGAGATTTCGAATGTCGGCCGGATCGAGAATGCCTTCAGCAGTCGATGCGGGCATAGGCGTATAAGAGGTATGTTAAAGACTGAAATCCCCCACCAAGGTATCCCATGCGCCGGCCGCCCGTAGTCGCGGTTCTTCTCCTCCTCGCGTCGATCCGTTCCGGCGCGCAATCCACGCCGCATGAGAAACTTGCGCGCGAGGTATACAAGGAGCTGATCGAGATCAACACGGTCGATTCCGTGGGATCGGTCACGAAGGCAGTGGAGGCGCTGGCGGCGCGGTTCAAGGCCGCTGGTTTTCCCGCGAGCGACGTGCACGTGCTGATCCCGCCCGGCGCTCCGACCAAGGGCAATCTGGTGGTGCGCTACCATGGGCGCAGCGGAGCGGGCGCGCCGAAGCCGATCCTCCTCCTGGCGCACCTCGATGTGGTGGCGGCGCTGCGGGCGGACTGGCCGCGCGACCCGTTCGTCCTCAACGAAGAGAACGGGTTTTTCCTGGGGCGCGGAACGTCGGACGACAAATCGATGGCATCGATTTTCGCGACCAATCTGCTCTGGATGAAGCAGGAGGGCGTGGTGCCGGATCGCGACATCATACTCGCTCTGACGGCCGACGAAGAAGGCGGAGCCGCCAACGGCGCGCACTGGCTCGCCAAGGAGCACAAGGATCTCATCGACGCCGAGTACGCCATCAATGAGGGCGGCGACGGCGCGCTGGTGAACGGGAAACCGGTCACGAACGCGGTGCAGGCCGCGGAGAAAGTCTCCGTGAACTTCACGCTCACTGCGCTGAACACCGGCGGCCATTCGAGCATGCCGCGCCCCGACAACGCGATCTATGAGCTCTCGAAGGCGCTGGTGAAGATCAGCGGTTTCGAATTTCCCGTGGTGCTGAATCCCGTCACGACGGCGTTCCTCACACAGGCGTCCAAGGCGCAGCCGAAACCCGAGATTGCCGCCGCCATGAGGGCGATCGTCGCGAATACGAAAGACGCCAAGGCGAATGCCGTCCTCGCGAAGGACGCGTTCTACCACTCGATCCTGCGCACGACGTGCGTGGCGACGCGCCTCGCAGGCGGGCACGCGTACAACGCTCTGCCGCAGACCGCCACCGCGAATGTGAACTGCCGCGTGGAGCCGACATCGACGTACGAGTACGTGAAGTCGACGTTGGAGCGCGTGATCGGCGACACCGGCGTGAAGCTGACCATGATGGGACCGGCCGAGACGGGCGTCGTGGGTGCTCCGCCCAGTGCCGTTCCTGCCGAGTTTCTCGGCGCCATCTCCGCGGTCACGAAGAAGATGTGGGGAAACATCCCGGTGGTGCCGGTCATGAGCACCGGCGCGACGGACGGGAAGTACCTGCGCGAAGTGGGAATCCCGACGTTCGGCGTGAGCGGACTGTTCTACGAGGGCGAAGAGCGGAACATGCACGGCCGCGACGAGAAGATCCGCGTGAAGTCGTACTATGACGGGCTCGCATTTCTCGACCAGCTGGTGCGCGCGCTCGCGGTGCGGACGAAGATGTGAACGGCGATGGAAGATGGAAGATGGAAGATCGAAGATGGAAGATGGAAGATGGAAGACCGAAGACCGAAGACCGAAGACCTACAGGACATTTCAACGGTGGTCCACACATGAAGAAGCTCATTCTCGTTCTCACGCTGGCGATCGGCGCCAATGCAGCCGCGCAGACACCGGCGAACGTTGCGGCTTGGGAAAGACAGGCCAAAGGCGTCACGATCACGCGCGATGACTGGGGAATCGCCCACATCGTTGGAAAGACGGACGCGGACGCTGTGTTCGGCCTGATCTACGAGCAGGCCGAGGACGATTTCAACCGCGTCGAGACGAACTTCATCAATTCGATGGGGCGGCTCGCGGAGGCAGAAGGTGAGAAGGAGATCTATCGCGACCTGCGGATGAAGCTCTTCATCAATCCGGACTCGATGAAGGTGAAGTACGCCGCGAGTCCCGCGTGGCTGCAGAAGCTCATGGTCGCCTGGGCCGACGGCCTGAACTTCTATCTGTACAAGCATCCCGAGGTGAAGCCGCGCGTCATCAAGAGGTTCGAGCCGTGGATGGCGCTCACCTTCAGCGAGGGGAGCATCGGCGGCGACATCGAAAAAGTGAACCTCAACCAGCTCGAGGCGATGTACGGCGGCGGTGGCACGCCGTCGGGCAGGTCGTCTCCGCCGGAAGACGACGACGCCTATCAGGAGCCATCAGGCTCGAACGGCATCGCGATCGCGCCGTCGAACACGCTGAATCACCACGCGCTGCTGCTGATCAACCCGCACACGTCGTTCTTCTTCCGCTCCGAAGTGCAGGTGACGAGCGACGAAGGGCTGAATGCGTACGGCGCGGTGACGTGGGGACAGTTCTTCATCTATCAGGGCTTCAACGAGCGCACCGGATGGATGCATACCACGAGCGGCGTGAACGACCAGAGCGATTACGCCGAGACCGTGACGAAGAAGGGCGACGGCTACGTGTACAAGTACGGCGCCGGAGAGCGCCCGCTGACCGCCGTCACGATCAGCGTGCCATACAAGACCGCGACCGGGATGTCGAAGAAGGATTTCACCGTGTACTACAGCAGCCACGGCCCGATCGTGCGAAGGGCCGACGGCAAGTGGGTGGCGGTGAAGATGATGCAGGAGCAGGTGAAAGCGCTCACGCAGTCGTACACGCGCACGAAGCAAAAGGACTACAAGTCGTTCGCGCAGACGATGGAACTGCACACGAACTCGTCGAACAACACGATCTTCGCGGACGGCAGCGGCAACATCGCCTACTTCCACGGAAATTTCATACCGAAGCGCGATCCGAAGTTCGACTGGTCGAAGCCGGTGGACGGCAGCGACCCGGCGACCGAATGGCAGGGCCTGCTCTCGGTGAAGGAGAGCCCGCTGCTCCTGAATCCTGCCAGTGGATTCATCTACAACTCGAACAACTGGCCCTGGTCCGCGGCGGGTCCGAGCAGCCAGAAGAAGGAAGATTTCCCGGCATGGGTCGAGACCGGGCGCGAGGAGAGCCCGCGCGGCTATCACGCACTGAAGGTGCTGCCGGGGAAGAAGGACTTCACATTGAGCTCGCTGATCTCCACGGCATACGACAGCTACCTGCCGTCGTTCGAGCGGATGATCCCGCCGCTGCTCAAGGCGTATGACGACGCGGCCGCGTCGAATCCGCTCAAGGCGAAGCTGGCCGAGCAGATCGCCGTGCTGCGCGCGTGGGACTACCGGTGGGCCGCACAGTCCGTCGCGACTTCGCTCGCGGTCTTCTGGGGCGAGGATGTATCGCGCCGCGTGGGCGCCGATGCCCGCCGCGCGGGAATGAGCTCAGACGCATACATCGAGCATGGCGCGCCGGGAGACGTGCTGCTGCAATCCCTCGCGTCCGCGACGGACAAGCTCGCGGCGGATTTCGGAAAATGGAAGACGCCGTGGGGCGACATCAACCGTTTCCAGCGAGTGAACGGCGACATCGTACAGCAGTTCGACGACGCGAAGCCCAGCATCCCGGTCGGGTTCGCGTCGGCGCGGTGGGGCTCACTCGCCTCGTTCGGCGCGCGCGCCTATCCGGGCACGAAGAAGTGGTACGGCACGTCGGGGAACAGCTTCGTCGCGGTGGTGGAGTTCGGCGACAGCGTTCGCGCGCGGGCGGTGTCAGCCGGCGGCGAGAGCGGGGATCCGGCGTCGAAGCACTTCAACGACGGCGCGCAGAACTACGCCACGGGAAATCTTCGCGAAGTGTACTTCTACAAGAACCAGCTGAAGGGGCATACGGAGAGGGTGTACCACCCGGGGGAGTGAGCGACGATGGAGGATGGAAGATGGAAGATGGAAGACCGACTGCTCATTCAGCTTGCGTGCCGCAGCGGCTGCAAGTGAGCGATCGCGGCGGCATCTTTGGATCGCAGGGCGTGCCAGGGATCCCAATCCTGTTGCAACCCGAGCCAGAAATCCGCACTCGTGAGGTGAACGGGCACTCGCCCTCCATGTACGGACAACTCGAGCTGCGGGCGCGCGCCACGCCGTGACCTGTGAGGAGGTACTTGCTTAAGAGTTAGCATGCACTAACATACGATCGTGGCCAGCACACGACCTCCGGATGATCCGAACGCCGCCGCCGGCGTCGCTCGGACCGAACCCGAGCGACAGATCTCGCTCTCGGACGTCCACCACACCGTGGCGGTGCCGCATGCCCAAGGCAGCTTCTGGCGGCAGTGGATGGCGTTCTCCGGGCCGGCGATCCTCATCAGCGTCGGCTACATGGACCCCGGCAACTGGGGCACCGACCTCGCCGGCGGCGCGCAGTTCAAGTACGGCCTGCTCTGGGTCGTGGCGATGGCCAGTTTCATGGCCCTCATCCTCCAAGTCATCTCCGCGCGGCTCGGCGTCGCCACCGGCAAGGACCTCGCGCAGTGCAGTCGCGACTTCTATCCCCGCTGGCTGCGCTGGCCCAACTGGATCACCATGGAGATCGCGGTCGCGGCCACCGACCTCGCCGAGTCGCTGGGCAGCGCCGTCGCGCTGAACCTGCTCTTTCACATCCCGATCGGGTGGGCGATCGTCATCACCGCGTTCGACGTGCTGCTGCTCCTGTCGTTCCAGGGCATGGGGATGCGGATGATCGAAGCGGTGGTCGCCGTCTTCGTGCTGACCATCGGCGTGTGCTACGGCATCGAGATCTTCGTCCTGCCGCAGACCCAGCCCGTCTTCTCGGAGATGGCGAGCGCGCTGGGACGACCGGGCTTTCGTCAATCCGGCATGGCGCTCGTCGCCATCGGCATGATCGGCGCGACGGTGATGCCGCACAACCTGTACCTGCACTCGGCCCTCGTGCAGTCGCGCAACGTCGGGCGCGACGACGCCTCCATCCGCACCGCCATCAAGTTCAACACGGTCGACTCCGCCGTCGCGCTCACCCTCGCCTTCCTCGTCAACGCCGCCATCCTCGTGCTGGCGGCGACGGTGTTCTACGGCAAGGCGAGCGTCGTCGTGGCGGGCGGGCAGGTGATCACGTTCAGTCCTGACGGCGACTGGATCCGCATCGCGCACCTGACGCTGGCGCCGCTGCTCGGCACGACGGCCGCCAGCACCCTGTTCGCCGTGGCGCTGCTCGCCAGCGGCCAGAGCAGCACCATCACCGGCACGCTCGCCGGGCAGGTCGTCATGGAAGGCTTCATGAACTGGCGTATCCGCCCGTGGCTGCGCCGCATGATCTCGCGCCTCCTCGCCGTGATCCCCGCCATCGTGATCATCAGCATCCGCGGCAGCGGCAGCGTCACCGATCTCGTGAATCTGAGCCAGACCTTCCTCTGCCTGGTCCTGCCGTTCGCCATGTTCCCACTCTTGCAATTCACGTCGTCGCGCAGAATCATGGGTCAATGGCGCAACGGCTGGATCCTGCTCACGCTCGGTTGGGCCAGCGCCATCGTGATCACCGTGATGGATATCTGGACGCTGCCGGAGGCGCTCAAGGCAAGTTGGCGGATCATCGTCGGTGGATGAGCCACGCCGACGGACGCGAATCTCATGTATAGACGAATCCTGATGGCCCTCGAAAACGGTCCGGCGGATGAAGCCATCATCCCGCACGTTGCGGAAATGGCCCGCCGTCTCGGCTCGGAAGTGTTGCTCCTGCACGTCGCCGATGGTTGGGCGGCGCGCAATTTCAACCTGTTCCAGCTCGCCGAGTCCGAGGAAATGAAGATCGACCGCGCCTATCTCGAAACGATCGCGGCGCGCTTGCGCTCTCAGGGATTGACGGTGGCCATGCTCCTCGCGCTGGGCGATCCCGCCAAGGAAATTCTCAAAACCGCCGAAAGCGAAAAGTGCAGCCTCATCGCGATGACCAGCCACGGCCACAGGCTGTTCGGCGATTTGATTCATGGCAGCACGATTCACGAAGTGCGGCATAGTACTTCGATACCAATTCTGCTCGTTCGCGCTGGCCAGAAGAAACCTGACTGAGATGGACAGCTCGGCTGTACTGCTCAGCGGTCCGGTTGAGGACTATCTCAAGGCGATCTACGATCTCGAGCGCGTCGGCGAGCCGGCGACGACGAACGACATCGCGCTTCGCCTGGGCGTCGCGCCGGCATCGGTGAGCGGGATGGTGCGTCGCCTCGCCGACCAGGGTCTGATCACGCACGAGCCGTATCGCGGCGTGCGCCTCACGAGCGACGGACGCCGAGCCGCGCTGCGCACCTTGCGTCGCCACCGCATTCTCGAGTGCTACCTCACCGAAGTGCTCGGCTACCCGTGGGATCGGGTACACGAAGAAGCGGAACAGCTCGAGCACGCCGCATCTGAAGAGTTGATCGAGCGCATGGCAGCGGCACTCGGCGATCCGGCGCAGGACCCGCACGGCGCGCCGATCCCCACGCGCGATGGCAGCGTGGAAGAGGCGACGCTTCGCACGCTCGCGGAGGTCGGCCAGGGCGAGCGTCTGCGCGTCCGACGCGTGGAGGATGAGGATGCCGAGCGACTGCGCTATCTGGCTGAGCTTGGCATCAGGCCGGGCGCGCTGGTTCGCATTCTCGACAAGGCGCCATTCGGTGGGCCGATCACCCTGTGGGTCGACGACGCGGGCGGCGGGGCGACGCGCGCGATCGGTGTCGGATTGGCGGAGCAGGTGTTCGTGGAGGCCATCGGGGAGTGAGCGGTCCTCTGAGCACGTAAGCGACAGGAACGGAGCTTGCGCTCATCCCCGCCTGCAGCACCCATCTGAAGGAGGAGGAGCCCGTGTCCGCCCGCCCGATCATGACTGATCCCGATACGGGAATTCCCGACCTCATCCGTCGCCTCAGCGACGACTCGAAGCGTCTCGTCAGCGACGAGGTGCGTCTCGCGAAAATCGAGGCGACGGACAGCATCCATCTCGCGACCCGCGGCGTCGTCTGGATGACGCTCGCGTTCGGTGTCGCGGTCGTGATGTTCGTCGCCGTCACGATCTTTCTCGTCACCCTCATTGGGCGAGCGGTGAACGGACACATGTGGATCGGCGCGCTGGTAATCGGAGCGTTCGAGCTGGCGCTCGGCGGCTACCTGATCAAGCGAGGCATCTCGACGATTGGGGAGCCGTCCTATTCGCTCGAAGCAAGCCGGCTCGCTCTCGCCGACACGGCCAACTGGGCCGCCTCGGCTCGACGTGAGTAGGCGGCCGGTCGGAGACAGATTGCGGCGCGGCTTAACTCCCGCCGCGCCGCATCGTTTCGTTAGTTTGCGGCCTTGTTGCCGAGCCGCTTGCCGGCCTTCACTGTCTTGTTCGGCGCGGAACCGAGCATTGAGCGGCCGCGCGTGAAGCCCTCCCCGGCGTAGCTGCTCATCGCCGGCCATTCGCCGTATTTCCTGGCGTGATCGGCGGACCAACCGCGCTGCAGGTCGCTGGAGACGTCGCTCCAGCTCTTGTTCGCGTAGTCCGGGTTGTGCGCGGCGACGTGTCCGAGGTGGTACGCCGGACGCACGTCCTCGTACGAGCGATCGGCGAGCCGGTTCGGTGAGGACTCATAGTGTCTGCGATAGTACTCGTCGTCATTCTTCGTGAGCGTGCTCGCGGCTTCCGTGACCGCACGGCCGCTCCACCATCCGCCCATCGCGCCGGCAACGCCGCCGATGACTGTGCCAACGGGACCCGCTATCGAGCCGATCGCTGCGCCCGCGAGCACGCCGCTGATACCGCCCACCGCTTCGCTGGCTTCGTCGATGTGACTCGGATTGTTATCGTGCTTGCCGAGTGCGGAATCCTTGGCGCGCTCGATCCGTGCATCGGTCGAGTCTGTCATCTTGTCACGATTGTCCACGAATTCCTCCGGATTATGAGAGTGAGACTTTCCCCCAAGATGGCAAGTTCGGGACCGATGGCCCGAAGTCTCACGAGCTCGCTCGTGGCAACCTTGCTTGACATCATGAGCTCGGTAGCGCCGATTCTCTCCATGACTTCGCGGATCCGCCTCGGTACGCAGGGCTGGAACTACGATGCGTGGGTCGCGCCCTTCTATCCGGTGGGGACGCGTCCCGCGGACTATCTCGCCGTCTACGCGCGTGCCTTCGACACGGTCGAGGTCGACTCGACGTTCTATGCCGTGCCGCCGGTGAAGACGGTGCGCGGCTGGTACGATCGAACGCCGGAAGGATTTTCTTTCGCCCTCAAGCTGCCGCAGGAGATCACGCATGAGCGCCGACTTCGTGACTGCGCCGACGTCGCCGAACTGTTTTTCGATCGCGCGCGCGAACTCGGGACCAAGCTCGGCCCCGTGCTCGTGCAGCTCGGCCCGGACTTCGGGCCAGCCGAACTGCCAGCGCTGGCGAACATGCTTCCCACGCTGCCGCGCGACATCAAGTTCGCGATCGAGTTTCGGCAGCGCGCGTGGATCAACGACGGAGTGCTCGCACTCCTCGCCGAGCATGGTGTGGCGCTGACCCTCACGGACGCGCGATGGGTGCCGCGCAAGCAGATGCTCGCGCTCGCGGGGCGTCCGACGGCCGATTTCACCTACATCAGATGGATGGGCGGCAATCGCGACATTGTGGACTACTCACGCATCCAGATCGATCGGTCGCGTGAGCTCGAACAGTGGGCGGGCGTGCTCGCCACACTCGCGAAGGTGCGTGTGAAGGTCTACGGCTACGTGAACAACCACTTCGCGGGCCACTCGCCGCAGAGTGTGCGCGAGTTGCAGCGGATGCTCGGACAGACGCCGAAGGAGCCCGAATCGCTCGGCGAACAGATGACGTTATTTTAACTGCGACGCTGAGTTGTCAGTTTACAGTGGGGGAGTTCTCCAGCAGTTGTCAGTCGAAGTTGTCGAGTTGAGAGTTGGTCGCAGCTCCTAATGGAGTACGGTCATCTCGGCACGGCACACGTTCGAGACGGCACGGCGGAATCGAGGACTACCTCAGTTCCGCCGTTCTGTTTCCCAACGGCCCCGTCAGAGAGTGATGTTACGCCGCCGCGGTCTACGACCAGCTCATCACTGCGTCAACTTGAACTAACAACTGCAGGAAAACTCCCCGACTACCGACTGTTCTGAGCTAGTTTTCAGTTCATGTCCCGTCGTATCCTGATTTTTTGTGTGTTCGCCGCTGCCGCGGCAGTGCTCTTCATGCGTCTCGGCTTCTGGCAGCTCGACCGCCTTCACGAGAGGCAAGCCCGAAACGCGATAATCGAACAGCAGCAGCGAGGCGCGCCGCTCCCGCTCGTGGATCTTCCGCACGACACGGCACAAGCCCACTACCGGGCGGCGAGCGTGGAAGGGCGCTACGACTACGCGCACGAGCTTGTCCTCAGCAACCGCACGCGGCGCGGTTCGCCTGGCGTCGATTTGTTGACGCCGGTGCACATCCTGGGGAGCGACACCGCCGTGCTCGTCAATCGGGGATGGGTCTATTCCCCCGACGGTGCGTCAGTGGATCAGAAGAGATGGCGTGAGGGCGAGACCGCGCGCCTGAAGGGCTACGTGGAGCTGATCAGCGCCGACACGGGGCTCGCGATCTCGAGTCATCCGCGCGTGGTCCGCCACGTGAGCCGAGCCGAGCTCACGGCGAAGATCCCGTATCCGGTCGCGTCGTTCTACCTGGTCGCGGTCGGAGACACGACCGACCTGGCGCACCCCGCGCGGCGTGACCTCCCCGTCCTCGACGATGGCCCGCACCTCGGCTACGCGATGCAGTGGTTTTCCTTCGCGTTGATCGCGATTGCCGGCGCGGGGATTGTCGTGCGCCGAGAGCGCACGACAGTCTGACACTCCGACTGTCAGACTGTCCGACAGCACAATAGCTTTTGGTTCGCCCCAACAGCCGAGCGTCCTATGGCCGAGCACACCGCAGGTCTCGCCTCCGAGAAGGAAGCCCGCGACGTCGCTGAAGCGGCACGCGAGAGTGAGTGGTCCGGACCGAGCTTCGTTCGTGAGCTCTTTCTCGGCCGATTCCGGCTCGACCTGATCCATCCTCATCCGGTTCAGGACGACCCCGCCGAAGCTGTGAGCGCGAAGGCGTTCTTCGCCAAGCTGCGCGCCTTCCTGGAGCGCGTCGACTCGGACATGATCGACCGCACCGGCGAGATCCCGGAAGAGTACGTGCAGGAGCTGCGCGAGATGGGAGCCTTCGGCATCAAGATTCCCACGGAGTACGGAGGGCTCGGGCTCTCCTACACCAGCTACACGCACGCCATGGCGATGGTAACGAGCAAGGACGGCTCGCTCACCGCGCTCCTCTCGGCGCACCAGTCCATTGGACTCCCGCAGCCGCTCATGCTCTTCGGGACGCCCGAGCAGAAGCAGCGATTCTTTCCCCGGCTCGCGAAGGGCGCAATCTCCGGCTTTGCGCTCACCGAAA
Source organism: Gemmatimonadaceae bacterium (assembly GCA_036508915.1). Lineage (GTDB taxonomy): Bacteria > Gemmatimonadota > Gemmatimonadetes > Gemmatimonadales > Gemmatimonadaceae > AG11. Next base: position 28,506 of record DATCGM010000014.1, read on the forward strand.
CCGACGCGGGCTCCGATCCGGCGAACATGCGCACCACGGCGACGCCGAGCAAAGATGGCACGTACTGGACGTTGAATGGAGAGAAGCTCTGGTGCACGAACGGAACGCGCGCCGAGCTGCTCGTGGTGATGGCGCGGACACCCGATGCAATCGTCAACGGGAAGAGCGGCAAACAGATCACGGCGTTCATTGTCGAGGGGAATGCGCCTGGCGTCGAGATCGTGCATCGCTGCCGCTTCATGGGGCTCAAGGCGATGGCGAACGGCGTCGTCGCCTTCAGGAACGTTCGCGTGCCGAGCGAGAACATCATCTGGGGCGAAGGGAAGGGGCTGAAGCTCGCGCTCGTAACCCTCAACACGGGGCGGCTCACGCTGCCTGCGAGCTGTGCCGGCGCCGGGAAGGCGTGCCTTCAGGTGGCGCGCACGTGGGCCAACGAGCGGGTACAGTGGGGCCAGCCCATCGGGAAGCACGAAGCGATCGCGCAGAAGCTAGCGCTCATGGCGGCGAATACGTTCGCGATGGAGTCTGTCGCGGAGCTCTGCGTCGCGCTGACTGAGCGAGGACATTATGACATCAGGCTCGAGGCCGCGATCGCGAAGATGTGGAACTCCGAGGCCGGGTGGCGCATCATCGACGACACGCTGCAGATCCGCGGAGGACGCGGCTACGAGACAGCTGATTCCCTGCGCGCGCGCGGCGAGCCGGCGATTCCAGTTGAGCGAGCGATGCGCGACTTTCGGATCAACCTGATCTTTGAGGGAACATCGGAGATCATGCGGCTGTTCATCGCGCGCGAAGCGGTGGATCATCACTTCAAGACCGCGTTCGCTCTCGTGGACAAGGACTCGAGCGGCAAGGACAAGGTTGCCGCGCTCGGCCGAGTCGCGAAGTTCTATCCGGCGTGGTACCTGGCGCGCTGGTTCGGAAAAGGGGCGGTGCCCACGGCGTACGGTGAGTTCGGTGCGCTCGCCAAGCATCTCCGGTGGGCGGAGCGCCGGACGCGTCATCTCGGGCGCACGCTCTTCCACGCGATGGTGCGGTTCGGTTCGAAGCTCGAGCGGCGGCAGATGCTGCTCTTTCGCGCCGTCGACATCGGCGCCGATCTCTTCGCGATGACGGCGGTCTGCGTGCGCGCACAGATGTTGGCGAAGCAAGGCAATCAGGAGGCGACGGAGCTGGCGGATCTCTTCTGTCGCGAAGCACGCCAGCGCATCGCCGTCAACTTCCACCGGTTCTACGGAAAGAATGACGGCGCGATCTACAAGGTGTCGCAGCACGTCCTGGCGGGAGAGCATGCGTGGCTCGAGCAGGGGATCGTCGGGATGCTAGAGCCTGCGCACGCTGCCGAGGCGGATCTGGCGAGGCAATAGCCGGGTTATGCAGCGGGTACAGGCGCCATGCCGCGATGCCCTGCCTGAAGCACAACGACGGCGGCCGCGATGAGCATTCCGCCTGCGAACGTGCGCGGGCCCAACTGCTGGCCTAGCACGACGCTGCCGAGCAGCGCGGTCCAGAACGGTTCCACGGTGCTGATGATCGCCGTGCGCACAGGACCGATGACGGCAAGACCGCGCAGGAAGACGATGAAGGCGATCACCGTGCACACGACGGCGAGCACTGCGATCGAGGCCCACGCGAGCGGCGCGAGATCGATGCGCGGGCCGCCCCATAGCAGCGACGCCGCGATGAGCACAATCGCCGCTCCGCCGGCGGCGAACGCGGATGTCACCGCGGGAGGAAGTCCCGTTCCGAAGTGATCGATCATCGGGATGTACAGCGCATAGAGTAGAGCCGACGACAACGCCAGCACGACGCCCAGCGGATGCAATCCGCCGGAACCTGGCATCCCGATCATCAGGGCGAGCCCGACGAGCGAGAGCAGCAGAGCGCCCGCGCGACCGCCTGTGAGTCGCTCCGTTCCGCGCAACGCGGAGATCACCGCGACCCAGGCGGGATAGGTATAGAAGAGAAAGGCGAGCGACGCGGCAGGGATGTACCTGAGCGCAGACAGACTCACGAATGCGATTGCCGCCTGACCTCCTCCCGCGAGAACGAGGAGCGGCATGGCGCGGCGTCGCGGCTGTCGAACCGCGGAGAGTCCGCCACTCACGATCACGAGAAGCACCGTGGCGAGCGCATAGCGCCAGACGAGCACGTCGATCAGCCGTGCGCCACTGCCCGTCGCCAGCGTGATGAGGATCGGGATCGACCCGAAGCAGCAGGCGCTGAAGAGAATGAGCAGGGTGGCGCGCGACGTCGAGCGTGCGTCACCGACGATGCGGAGTCGAGTGATCATGCTGCAATATCGCGTGACACCGCCAATGACGGTACATTTCACGCTCGCTCTCCCCTCAATCCCGTCACGAATGATCCGCTCCCTCGACGCGATTCGCGCAGACTTTCCCGCGCTTGCACGACGTGAACATGGCCACGCCGTGGCCTACTTCGACGGACCTGGCGGAACGCAGGTGCCGCGCGTGGTCGCCGATGCGGTGACCGACTATCTGCTGCACCACAACGCGAACACACACTGGGCGTATCCCACCAGCGCCGAGACCGACGCGATGCTCGAGGACGCGCGCCTCACGTTCGCGGATTTCTTCAATGCGACGCCAGCCGACGTATCGTTCGGGAACAACATGACGACGATTGCCTTCCATCTCTCGCGCGGGATCGCGCGAGGCTGGAAGGAGGGCGACGAGATCGTCGTCACGGAGCTCGATCATCATGCGAACGTGGCACCGTGGCGCGCCATCGCGCGCGACCGCGGGCTCACCGTGCGGTCCGTTCGTCTCGATCCGAAGACCTTTCGCCACGATCCCGACGACCTCGCGCGCGCGATTGGCCCTCGGACGCGGCTCGTCGCGATCGGCGCGGCGTCCAACGCGCTCGGCACCATCACCGACGTCGCCGCGGTTTGCGCCGTGGCTCGCGAGGCTGGCGCCCTCTCGTTCGTGGACGCCGTGCACTACGCGCCGCACACCTTGCTCGACGTGCAGGCGATCGGCTGCGACTTCCTCGTCTGCTCATCGTACAAGTTCTACGGTCCGCATGCGGGTGTGCTCTACGGACGACGCGACCTCGTGCAGGCACTCGACATCCCCAAGCTCGACCCGGCACCAGAGGACGCGCCGGAGAAGCTGGAGACCGGGACGCAGAATCACGAAGGCATCGTCGGCGCGGCGGCAGCGGTGAACTACATCGCATCGATGGGAGGGGAGAGTGGCGCGCGACGCGAGCGCCTGGCGCGCGCGTTTGGCGCACTGCACGCGCGCGGTGAGGCACTGCTCGCGCGGCTCTGGGATGGTCTCATTGCGATCGATGGCGTCACGATCTATGGTCCGCCGCCCGGCACGGCGCGCACTCCGACGGTGTCGTTCACGCTGCGTGGCCACAGCACGGAAGACGTCGCACGGCATCTGGTGCAGCACGGCGTCTACGCGTCGAATGGAGACTTCTACGCTGCCACGGTTGCCGAGCGACTGGGACGCGGCGCGGACGGATTCGTGCGCGCGGGTGCGGCGTGCTACACGAACGAGGAGGAGGTGGACCGGTTGGTGCAGGGGATCAAGGAGCTATCGCGCTGATCCTTTCAAGCCGCCGCGGCTGGCACCGGACTCTCAGGGCTTCTTGCGCGACACCAGCGTCTTCTCGAGCGCCGGAAGGAACGGCTCGTACTTCGAGCCAGGATTCCAGAGCACCCACCCGTCGTAGCCCGCGTCGTACGCCCCCTTCTTCTGCGCCTCGATCTCGGCCGGCCCATATGCCGGCTTGCCGAGCGTGAACGCCTGCAGCCACGGCCGCACATGCTCCGGTGTCTTGATGCCGAGCTTCTGATCCCGCTCCTTCGCCTTGCTCAACGAGATCTTCAGAACCTTGTACGGCTCGGCGTTCGGAACGGCCAATCCCAGATCGCCGTGCGGATAGTGCGACGGATACACCATCGGCAGCACGACGTCGACGTTCGGTGAGATCTTCTCCCACCATTGTCCGACCTCCAACGGCCCGCCCACCGTCGTGACGAGCCCGAAGATGTCTGCCGTGGTCCGCGCGCCGAGCTTGTCGAGCCGGCCAGTCGCGTCCTTCAAGAATGCCGCGAGCACGTCCGGCTTCGAAACGCCCTTGCGGTCCGGAAAGACCTGTGTCGGTAGCGACGCATACGGTTCGGGAAACCGGATGTAATCGAACTGAATCTCGCTGAAGCCCATCTTCACCAGCTCTTCCGCCACGCCGATGTTGTAGTCCCACAGCTCGTGATGGTACGGATTCACCCA
>DATCGM010000015.1:0-26805 GCA_036508915.1 Gemmatimonadaceae bacterium
AAGAGGTACACGGTCCCCTGACCGTACTTGGCCTCCGCCATCACCACCCCGCCGTCGAGGTAGTTCTGCCCCCACGCCCACCCGCTGCGCAGCGGTGTGGCGTTCTCGAACCACGCGACCGGCTTCACGCCCTTCAGCTCCGCATCCGGCCCGAGCCGCATCACCGGGCTGTTGTCGAAGAACACGATGCCGTGCGAGTCCTGCCCGCGCGTCGCGTCGAGCGTGGTGTCGTACGCCACCTCGAGCAGCGAGCCGGGCACGTAGTACTTCTCGGCGGGAAGCGGCGAGCCCGCCGTTCCCGTCGGCGTGCGCTCGACGAGGTGATTGCTGACCGGCAGCCCGAGCTGCTGCGCGAGGTTGATCGACGACGGTCCGATCGCGACGATGCGCCCGCCCTGCTGCAGGAACTCCTTCAGCTTCGGGAGCGTGCGATCCACCGACACGTTGCCGATCCACGAGCGGAACTCCGCGGGAATCGCGGTCGTGTCCTGCACGCCGCCGCGGCCGCCACCTCCGCCGCCACGACCGCCACGCCCGACGCCGGTTCCCGGAATCGAACTCTCGGGGAAGATCAGCACGTCGAACTTCGAGCGCAGGTTGCCCGCATCGAGTTCCTGCGGATACACCACGCGGAACGGCAGTTCGTACTGCTCCATCAGCCAGCGCATCTGCCCGCTCGGCATCGAGCCGCCGAAGCGATCCCACAGCCCGATGCGAAGCGGCGGCAATTTCTCACCGGCAGACGCGAGATCGCCGGACGACTCGAATTCCACGCCGATGTCCGCAGCGGACTTCTGCGCAACGGACGTACTCTTCGCGTTCCGAGGCACGTACATCGTGCCGGCGGGATATGACTTGCCGCCGATCGTCGCCGAGTGCTGCAGGCGGTATACGTCCGCGCCCGCCGCCCACAGACGGCTCAGGGCGTGGTACGAATCATTCACCTTTGGTGAGAGCGTCCAGCCTGCGCCCGTCGTCGCGACGGTGGTCGGAGACGGCTTGATGCGATCCTTGAGCGGATCGAGCTTCACGAACGGTCCGTCGAACGCTTCGAGCACTCGGTCGAACTTCACACCCATCTGCAGCGCGAGCGTCCACCCCGCGTTGTCGTACGGACGGGTCGGCGGCGCGCCCGGATACTTGAAATCGTTCGGATGGTCCTGCGGTTCGAACATGTCGAGCACGTCCGGACGGAACGCCTGCGCAGACTTCACCACATATGAACCTGCCGGATAGCTCTTGCCATTCACCGTGAACTGCGCGCTTGCACGGTGCACGATGAGGCCGACCTTCTGCAGCGCCACGAGGAACTTCTCGGCCGTGAGGAAGTCGGGCTGGTTCGCCGGGATGATGTAGCCGCGCGGCATGCGCATCTCGGGCTTCTTGAACTCGGCATACAGCGCCGCCGGAGCGGCGCCACCGCCGAACTGCGCCGCCATATCGGGGTTCACGTCGCCGGGAGCGCCGGCCGGCGCACCGCCGCCGCGACCGCCACGCCCGCCTCCCGCCGCGCCGCCGGCCGCAGCCGCCTTCGCCTCGACGTCAGCGAGCACCTTCGGTGTCACGATCCAATTATCCTCGCTGCCCCACTGGATCTCGTCGTGACCCATCTTCCAGGTGTTGAACAGCATCGTCTCCCGGTTCCGCTGCAGCAGGTCGAGGAGCGCGCGATTCGCGGTGACCGAATAGTCGATGGATTGCCGGAAATGCCACTCCTGGAGCGGCTGCAGCGGCAGGACCTCGTCGGCGAACCGCAGCAGGCGTGCGGGCACGAACGGGATCGTCATCGGCGTCGGGTTGCCGATCGATTCCGTGAGGATGCCGATCATGTTATGGAAGTACGCCTCGGTGCGGAGACCGCCGTTCCACCACGTGGAGTACGACGAGAGCGAGCGATCCACGACGCCGGGCTTGTTCTCGCGCACCATGCGGTCCTTGATCGCGGCGCCCACCATGTCGAGCCCGGTGATCATACCGGGGTGGAAGAAGTAGTTCGCCGGGTCGCGGAACGGCGGCGCGAACATCACGGCGCCGGCCGGCCCCGTCTGGTGATGGTTGTAGACGATCTGCGGGTACCATTCGAGGTACATCCGCCTGTTCATGTTCGTCGTCTCGTTCTGGTTCGACATGTAGAAGTCGCGATTGTCGTCGTGCCCGATGTATTTCTGATAGAGGCGCGGGACATTCATGTTCTTCTTCTTCGGATCTGGCTCCTGGTTGTACCAGTTCGCGATCAGCTCCATGCCGTCCGGATTCGCGTGCACGAACACGATGATCACGTCCTTCAGGATCCGCAGCGTCTCTTCATCGTTCATCGTAAGGAACTGGTAGTTCGTCTCGATGAGCTGGTTCGCGCCGAGCACTTCGGTGGCGTGGAGACCGCCGTCGATCCACATCACCGCCTTGCCTTCCTTGGCGAGCGCATGGGCTTCGGCGTCGCTGACCTCGGCGTACGCAAGCTTCTTCGCGATGTCCTTGTAGTGCGCGAGATTCTTTATGTTCTCGGGGCTCGAGACCACCATGCTGAGCTGAGGCCGTCCTTCGGCGCTCGTGCCGATCGTGTCGAGGTGCGCTCGGGGCGACTGTTTGGCGATCTTCTGCCAGTAGGCGAGGAATTGCGTGTAGGTGGGAAGCCAGTAGTCGTCACCGATATTGTGGCCGAAGAACTCCTTCGGTGTCGTGACCTGGGCGCTTGCGATCGCAGGTGCAATCGCGGCGGCCAGCAGGGCGAGAACGAGCGCCATTGCCGGAGCGCGGCGGAGTGGATTTGAACGCATGATGGGGGCTCCAAGAGGATACTTTTCTACGCCGGCGACACGGCCAACGTTGATATAATGGTATCGACTGAACTGTATCAACTGAACGCTGTCACCTGACCGCTACCGGCTGACAGCTTTCAGGCAACGACCGCATTACCGAACCTGCGCACAACCCGCACTCGAGGCGCGCGTGAGACTCACACGGCTCTTCTCGCTGCTTTCGCTCGCCGCCGCGCCGGCACTCGCGCAGATCACACAGGCCGAATACGCCGCACGCCGCACCGCGCTTTCGACCGAACTGCCCGGCGACGGCATCGTCGTCGTGACGGGGGCTCCGGAACCGAAACACGACTACGACGTCTTCACGCAGGACTATACGTTCAACTACCTGACCGGATTCCTCGAACCCGACGCCGCGCTGGTGATCGTGCACAAGGGTGGGAACGACCGCGCGTTGCTGTTCGTTCAGCCAAAGGATCCCTCGCAGGAGGTCTGGACGGGAAAACGGCTCGGCGTGGCCGGCGTCGGAGACAAGCTCGGCCTCGAGGGACGCGACGCGACGACGCTGCACAAGGTGATCGATTCGCTGAAAGCGGCCAACACCGGCTTGAAGGTGCTGGATGCGACGGCGCAGGTGGCGCATCTGCGCGGGACGAAGTCGCCGGCCGAGTTGGAATTGCTGCGAACGGCGGCGAGGATCAGCGCGATGGCGCACAACGAAGTATTGCACGCGATCGCGCCGGGCATGGCGGAATTCGAGATTCAGGCGCTCGCGGAGTACACGTTCCGCCGCAACGGCGCGGACGGTCCCGCCTACGGCTCCATCGTCGGCTCGGGCCCGAACTCCACCACGCTGCACTACAACGCGAACGACCGCTTCATGCAGTCGGGTGACGTGCTCAACATGGACATGGCCGCGAGCTACGGCGGCTATTCCGCGGATCTCACACGCACGGTGCCGGTAAACGGCAGGTATTCGCCGGAGCAGCGCGAGATCTATCAGATCGTGTACGACGCGCAGCAGGCCGGTGAGCGGCAGGTGAAGGCCGGCGCGCCCGTCAAGGCGTCGAGCGATTCGGCGACGGCCGTGATCAAGGCGGGGCTCGCGCGGCTCGGACTGATCGAGTCGGCCGACGCGAAAATCGACGGCTGCGCGGGCGGCGACAGTTGCTTCCAGTACCGTCTGTATTACATGCACGCGCTGAGCCATCCGATCGGGCTGGACGTGCACGACGTGGACCAGTTGAGCAAGACGGGGCACTACGGTGTGGGGAGCGCGTTCACGATCGAGCCGGGGATCTACGTGCGCGAGAACACGCTCGACATCATCCCGCACACGCCGCGCAACGCGCAGCTCCTCGCGAAGATCGCGCCGGCGGTGCGGAAGTACGCGAACATCGGCGTGCGGATCGAGGACGACTACATCGTCACGGCGGCCGGATTCGACCGCATCACGTCGGGCGCGCCGCGGGAGATGGATGAGATCGAGCGGGAGATGGCGGTGCGCGCGCCGCTTGCCGGGAGAGATTCGACGTTGATCGAGTCGTACAAGAAAATCAGGCCGTAGAAACTGAACGATGTCAGGGCCTCGCCCCTGCCGTTACTCCCTTGAGAATTCCCTCGCGAATTCGTTTCGCTTTGTCCGATGCACCGGGATCGGGCTCCAGCTTCCGGTCGATCAGCAGCGCGAACTTCACGAGCGGGTGGATCGTCATCGCCGCGCCGTCGCGAATGAGCCTGATCTCGATGGGCGCGCTTTCGCGCAGGGCGAACTTCTGGCGCCACCCCTCCCACGCCGGGTTGGTGGTCGCAATGCCGTCGATCGACGTGACGACGTCGCCCGGCTTGATGCCCGCGGTCGCCGACATGCTACCCGGCTCGATGAGCACCACGAGAAGCCCCGCGCTGTCCTTCTGGAAGCTCACGCCCATGCGCGGCTGGTGCAGCGTGTCGGTGTGGAGCCGCCAGCCGGCCCTGGCGAGCCATTGGTCCCACGGATAGCGCTCGCGTCCGTCGACGTACTTATCGTTGAATTCCGCCACGTTCGCGCCCTTCGCCGCTCGCGAGACGGCGCCCCACCACTCGGCAGGCGTGAAGCCCTTGCCGGTCTTGTAATCGGCGGCGTACAGCGAGCGCATGACGCCGTCGAGGCTGGCGGCGTTGTCGGTCGCGTCGCGGATCATGATGTCGAGCGCGAGGCCCGCGAGCGATCCCTTGTCGTAATAGATGTCCTGCGTGCCGTCGGTCATGTGGATCCACGCCTGGAGCGACGCGTCGGTGAGCGCGATAGGCACGGTCTTGTCGACATGGTCCATCTTGGTCTCGGTCTTTCCGAGAAATCCCGTCGCGTTGATGACGCCGCCGCGCACGAGCGCGAGATCCGCGTAATAGTCCGTGATTCCCTCGCTCACCCAGAGCCAGGCGGTCGGCTGCATCATCTCGTAGCGGTACGGCCACATGTCGAGCGGCCGCAGACGCTTCACGTTCCACGAGTGGAAGATTTCGTGCGCATACACCGAGGGCACGAACTCCTCGTCGACGTAGCCGGCGCCGATCACGCCGACGTTCGAGTTCTCGTGCTCGAGCGCGCTCATGCCCGGTGAGGACGAGTCGGCGATCTGCATGATGTCGTATCGCGACCATGGCCGGTCGGCGAACACCGACACCTCGGTCGGAATCGCGCGCGCCATCTGCTCCAACAGTCTGGTGCGCTGCGCCGGCTTCACCGAGCCGGAGGGATACGAGGAGAAGCGCATCCACACACCGGCGACTTGCGCGCTGTCGATGTCGAATTTCCCGACGAAGAACGGATGGTCGACGAGCTCGTGGTAGCTCGGCGCGCTCCACGCACGCGCGCCGGTCTGGGTCATGCCGGTGATCACGCGCCAGGAATCTTCCGTCTGCACGGTGACGGTCGCGGGAAAGTCGAGCGCGCGTCCCTCGGGATACAGGAAAAGGTTCGTCCCGTTGAAGAGCAGGAAATCCTCACGTGCCCAGCTCTGCGCATTGTCGAGGGTGTCCGCCTTGTAATGGAATTCCACGGTGACGGGCCCGCCGTTGTCGGTGACGATGCGCCAGGTGTTCGGCGTGGACTTGTCCCACGTGAGCGGCTTGCCGCGCGAGGTCGCGCCGAACCGCGAGACGTTGCGGGCAAACCAACTGACCTCGTAGTTGCCCGGTGTCCAGATCGGGAGCGAGAGGAGCACGGGCTCCTTGCCGGTCGCGGTGAACGACATCGAGACGTCGACGCCGCGCTCGATGCCCTGGAGGGCCTTGAAGGTGACGGCGTAGCGGACGTCGGAGATCGCCGCGGAGCGCGGGGCGGCGGGGCGGGACTGGGCGCCCACGAGGAGCGGAACGAGCGCGATGGCGGCAAACCGCAGGTAGACAGTCATTGGTCGTTGGTTATTGGTAGTTGGCTTAACTAACCACCTCAGGCACCTGTTCGCATATTCAGGGCATGAGCCCACCTCATCAACCCTACGTCGCCGCCGAGAAATCTCTCACCGAGATGACCGTCGGCGCAGTCGTCCTCGGGTGCATCCTCGGCCTGGTCTTCGCGGCGTCGAGCGTGTACCTCGCCCTGAAGGTCGGACTCACCGTCAGCGCCTCGATCCCCATCGCGGTGCTCTCGATCACGATCTTCCGCTCCATCACGCGCGCGATGGGAAACACCGAGCCGCAGATCCTGCGCAACAATATCGTGCAGACGACCGGCTCGGCCGGCGAATCGGTTGCCGCCGGCGTCGTCTTCACGCTCCCGGCGCTCCTGCTGCTCGGCTACGCGTTGCCGTGGTCCAAGGTCGCTGCCATTTCCATCGTCGGCGGGCTTCTCGGCGTGCTGCTGATGATCCCGCTGCGGCGGTCGCTGATCGTGAAGGAGCACGCCACGCTGAAGTACCCCGAGGGCACGGCGTGCGCCGAGGTGCTCATCGTCGGCGAGGAACGCGGCGTGCAGGCGCGCACGGTGTTCCTGGGCTTTGGGCTCGGCGCGCTCTACAAGTTCCTGAACGGCGGCATGCACCTGTGGGCCGAGGTGCCCGCGAAAATTTTCCAGCGCATGCTGCCCGCGGGAAAGACGGAGCTGATCGGAGAATTTCGGGCCGAGGTCAGCCCCGAACTCACGGGCGTCGGTTACATCATCGGACCGAAGGTCGGCGGATATCTGTTCGCGGGCGGCGTGCTCTCGTTCTTCGTGCTCATCCCCGCGATCAAGCTGTTCGGCGCGGGGCTCACCGCGCCCATCTTTCCCGCGACGGTCCTGATCAACACGATGTCGCCGATGCAGGTCCGCGCGAACTACGTCTTTTATATCGGGGCGGGCGCGGTCACCGCGGCGGGACTCATCTCGCTCGCTCGCGCGATGCCGATGATCTGGCAGGCGATGATCGCGGGCTTCGGCGACATTCGCGGAGCCAAGGGCGCCGCGTCGGTCAAGCGGACCGAGCGCGAGATTCCGATGATCTATGTCGTCGGAGGAATCGTCGCGCTCATGATCGCGATGGTGACGCTGCCGCAGATCGGCATCAACGTTCCCGGCGCGATCCTCGCGGTGATCTTTGCCTTCCTGTTCGTGTCGGTGTCGAGCCGCATCTGCGGCCAAATTGGCGCGTCGTCCAATCCGATTTCCGGCATGACGGTCGCGGCGGTCCTGATGACGTCGCTGATTTTTCTCGCCGTCGGCTGGACGGGGATCGAGCATCGCGTGCTCGCGCTCTCGATCGGCGGCGTGGTCTGCATCGCGGCGGCGGTGGGCGCGGCGACGTCGCAGGACCTGAAGACCGGCTACCTCGTCGGCGCGACACCCATGCGCCAACAGGTCGCCCTGCTCTTCGGCGTGACGACGTCCGCCATCATGATCGGCGGCATGATCGCCTTCCTGAACAACGCGAAGACCACCATCGTCGTGCGCGACTATCCCGGCGTGCAGGTCGCGAATTTCGAGAGCGAACCGATGACGATCGCCGGCACCTCATACAAGGTCGGCCATCTGTTCGAGCGCACGGGCGACGCGCCGGCCGGCCGGTACCTCGTGAGCGATGCGGGACGAATCGCGTACTTCGTGGATCCCGGCATCGGCGGACGCGAGGAGACGGACTACAGCGGCCGCCACGTGCAGAAGCTCGACTCGCCGAAGGCGCAGATCATGGCGCTGGTCGTCGACGGAATACTCACGCAGAAGCTGCCGTGGGGCCTGATCCTCATCGGCGCGTTCATCGCGGTGGTGATGGAGATTCTCGGACTTCCGTCGCTCGCCGTCGCGGTGGGCACGTACCTCCCGATCTCCACCTCGGCGACGATCTTCATGGGCGGCATCGTACGCTGGCTCGTGGAGCGCCGCTCCGCCGCGTCCAGCAAGAAGGCCGACACCGGCGACTCGGGACCGGGCGTGCTCTTCTCGTCCGGACTCATCGCGGGCGGCGCGATTCTCGGCGTGGGCATCGCCGCGTTGCAGGCGCTCCGCAAGGACGACTTCATCAACATCACGCACTGGATGGGCGACGGCGTGACGTCGGTCACGGAGAATGCGATCGTCGCGATCGCCATGTATGTGCTCCTCTTGGCCGTGCCACTCTATCGCGTCGCCAGACGCCCCTCATCAACCAACCTGTGACCTCTCCTACGACACGAGTCCGCCAGGCGCAGTCGCGCCGAGTCCACCTGGTCCTGCGCGACGGCACAATGGTCGAAGGCCACATCCTCATCGGCGAGGATCAGGCGCTCGTTCCGTACCTCAACGGCCGCCGCGGCGGCTGGATGAACGTCACGCGGGCGCACCGCCCGAAGCTCAACGAGGCGCCCGGGCACGTCATCGTGCAGTCCGAACACATCATCATGGCGACGGCCCCGGACCACGATGTGCAGATCGCGACCGCGCCGACTTCGGGCGTCGAGGAGCGCAACGTGGAAGCCACCCTCCTCGGCGGCAGGATCCTGCACGGATTCGTGAGCGCGGCCGCGCGGCAGCGCCTCAGCGACTACATCGGCTCGCAGACCGGAAAGTTCATATGTCTTCAGCGTGCGTCGCTCGTCCCCGAGGGCCGCGTGCTCGGCGACGTCGCGCTGCACATGGGCGCGATCGAGATCCTGAAAGACCTGCGCGACACCGCGCCGATCGACGAGGGCCACTCGGCGAGCGAGCCCTCGTCGTAGCCGCAGTTTGCTGCCGTCCGCCCTCTGACGTCCCAACCGTCGTCCGCCGTCTGCCTTCTGCCATCCAATCAAATGCGATTCACCAGGACTCTCGCTGCGTTCGCCCTCGCAGCATTCGCCGCGACCACCTCGGCGCGCGCCGCGTTCGCGCAGCTCCATCCCGTCGAACAGGGAAACAAGGGCCCGGTGATCCTGTACGAGATCTCGTTTCCGAATATCGTGCACCACGAAGCCGAGGTGACGGCGGTGTTCACTTCGGTGCCGCCCGGCACGCTGCACACGCGCATGGCGCGCAGCTCGACGGGCCGCTACGCGCTGCACGAGTTCGCGAAGAACGTCTATGCCCTGAAGGCCGTGGACTCGAAGGGACGCCAACTCGTGGTGACGCGGCCGGATCCGTACGGTTGGGACGTGGCCGGACACGACGGCACCGTGACCGTCACGTACACGCTGTTCGCCGACCGCGCGGACGGCACGTATCCCGGATTCGACGCGGTGCAGGCGCACATCCAGCCTCAGGGAACGTTCCTTTACGCGCGCGGACTCGAGCAGCGTCCGGTGAGCGTCACCATTCATCGGCCCAATCCGGCATGGACGATCGCGACGCAGCTCGTGCCGACGTCGAACCCGGAGACGTTCACGGCGCCGGGCATGCAGTATCTGTTCGACAGTCCCACGCACGTCGGCGCGATCCAATGGCGCGAGTGGACCGAGACGAGCGGCGGGAAGACGCTGACGTTCCGCGCGGCGGTGGACGATCCCGCGCCCGCGGCGACCATCGATGAATACGCAGCCGGCGCGCAGAAGATCGCGCGCGAAGCCGCCGCCGTGTTCGGCGAATTCCCGGCGTTCGACTTCGGCACGTACACGTTCGTCGCATGCTATCGCCCGAGCTGCAACGGCGACGGCATGGAGCATCGCAATTCGACGAGCGTGACGGGCGGCGCGAGCATGGGCGCGAGCGCGCTGCGCGAGCTCGGCACGGTGGCGCACGAGTTCTTCCACGCGTGGAACGTCAAGCGCATCCGGCCGGCGACGCTCGAGCCGTTCGACTACGATCGCGCGAATCTCTCCGGCGAGCTGTGGATCGCGGAGGGCTTCACGCAGTACTACGGCCCGCTGCTCGAGGCGCGCTCGGGCGTGACGCAGCGCAGCGCGTTCGTGCGCAGTCTCAGCGGAACCGTGAACGCCGTCACCAACGCGCCGGGGCGCCGATATTTCGGGCCGATCGGCATGAGCCAGCAGGCGCCGTTCACCGATGCGGCGGTGTCGATCGATCCGCAGAATCGCGGGAACATCTTCATTTCTTACTACACCTACGGCGCGGGCATCGCGCTCGCGATCGACCTCTCGCTGCGATCGCGCGGCGGCAGGACGCTCGATGATTTCATGCGCACGATGTGGAAGAATCACGGCAAGCCGGAGATTCCGTACACGCTCGACGACGCGAGGCGCTCGCTCGCGACCGCGTCGGGTGACTCCGCGTGGGCGTGGGATTTCTGGAAGCGCTACATCGCCGGGCACGAGCTGCCGGACTACCCGAAGCTGCTCGAGAACGCCGGCATCCTCGTTCGCAGAGCGCAGTCCGGCGCGCCCTGGATCGGCGATTTTCAGTTCAGGCCGGCGCTCCCCAATCAGGGTTCCCCGACGCTCACGATCAATTCCAATCCGCTCGTCGGGTCCCCGATCTACGACGCGGGCCTCGAGCGCGGCGACCGGATCATCGCGGTGGATGGCAAGGCCGTGAGCGCGGAGACGGAATTCCGCGCCGCCATTTCATCGCACAAGCCGGGCGACAAGGTGAACATCGGGTTTGAGAGCCGCGCGGGCCGGCGTGAGGCGCTCGTGACGGTCGCGGAGAATCCTGCGCTTCAGGTGGTCACGTTCGAGGAGGCGGGGATGAATCCCACCGACCAGCAGCTCGCGTTCCGCGCGAAGTGGCTGAGCACGCGGCAACAGTAAGAAGGGCAACGAGCGACGGGTGAGAGGCGACTTGGTGAAGAGCAACGAGTGAGGGGCGACGAGCACGACGTTGTCCTCACTCCTCACAGCTCGCCCTTCGCCAGATCGCCCCTCACACGTCGCTCGTTCCTGTTCATAGTTTGCTACTCAACTTCTTCACCCACGGCCATCATGCATCGCTCCCTCCGCACCGCACTCGCCCTCGCATTCGCCGCTGCGCCGCTCGCCGGACAAACCGCCGCTCCGCAGGCGCCGGCCGATCTCATCGTCACCAACGCGCGCATCTATACGGTGGACGATTCGCGTCCAGTGGTGGAGGCGTTCGCCGTGCGCGGCGGCCGCGTGGCGTTCGTCGGCAACGCTCGCGGAGCGCTTTCGCTCAAGGGACCGCAAACGCGAATGCTCGACCTCGGCGGCCGCACCGTCATCCCCGGCATGGTGGATGCGCACGGCCACGTCTCGGGGCTCGGCACCGCGCTCGCGATCGTGGACCTCACCGGCGCGTCGAGCTACGACGAGATCATCGCGCGCGTCGCGGCCAAGGCGAAGACCGTGGCGCCCGGCGTGTGGGTCACGGGTCGCGGCTGGGATCAGAACCGCTGGGCCGACACGCGCTTTCCGTCGCACGTGCAACTCACGGCCGCGGTTCCGGACAACCCGGTTCTGCTCGAGAGGGTAGACGGCCACGCGAACCTCGCGAACAGGAAGGCGATGGACGCGGCCGGAGTGGCGGCAGCGACGAAGGATCCCGCCGGCGGCCGCATCGAGCACCTCGCCGACGGGAGCCCGAGCGGCGTGTTCGTCGACAACGCGCAGGGCATCATGCAGCGCGCCGTGCCGAGGCCGTCGCGCGAAGAACTGAAGCGCGAGGTCGTGAACGCGATCGCGGAAACGCAGCGCTGGGGACTCACCGGAGTGCACGACGCAGGCGAAGGGCAGGGCGTACTCGACATTTACGAGGAACTCGGCCGCGCGGGCGAACTCAACTCGCGGATCTACGCGATGATCGGCGACGACTCGGCCGCGGTCGCGAGGGCGTTCGCTCGCGGGCCGCAGAGCGCCCTGTACGGCGGCACCCTCTGGATCCGCAGCATCAAGCTCTACGCCGACGGCGCGATGGGTTCGCGCGGAGCGGCGCTCCTCGAGCCGTACAGCGACGATCCCGGCAACACGGGACTCCTCATCTCGACTCAGGCGCACCTGCAGGACGTCGCGACGCGCGCACTGCGCGCCGGATTCCAGGTGTGCATTCACGCGATCGGCGACCGCGGCAACCGCGTGGCGCTCGATGCGTACGAGGCGGCGCTTGCCGCCGTTCCCGTGGCCGATCACCGGTTCCGCATCGAGCACGCGCAGAACCTGCACTACGCCGACATCCCGCGCTTCGCGAAGCTCGGCGTCATCCCTTCGATGCAGGCGAGCCACCAGTCGAGCGACATGTACTGGGTCGGCACGCGCCTCGGCGCTTCGCGTCTCGTCGAAGCGTATCCATGGCGCTCGCTCCTCAACACCGGCATCGTGATTCCCAACGGCAGCGACTTTCCGGTGGAGCGCGTGAACCCGCTCATCTCGTTTCACGCCGCCGTCTCGAGACAGGACGCGAACAACTATCCGCCGGGCGGCTGGCAGCCCGAGCAGGTCATGACGCGCGACGAGGCGCTCAAGTCGATGACGATCTGGCCCGCGTTCGCCGCGTTCCAGGAGCACGACCTCGGCTCTCTCACGCCGGGCAAGTACGCCGACTTCGTGGTGCTCGACCAGGACATCATGCGCGCACCGGTCGAGTCGATCCTCGCCACGCGCGTCCTCTCCACCTGGGTCGGCGGCAAGATGGTGTACGAGGCGAAGTGATGCGCGTCAGCTCGTCATCCAGAGACGGCCGGCGACGAACACCAGCAGCACCGCGAACACCCGCTTCAGCAACGACTCACTGACCACCTGTGCGAAGGTCGCGCCGCCGTACGCGCCGAGGAACATGCCGAGCGCGATCCAGGCCGCCGCCTTCAGGTTCACGTCGCCCGCGCGCCAGTACGCGTAGACGCCGAGCGCGCCGACCGGGAGCAGCAGCGCGCCGAGCGAAGTTCCGACCGCGGTGCGCTGCGTCATCTTTGCGAAGAAGATCAGCGCGGGAACGATGAGGAGTCCGCCGCCGATGCCGAAGATTCCCGAGAGCACGCCGGCGAGCAGGCCGGTCGCGAGGTAGAAGAGCGTCACGGACTGCGACCTCCTGGAAGTATCCGTTGGTTGGTGGACAGCGGCGTCAGGCGGCGGTGCCGCGCACGAGCAACAACGTCTTCGCCACCGCTTTCTTCACGTCCTTGTCCTTGTCGTGCACCAGTCCCTGCAGCGCGGTCAGCGCGCCGGGCGTGCGCGCCTCTCCCAATGCGTGCACCGCTGCAACGCGAAGGCCGATGTTCTTTCGCGAGGCGAACAGGCCGCTCGCGGCTTCGGCCGCCTTCGACAGTTTCTGCACGGCTTCGGGCGTCGCGACGCGGCCGAGCGCGCTCAGGATCGCGTACTGCACCTCCTGCTCGCCCTCGCCGTCGATCGCGTTTGCGAGCAGCGCCCCGGCACGCCCGCCCTTTCGCGACGCCAGGCCGGCCACCGCTTCGAGCCGCACCGACGGCGACGAATCCACAACGGCGCGCGCCACCGCGTCGAGCGTGAACGCGCTCTCGATGCGCGAGAGCGCGCGCGTCACCGCCCTGCGCACCCGCTCATCGTCATGCCGAAGGAGCTCGGCGAGCGGACGTTCGGCTTCTTCCGCTCCCATCTCGCCCAGGAGCTCGGCGGCCCGCCGCACGATGAACCAGCGCGGATCCGCCAGCATCTGCACCAGTGCTTCACGGGTCAGCGGCAGGCGCGAGAGCACCTCACGATAGATCCGCCGCTCCGACACCGACCGCGAACTCGCATACTGATCGACCACCGAGTCCACGCCGTCCTGCCCGACGCGCTGGAGGATGCGCTCCGTGCGCGACGACGTGGCGGGGTGCGTCACCAGCAGCACCGCGATGGGCCGCAGGATCGTCGGCTTCATGAGACGCCGGATGGTCACGAGGAACACTCGCCGCGCGTCGGGATCGGTGATCGCGGCCTCGCGGTCGAGCAGCGGGCTGAGAATCGCCGCCACGTCGGGTGTTCGCCCCTCGCGCGTCGCCTGCTCGGCCAGGAAGGCGAGCTGGTCGAGGAGATGATGCGTCGCGACGGGATCGAGCTGCTCGGTCAGCTTCGCGAGCAGTCTCGGGACGCGCGCCTGGACCTCGTCCGGCGCCACCTCGGCCACGGAGGGCGTGTCGCTCGTGCGCATCGGCGCGGGCTCCGTCACCGCGGAGCGCTTCACGCGGACGGTGTTCCCCGCCAGCTCGGAAAGCTTCTGCGCGAAATCGGCGGCGTCCGACGAGGTCGTCGACTCCACGGAGAGCAGCCGCGCGAGCGCGAGCAGCTCGGCGGGGGCGGCGCTCTGGTCGATCTCGATCTCTTCGATCTTGTGGACGGCGAGCCGCGCGGCCAGTTCCTGCACGCCGGTGAGCGCCTGCGGCATGACCAGCCCGTTCACGGCGAGGCGCCCTGCATTGTTGCCGAGGCGCACCGACGAGTCCTTCGACACGGTGACCACGGCACGCAACGCGCCCTTCTGGTCGTTCACCGACTGGCCCTCATGGACCAGCAGCCAGACCAGGCGCGCGAAGTAGCGGGCGAGAGTTAGTGAATTATCCATGACGCAGCTGAGTAATCATCCAGCCATGGAACGGTGCCGCCGCTGAGTGGGAGAGGTGAGGTGGAGAGGAAGGGATGAGTTGGAGACAACTCAGTGAGAGTTTGAGGGGCGAGAGTGAGTCTGAGTGGGAGTTGAGTGGGAGTGGGAGACGCCGACTCGCACTCCCACTCGACTCCCGCTCGCCCTCGCCCCTCAAACTCAGATCTGCTTTCTCCAACTCATCCCTCCCACTCGAACTCACCTCTCCCACTGCGGGTCCCGCAAGCGTAACATACGCCCTACCGCCGCTCCTCACTACACCCCGAAGAGGCCTGTCATGTTCAGCCGCCGATCCGCACCGTTCTTCCGCGTTGCCGGCTTCGCGGCATCGATGCTCGCGACAACGTCCGCGGGACTCGCCGCCCAGCAGGAGGCGAAGGGATCGGGCACCGTGGTCCTTCGCGCGGCTCGCGTAATCGACGGCACCGGCGCGGCACCGATCCTCAACGGCGTGGTGGTGGTCACGGACGACAGGATCGTCGCGGTGGGCGCCGAGTCGAGCGTGAAGATCCCGGCGGGCGCGAGGCGCGTCGATCTCGGCGACGCCACGCTGCTCCCGGGGTTCATCGATGCGCACGTGCATCTCATCGGCCGCGAGCTGGACGATCCCGGCCAGGATGCGGAGGCGACGAGGGACGCGCCCGGCCTCTCGGCGATCATCGGCGTCGCGAACGCGCGCAAGACGCTCATGGCCGGCTTCACGACCGTGCGCAACGTGGGCGCGCCGAACTTCGACGACGTCTCGCTGCGCCGCGCGATCGAGGGCGGATACGTTCCGGGCCCGCGCATGCGCACGGCCGCACACTCGATCGGCATCACCGGCGGCCATTGCGACGAGAACGGGTACAAGCCCGGCCTGTTCGACGGCGACTTCAAGACCGGCATCGCCGACGGGCCCGAGCAGGTGCGCGCCGCGGTGCGCTACCAGGCGAAGTACGGCGCCGATGTGATCAAGACCTGCGCGACCGGCGGCGTGCTCTCCGAGGGCGACGCGGTCGGCGTTCCGCAATACACGTACGAAGAGTTGAAGGCGATGGTGGACGAGGCCACCAAGCTCGAGCGCAAGGTTGCCGCGCATGCGCACGGCGCGGAGGGAATCAAGATCGCGACCCGGGCCGGAGTGGCGAGCATCGAGCACGGCTCGTTCCTCGACGACGAGGCCGCGAAGCTCATGGCCGAGCACCACACGTTCCTCGTTCCGACGTACAGCGCGGGCGAAGCCGTGGAGAAGGCGGTGAAGTCGGGAGTGCTGAAGGGACTGCGCGCCGAAAAGGGGCTCGCCGCCGCGGCCGCGATGCGACACGCCGGCGAATACGCGCGGAAGTACAACGTGCAGATCGCACTCGGCACCGACGCGGGCGTCGGCGCGCACGGCACGAACGGCCATGAGTTCACCCTCATGGTGCAGTGGGGCGGGCTTTCCCCGATGCAGTCGATCGTCGCCGGCACGTCGAGCGCCGCGAAGCTGCTCGGCTGGGACGACCGGCTCGGCACCCTCGCGGCCGGAAAGTTCGCCGACGTCGTCGCGGTGCCCGGCGATCCGCTGAAGGACATCACGGTGCTGGAGCGCGCGTCGTTCGTCATGAAGAACGGCGTGGTGTACAAGGCGCCGGACGGCGTGAAGACGAACGTCGCCCAGTAGGGGAGACGAGACCATGGCGCCTGCGCCCATTCCGGCGCCGCGCGCCGAGGGCTTCACGCAGTCGACGGACGTCCCGTTGTACTGGTGCGCGTACGGGCCGGCTGGCGCACCGAGGGAAAGACTGCTCGTGCTGCACGGCGGCCCCGGCGCGGATCATGCGTATCTCCTCCCGCAGATGCTCGCCCTCACACCCGAGTTCGAGCTGATCTTCTACGATCAGCGCGGTGGCGGGCGATCGAAGGAGAGCGTGCCGACGATGGTGACGTGGGAGACGCAGGTGAACGACCTCGCGCACGTCATAACGGAACTCGCCATCGATCCGCTGTCGATGATCGGCTATTCGTGGGGCGGACTCCTCGCGCTGCTGTACGCCCGCGAGGCGGCGGGCGGGCGCATGGCGCCGGCACCCACGCGGCTGGCCCTGATCGATCCGGCGCCCGTCTCGAGCGTGTATCGTGCGAGCTTCGAGGCCGAGTTCGCGCGGCGGCAGGCAGGCCCGGCTATCCAGACGCTTCGCGCCGAACTCGCGGCTTCCGGCCTCAAGGAGAGCGATCCCGTCGCATACCGGCAGCGGGCGTTCGAGCTGAGTGTCGCCGGCTATTTCGCCGACCCGGATCGCGCCACCGACCTGACGCCATTCCGTGTAACCGGACGCGTGCAGCAATCCGTCTGGGCGAGCCTCGGCGACTTCGATCTCACGAGCGACCTCACCGCCGTGCACTGCCCCGCCATCGTCGTCCACGGCCGCCAGGATCCCATCCCGCTGGCAAGCTCCGAATCCATCGCGAAATCGCTGAATGCGGCGTTCGTACCGCTGGATGACTGCGGTCACGTACCGTATGTTGAACAACCTGTGAAGCTGTTCTCAGCTCTGAGGAGGTTTTTGCGGCGCACGGCCACAGTATAGTCTCCGCAACCTGCATTCCTTTTCTGCATCCTGCATCCTGTAATGTCCACCTACGACGAAATCACGCAGCCCCATATCGCGACGATCGAAAGCGACGGCCGACGCTACAACGTGTCGTGCCGCGTCGGCTTCGACGGCGTGGAGTACGTGGGGCGCCTCTGGTTCGCCGATGAGGCGTGGGACGATCTCGGCCTGCCCGACCGCGGCGCGCTGCCCGGCCGCACGAAGGATGAGGCACTCGCGCTTGCGAAGCGCCTCACGGCGGACGAGCTGGTCAAGCGCCATCGCCGCGCGCTCTCCGAGAAGCGCCGCTTTCACGGACTGCGCAAGGCGACCGACGAGATCCTCGCGAAGATCCGCTACCTGAACCAAGTCGCGATATCCATGCGGGCCGGCCTCCTCGACGTCGAAGGCGCCGCGCAGGAGATCGACCTCACCGAAAAGCAGCTCCACGCGCTGATCGACCGGCTGTCGTCGTTCGCCGGCGTCGAGGATTAACCCCGGGCTGAGCGGCACCATCCGCGTGAAGGCTGTGGCTCCGAAAAAGAAGAAGGCCGCCAGGCGCCCGAAAGTTCTCCGAGGAGGCGAGCTGAAGACGCAGGCGCGTGCCATCGAGCGCCTGCTGCGAAAGGCCTACCCCGATGCCGCGTGCGAGCTCGGCCATCGCAACGCGCTCGAACTCGCGGTCGCCACCATCCTCAGCGCGCAGTGCACCGACAAGCGGGTGAACATGGTGACGCCTGCGCTGTTCGCGCGCTATCCCGACGTGTTCGCGCTCGCCGCCGCCGATCAGCGCGACGTGGAGGCGCTCATCAAGAGCACGGGATTCTTCCGCAACAAGGCGAAGAGCCTCATCGGAATGGCGAAGGCCGTCGTGGCACGGCATGGCGGTGAGGTACCGCGCACGATGGAAGAGCTCGTCGTGCTGCCGGGTGTCGGACGCAAGACCGCGAACGTGATCCTCGGGAACGCATTCGGGCTGAACGAAGGCGTCGTCGTCGACACGCACGTGGCGCGGCTCAGCGCGCGGCTCGGGCTCACCCGCGAGACCGACCCCGTGAAGATCGAGCGCGCGCTGATGCCGCTGTTCCCGCGCCCGTCGTGGACCCTTCTCTCGCACCTCCTCATCTGGCACGGGCGCCGCGTGTGTGACGCGAAGAAGCCGCGCTGTGCCGATTGCGTGCTGCGCCGCATCTGTCCATCGGCGGCGTGACCCGATAGAATTGGGCGATATGCCAAAGACTGCGAAGTTCGAAACCAACCTCGGCACCATCACGGCGGAGCTGTTCGACAAGGACGCCCCCGCGACCGTCGGCAACTTCGAGAAGCTCGCGAACTCGGGCTTCTATGACGGAGTCAAGTTCCACCGCGTGATCACGGACTTCGTCGTGCAGGGCGGCGATCCCTACTCCCGTGACCTGCCGGCTGGCGACCGACGCATCGGGACGGGCGGTCCGGGCTGGATGATCAAGTGCGAGACCGCGGGCAACCCACGCAAGCACGCCGTCGGCTCGCTGAGCATGGCGCACGCCGGAAAGGACACCGGCGGCAGCCAGTTCTTCATGGTGCTGAGCGAGCAGAACACCAAGCACCTGAACGGTGTGCACACCGTGTTCGGCCAGATCACGGACGGGCTCGACGTCATGAAGAAGATCAAGCAGAACGACACCATGACCACGGTCCGCGTTTCCTGAGTTCTTGAGAGTCCGCACTGCACTTTTTGCGAGGAAAGACATGTCACAGCATCAGACCCACGAATCAGACCGCGCCGCCGCCTACCGCGGGCTGATTCTCGGCGCCATCATAATCGGTATCCTGCTCGTCACGATCGTCCGGCTGACGAACGCGCACTACGCCGGGGCGGAAGGCGCAAAGGCTGCGTCGACATCATCCCAGGGCAGCGCGAGCGGCGCCCTTGACGCATAACTGACTGGCGGGTAAGTTACTTGAAAGGCGAGCATCTGCTCGCCTTTTGAATATCCGTCTTTTGACTGACCGTTCAGTCATATACCTATGTCGTCCGCTCACGCCACGTCACATGATCCGCGCTGGCGCCGCCTCCCGGAGGAGCGCCCGCAGCAGATTCTCGACGCTGCGCTCAGCGTCTTCTCGGAACATGGAATCGACGCGGCAAAGCTCGAGGAGATCGCCGCGCGTGCAGGCGTTTCCAAGGGAACCATCTATCTCTACTTCCCCAGCAAGGAAGAACTCTTCCGCGAAGTAGTCCGCCAGAGAGTCGGCCCGGCCATCGCGAACGCCGACCAGGCGATCGCGTCCGATGGCTCGGCGGAAGATCAGCTGAGGAGGTATCTCGCCCACCAGTGGGAGTGCCTCGGCCTCGAGGACTCGGAAGGCTGGATCCGGCTCGTCGTGCTCGAACTCCACAAGTATCCCGACCTCGCCGCGTTCCACTGGGAAGAAATCGTCGTCCGCTCGAACCGAATTCTCGGCGACATCATTCGCCGGGGCATCGCGAGCGGCGAGTTCCGCCCGACGGATCCGCAGGCCACGGTGCAGATGATCAAGGCGCTCATCCTGATGCACGTGCTCTGGACGGGTCCGCGCGCTCCGGCGCCGGTCCAGCATCGGCCCGCGCCCGGGAACGTCCTCGCCAACATCACCGATTTCGTCCTTCACGCACTGCGCGCCGCGCCGCAGCGCGCAGTACCGGCATCCGGAGCCCCACACGCATGATCACGATTCCCATCATGAAGCGCTTCCCGGCGATCGCTCTCGCGTTCGTGGCGGCGATCGCTCTCGCGTTCGACGCGGGCGCTGCGCTCGCGCAGGAGCCGCTCGTGCTCACGCTCGGCGGCGCGGCACGGCTCGCGGCGGAAAAGAGCGCCGGCCCCGAGACCGCGCGCCTCCGCTCGGATCAGGCGGCGGCACGCGTGCGCCAGGCGAAGTCGGCGTTCCTTCCGAACATCTCAGGCGAGGCCATCGAGGGCGAACGCACGTTCAACAGCGCCAGCTTCGGCATCAACTTCGCCGACCCGGTGACGGGCAAGTATCTCTTCGATCCGAATGGCGTTGTTCTTGGCCCGGTTCGCGACTACGATATTCGCGGCACCGTTCGCCAGAATATCTATGATCCGTCTGCGTTCGCACGGCTGAAGGCCGCGCGCGCGAGTTCGTCCGCATACGGCGACGAGGCCTCGGCACAGTCGCAGATGGCGGCTGGAACGGCAGCCGCCGTCTATGTGCGCGTACTCCGGGCTGACGCCCTGTTCGCCGCGCGCATGGCGGATTCCACGCTCAGCGAGGAACTGCTCGCGATCGCTCGCGACCAGCTGAACGCCGGCGTCGGCATTGCGCTCGACGTGACCCGCGCGCAGTCGCAGTTCGCGGCGACGCGCGCGCAGATCATCTCGGCACGCAACGAGCGCAGCCGCGCGCGCCTCGACCTGCATCGCGCACTCGGCCTGCCGCTGAACGCGCCCATCTCGCTCGCCGATTCACTGCCCGGGCTCCCGACGAACGGCGCGCTGCCCACCGAGCTGGAGGCCACCGAACGCGCGATGCGATCGCGCGCCGACCTGCGCTCCGCCGACGCGCAGATTACGGCCGCGCAGCGACAAATCGAGTCGATCAAGTCCGAGCGGCTGCCGGCGCTCTCCGCGTTCATCGATCAGGGTCCCACCAGCACGAGCACGCAGCATCTGGTCAGCACGTACGACTGGGGCATCAGGCTCTCGGTGCCGATGTTCGACGGCTTCCGCCGCGAGGGACGCATCGAGGAGCAGCAGGCGGCGGTGCGGGAACTCGGCGTGCGCAAGCGCGACCTCACCGAGCAGGCGGCCATCGACGTGAGCGGCGCACTGCTCGATCTGATGTCGGCGCGCGAGGAGCTCGCCGCGACCGAGGAGCACCTGAGGTTCGCCGAGCAGGAGCTCGCGCAGGCGCGCGACCGCTTCCGCTCCG
Organism: Gemmatimonadaceae bacterium; assembly: GCA_036508915.1. Taxonomy (GTDB): domain Bacteria; phylum Gemmatimonadota; class Gemmatimonadetes; order Gemmatimonadales; family Gemmatimonadaceae; genus AG11. Next base: position 21,105 of record DATCGM010000015.1, read on the forward strand.
GCGTCGCGGGCAACGCCGACGTCATCACCGCGTCGCTCAGCCTCAATGCGGCGCGCACCCAGATCGTGGATTCACGCGCCGCCTTCCAGTCGGCCCGCGTCGCGCTCGCGCGTGCGCAGGGCACCGTCACCGAACTCCCGTAGTCCGGCCAACACGGCCCGGCACCACACTCTTTCGCTCGAGAACAGAGATCCCCATGGCCTCCACCGTCTCCCCAGCCAGCGATACCGCCGACACTCCGGCGCGCGGAAAGCGCAGCCCGGTTCTGCCGATCCTCATCGTCGTGGCGCTGCTTGGCATCGGCTGGGCCACCAAGACGATCCTGTACAATCAGGGACACGTCTCGACCGACAACGCGCAAGTGGACGGCACGATCGTCCCCGTGCTCGCGAAAGTGGGCGGCTTCGTGCGGACGCTCGGCGTCGACGAGAACGACCACGTGAAACTCGGCCAGCCGATCGTTCTGATCGATTCGTCCGAATACGCCGTGCGACTCGCGCAGGCGGAGGCCGAACTCGCCGCGGCGGCGTACGTCGCGGGCGGCAAGGGAGTCGAAGGCCAGGCCGAGGCGCAGATCCGCAGCGCGACGAGCCAGGGCCAAGTCGTCCAGGCGCAGATCGAGTCCGCCAGGGCCGCGCAGGCGAAGGCGACGGCGGACCTCGCCCGCTACAAGGAACTCGCCGCAAAGCAGATCGTGTCGAAGCTGCAGCTGGACGCGGCGCAGGCGGCATTCGACCAGGCGAACGCGAACCTCGCCGCGCTCCAGCGGCAGGCGGGCGGCGCGGCCGCGCAGCTCTCGAACGCCGAGATCGGTGGGAAATTTGCCCAGGCTCGCTACGCCAGTGCAAAGGCCACGCGTGACAATGCGGCCCTGCAACTCTCATACACGAAGGTCGTCTCGCCCGTCGCGGGCATCGTGAGCCGCAAGCAGATCGAGGTGGGCCAGCTCGTGCAGCCCGGCCAGCCGCTGCTCACGCTCGTCTCGGACTCGAGCGTCTGGATCGCGGCGAACTTCAAGGAGACACAGCTCGCCGACATTCGGGTCGGTCAGGCCGTCGCCATCGAAGTGGACTCGTACCCGGGCTGCGAGGCGGAGGGAAAAGTCGAGAGCCTCAGCGCGGCGACGGGCGCGAAATTCGCACTCCTGCCGCCCGACAACTCGACGGGCAATTTCACGAAGGTCGTGCAGCGCGTTCCCGTGCGCATCCAGGTGACGAAAGGGTGTGGTCCCGACCGGCCGCTGCGTCCGGGCATGTCGGTGACCGCGCACGTCGCGACGAAGTAGACACGGCATGATGACACCGGCGGCGGATCCGTCCGCCGACAAGTACCGATACAAGTATCTCATCGGCATCGCGGTCACGATGGCCGCGATGCTCGAACTCATCGATACGTCGATCGTGAACGTCGCGATTCCCCACATGATGGGGAATCTCGGCGCGACGCTCGACGAGATCTCGTGGGTCTCGACGGGATACATCGTCGCGAACGTCATCGTGATCCCGATGTCGGGCTGGCTGTCCGCGTACTTCGGGCGCCGCCGGTATCTCACGTTCTCGATCGGACTGTTCGTCGTCGCATCGTTCTTCTGCGGCGCCTCGCGTTCGCTCGAGGCGCTCGTGCTCTGGCGCGTCGTGCAGGGACTCGGCGGAGGCGCACTGCTCTCCACCGCGCAGTCCACGCTGTGGGAGGCGTTCCCGCCGAAGGAAGTCGCGATCGGGCAGGCAATGTTCGGCGTGGGCATCATGGTGGGCCCCACGCTCGGCCCCACGCTCGGCGGATTCATCGTCGACAACTGGGAATGGCCGTGGATCTTCTACATCAATCTTCCGCTTGGTTTCATCGCCGGGCTGATGGTGTGGAGCTACGTGCGCAACGCCGAGCACCAGGAGCGAGCGGAGACCGTCGACTGGCTCGGCATCGGGCTGCTGACGACGGGGGTGGGGTCGCTGCAGTGGATGCTCGAGCGGGGCGAACGTTACGACTGGTTCGAGTCGCGATTCGTGACCTCACTGGCGGTGATTTCCGTCGTGTCGTTCGTCGGGCTGGTCTGGCGCGAACTCACGGCGAAGGAACCCGTGATCAATTTCCGGGTGCTGAAGAGCCGCCAGCTCGCCACCGGCGTCACGATGGCGATGCTGCTTGGCTTCGCGCTCTTCGGTTCGGTGTTCGTGCTGCCGGTGTTCCTGCAGGGACTGCACGGGTTCACCGCGAACCAGACGGGGCTCGTGATCCTGCCGGGCGCGATCGCGTCGGCCATGACGATGGCCGTGCTCGGCCGGTTCGCGTCGAGGATCGACGCGCGTCCGCTGGTCGCCGCCGGCGTGCTCGGTTTCCTGTGGTGCATGTGGAGTCTCTCGCGGCTCACGATCGACGCCGGCGCGGGCGACCTGTTCTGGCCGCTGATCGTCCGGGGCATCTCGCTCGGCATCATCTTCATTCCGCTGACGAACGCGTCGATGGCGGAGCTGAAGCCGTGGGAGATTCCGCAGGGCATGGGCATGTTCAACCTCACGCGACAGCTGGGCGGCTCGCTGGGCATAGCGATCGTGGCGACGTTGCTCTCGCGCTTCACGTTCCAGGCCAAGAGCCAGCTGACGCAGCACCTCGTGACGATCGGAACGGACGCGCAGGCCCGGCTCGATCTCATCAGCAACGGCATGGTCGCGCGGGGAATGAACCCCGCGGTGGCACACCAGCAGGCGCTGATGGTCATGGACCGGATGGTGACTGCCCAGGCGAGTGTCCTCGCGTTCTCGAGGATCTACCTGATCAGCGGCGCGGCCCTCTGCTGCGCCATTCCCCTGATGCTGTTCTGGCGCCACGGCAAGAGCCGGGCAACGGTTCAAGCACATTAGCGCTTGAGGTGGTAATTTCCCCGGGGATGGGAATCCACCCGCACGAACACACGTCCGGAGGACGCACCGCAATGCGCACACGTATTCTCGCGGCCGCACTGGCCGCCTGCATTCCTGCCGCCGTTTTTGCGCAGGGCAAAGGCGCGAGGTCGAGTGATACCGCTTCGAGTTCGTCGTCGAGGGCTTCCTACGCGCCGTCCAGCGCGAGGTCTCCGACGTCGCACGACCTCGCCGACCTGAACCCCGCCGCGCTGCTCATCAGCAAGCGGAAGAAAGTCCCGCTTGCCGATTCGACCGTCGCACAGCTCAAGGCAGTCGAGAAGAAGATCAACGACCGGAACGTACAGTTTTTTGCGACGTACGACTCGGTCCGCAAGTGGACGATGCCGATCGGCGACAATTCCACCACGCAAGGCCATGGCCTTCGCGGCGGCGTCGCCGACTCGAAGCTCATGGCGCCCGCGATCTCCCCGACGGAGCAGGCCAAGATGCAGTCGTCCATGCGCGACCTTCGCGCCCTGATGGCCGACTATCGCGAGCGCCGCAAGCCGGACGTGACGGACGCCCTGGGCGTGATTCCGGACGCGCAGAAGAAAGCCGCCACCGACCTGCTCGCCCAGCAGGACGGCGATCTCGAGAAGCTCATCGGCGGGAGACCGTAGCGTCACCGCCGGCGCCCCGCTCCCCGCTCGCGAAGCCGCCCTCGCTCTGATGCAGGAGTGGACGGCGGGCGACTCGCTCCGCAAGCACATGCTCGCGGTGGAGGGTGCGATGCGTGCATACGCGGCGCACTTCAATGAAGACGTCGAGCGCTGGGGCCTCGCGGGGCTCATGCACGACTTCGATTACGAGCGTTTCCCGAACGCCGCGCATGCCGCCGACGCCGAGCATCCGGCCGAAGGCGTGCGCGTGCTGCGCTCAGCGGGCTACCCTGAGGACGTGCTCCAAGCCATTCTCGGCCACGCGGACTATACGGGTGTGGCCCGCGACACCCTGATGTCGAAAACGTTGTATGCGGTGGACGAGCTGGCGGGGCTGTGCACCGCGTGCGCGCTGGTGCGGCCGTCGCGCAGCGTGAACGATCTCGAGCCGTCATCTGTCAGAAAGAAGATGAAGGACAAGGCCTTCGCTCGCGGCGTGAACCGCGACGACGTCCTCCGCGGCGCTGCGGAGCTTGGCGTCGAACTCGACGCGCACATCGCGCTCGTGATCCGCGCCATGCGGGAACGCGCGGACCTGCTGGGGCTGGGCGGCAGCGCCGCTTCGTGATGCCGGTTACCCGCCGGCCACCAACGTTCGCACCAGCGTTCGCACCAACGTTCGGATCCAGCGCCCCGTATTTGGAGTGTGAAACGTGAGGCGATCGAATGACCGTGCCTGCGCGAGCGGAACGGTCACTGGGCCTGCTGCCGGCGACGGCACGCGTCGTGGCTGAACGTCCGGCCGACGAACGCGCGCTGGTGCTCGCCGCGCAGCGCGGGGAACGCGAGGCGTTTTCCGAGCTGGTGCGCACGCATGAACGGCGTGCATACGCGGTGGCGCGGGCGATCGTCGTCAATCACGAGGACGCGGAAGACGCCGTGCAGGAAGCGTTCCTGCATGCGTACCGCGCCCTTCACCGGTTCCTGCCGGACCAGGCGTTCGGCGCGTGGCTGCACCGGATCGTCGCCAACGCGGCGCTCGACATCACGCGCCGCCGCAAGGTTCGCGATGCGGACGAGTTGCCGGAGAGCGTGGCGTCGCCGTTCCGCGATCCGGCGGAGGCGAGCGAACTCCGCCGCCGGCTGCAGGAAGCGCTGGATACGCTGCCCGCGCGGCAGCGCGCGGTGATCGTGTTGCACGACGTGGAAGGGTTCAAGCACTCGGAGATCGGCGTGACGCTCGGAATTCCCGAGGGGACCGCGCGATCGGATTTGCACTACGCGCGATCGCATCTGCGCGAAGTGCTCGGCTCAGTACGGAGCGAACTATGACGACGGAATACCGCGGACCTGAATTGGTTCGAGATGACGACCTCACGCGCGAACTGCGCTCGATCTATGCGGCGCCCTCGGACGCATCCTGGTGGGCCGGCCTCGAGCAGCGCATCAACGCGCGTCTCGACGCAGCGGATGAATGGTGGACGGTGCCTGAACGCTGGCTGCGCGTGGGCCTCGTCGCGGCCGGTTTCGCCGTGATCGTCGCCGGCGCGCTGATCATGCGCGCGCAGTCGCAGGTCACACGCATGGCGTACGAGACGGTCGTGGACCCGGCGACCATCGACATTCTCGAGGTGGCCGAGCGCGGGAAGCTCACGGAGCAGCAGGCCACGCTGCGCGTCCTCACCGGCCGCTGACACCGCCTTCGCCATGACACGCACGAAGAGCATCGCGCTCGCGTTCTATCTCGGCGCCGCCCTCGCCGGCGCCGCGATCGGCGTGTCCGTGGACCGCCTGGCGGTTCGCGCGCAGCCGCGCTGGTACGACCGGCGCGAGATGCGGACGCGGGTCTTCGACGAGCTGCACCTGACGCAGGCACAGCGCGACTCGGCGAACCTTATTTTCGACGAGCGCAATCGCAGGGACTCGACTCTCATGGCACCGGTCCGTCCTGCGACGGACTCGGTCAACGCTCAGGCTCGCCAGCGCTTCTCGCAACTCCTCACGCCCGAGCAGAAATCCATTTACGACCATATGCAGCGCGACAACGCGCCGCGCACGGAGAAGAAATGAAGTCCTGGTTCATTCGCGGTGCCCTCGCGCTCGCCATCGTGCCCGCCCTCGCCGCGGCGCAGACGGGCGCCGACAACGCGCGGCCGATCACGATCGACGACGCCGTCCGACTCGCGGTGCAGTACTCGCCGG
>DATCGM010000016.1:0-10942 GCA_036508915.1 Gemmatimonadaceae bacterium
AGCACAGTACTTCGGCCGCAACAAAGTCCAGTACGAGCATTTCGACTTCCGCATCCTGCGGACGCCGCACTTCGATCTCTACTTCTATCCAGCGGAGTCGCTCGTCGTCCACGACGCCGGCCGCCTCGCTGAGCGCTGGTACGCGCGGCACTCCGACAGTTTCCGTCACACCTTCGATCGCAAGTCGGTGGTGTTCTACGCCGATCAGCCGGACTTCCAGCAGACGAATGTCGTCGGTGAGGAGCTCTCGGAGGGCACGGGCGGTGTGACCGAGGGACTGCGCACGCGCGTGGTGATGCCGTTCACCGGCATCTACGCGGACAACGATCACGTGCTCGGCCACGAGCTGGTGCACGTATTCCAGTACAGCGTCGCCGAAGCAGGACCTGGCGGACTGCAGCGACTGAACACTCTTCCGCTCTGGTTGATCGAGGGAATGGCCGAATACTTCTCGCTCGGACGTGACAATCCGCTCACGGCCATGTGGCTGCGCGACGCCGCCGAACGCGAGAAGCTACCGACCATTCACCAGCTCAACACCGATCCCCGCTTCTTCCCGTATCGTTACGGTCAGGCGCTCTGGGCATACGTGGGCGGACGCTGGGGCGATCGCGCGGTCGTCGACGTCTACCGCACGTCGCTGCGCGTCGGCTTCGAGGATGGCATCCGGCGCGTGCTCGGCATCTCCACCGACTCGCTGTCGAAGGACTGGATTGCGTCGACGCGGCGCGCGTATCTCCCGGTGCTCGAGGGTCGCACGCGTCCGAACCAGGCCGGCGATCCCATCCTGCAAAGCAATCGCAAGAGCGGCGAGATGAATCTCGCGCCGCAGGTGAGCCCTGACGGCAAGCTCGTGGCCTTCTTCGCGCGGCGCGGACTGTTCGAGATCGAGCTGTTCGTCGCCGATGCGCAGACCGGTCGCGTGATCAAGAAGCTCGCGGGTCCAACGAGCAACTCGCACTTCGACGCGATCACGTTCATTTCGTCGTCGGGTGCGTGGTCGCCGGACAATGCGAAGTTTGCCTTCATCGCGCAGTCCGAGGGCAACCACGAGATCGCCATTCTCGACGTGAACTCGGCCAACATCGAACGTCGCATACGCGTGCCAGGCGTGGGAGCGATCTCGAACATCGCGTGGTCGCCGGATGGCCAGACGATCGCCTTCTCCGGCCAGCAGGGCGGACTCGCCGATCTCTATCTGCTCAACATCGCGGCCGGCACAGTGCGTCAGCTCACGAACGATCGTTACGGCGACATTCAGCCGACCTGGTCGCCCGATGGAAAGACGCTTGCATTCTCCAGCGATCGCGGACCGTCCACGAACTTCGAGACGATGACCTTCTCCGACTTGCAGCTGGCGACGATCGATGTCGCGAGCGGCCGGATCAGCGTCTACTCGCCCTTCGCGCATGGGAAGCATCTCAATCCGCAGTATTCACCGGATGGCAAGAGCCTGTTCTTCATCAGTGATCAGGACGGCTTCTGCGACATCTATCGCCTCGAGATGGCGAGTGGCGCGGTGTTCCGCGTGACTCGGCTCTCGACGGGAGTGAGCGGCATCACGGCCACGTCGCCCGCGCTCAGCGTCGCGCCGTCGAGTGGCCGCATGCTGTTCTCGGTGTTCGAGGATCAGGGTTATGCCGTGTATGCGCTCGACTCATCGCGTACGCGCGGCGAGCCGATGACGCCGGGAGCGTCGGTGGCATCGGCGGGCGTCCTGCCGCCGGGCGACACGCCCGGTCGCGCAACGGTGACGAACTACCTGAAGGATCCGCTCACGGGGCTCGCGACGGGCGGTGAGTTCAACGTCGCTCCGTATCACTCCAGCTTTTCGCTCGACGCGGTTGGCCAGCCAGCGCTCGGGGTATCGGCCGGCGGACCGTTCGGCACCGGAGTGTCCGGCGGCGTCTCGTTCCTCTTCGGCGACCAGCTCAGCGATCGGCAGATCGGTGTGGCCGTTCAGGCGAACGGCACCGTGCAGGACATCGGCGGACAGATCCAATACGCAAATCTGAAGAATCGCTGGAACTGGGGCGCGTCGATCGCGCATATCCCGTATCAGTACGGCTATTACGGAAATCCGCAGGCAGCGAATGGTCTCGTCCAGCAGGATCTCATCCTGCAGCGCGTCTTCCTCGATCAGGCAGGAATCAGCACGGCGTACCCATTCTCAACGACGCGACGTATCGAGTTCGGGGCCAACGCAACGCGCGTCGGATACAGCACGCAGATTCTGAGCACTCTGTACGACAGCTTCGGCAATCCGGTCACTCAGTCGAGTCAGACCGGTCAGTCATACGATCCGGTCTATTACGCGTCCGGCTCGATGGCGTACGTTGGAGACGCGTCGTACTCCGCCTTCACGAATCCCATTCAGGGTGAGCGCTACCGCCTCGAGGTTGCACCGACTGTCGGAACACTCACCTACAATGCGCTGCTCGCCGATTATCGGAGGTATTTCTTCGCGCGCCCGATCACCTTTGCGTTCCGCGGTCTGCACTACGGACGGTACGGACGAAGCAGCGAAGACTCCTTGCACATGTATCCCCTCTTCCTCGGCGAAGAGACGCTGATGCGCGGCTACAGTTACGGCTCGTTGGATGCGAACGAAGGCCAGACCTATCTCCGGTTGCTCGGCAGCCGGCTCGCGGTTGTGAGCGCGGAGATTCGCATTCCCGTGCTGGGCGTGCCGGAGTACGGCCTGTTCAACTTCCCGTATCTCCCACTGACCTTGTCGCCCTTCGTGGATGCCGGCGAAGCGTGGACCGGCACGGACGGTCCGACGTTGAGCACCAATCAAGCGACACTCCGTATCCCCGTGGTCAGCGCCGGCCTCTCGGCGCGCGTGAATCTGCTCGGATACGCAGTCATCGAGGCGTACTGGGCGCATCCGTTCCAGCGGCCGGGCAAGAACTGGGTGTACGGGATTCAGTTGGCACCGGGATGGTAGGGCGCCGACGGCGCGGAGTTTCGCCAGCCCCTAAGAGTTTGTCGTCCTGAGCGCAGCGAAGGACCTGCTTTTCCTCCAGCGAAGAGCAGGTCCTTCGCTGCGCTCAGGACGACAAGCACGCCACTATTGCAGCTGATACAGAGCGCGGTAGACGGCAGCGTTGCGCAACACCAGACGCACATAGTCACGCGTCTCGGTGAACGGGATCCACTCGGTGAACAACTCGGGGTCATCCGCGCCCGGACGGCGCAGCCAGCGCGTGACGCGCGATGCGCCTGCGTTGTACGCGGCGAGCGCGCGCTCGGGCGGGGTATCGCGCCGCAGACTCGACGAGAGGTGCGCCGTGCCGAGCTCGATGCTCACGTCGGGATCGAAGAGGAGGGCCGGATTCCAGAGTGGATATTTGTGGCTCGCCGCGATGGAAGCGCCGACGCTGGGCAGCAGCTGCATGAGGCCGCGCGCGGCCGCGGGGGAGACTGCGCGCGGATTCCAACTCGACTCTTGCCGTATCAGTCCGGCGACGATCGCGGGATCGAGACCATTCTTCTTCGCCTCTTCGACGAGCGCATCGCTGTGCAACACCGGATACGCGACGCGATAGAGCGAACGCGCCGAATTACCGCGATCGATGGCCGCCAGCGCGACCCGGAGACCACGCGACGGCTCACCGACCTCGAGTAGCGCCTGAGCGACAGCAGGTGCCTCCATGGGAGCTCGCTCGGCGCGGTCAGCCAGTGCGTCGATCTCGAAGCGCGCTTCGACGTCCATCCCCAGTTTGCGCAGCACTCCGATTCGTTGCACCGCACTGTCCACCCCGGCGACGCGCACGGCGGTGTCGCTGCCTGCCGGTGGCGTCCATGTGTTCGTGTGCAGCCGCTCCGCGGCGCGCATGGCGTAGTAGCTGAGCGGCGCCGAGCGGATGATCGCTTGCCAGCGCGACTCTGCTTCGCTCTTCTTGCCTGCCTTCTCGTACGCTCGCCCTGCCCAGTAGCGCGCCGCAACGGCTTCCTCATCGGACGGGTGAAGGGCGGCGAGCGAGTCGAATGCGACTGCCGCGACGGCTGGAGACGTCGCCCAGTCCAGCAAGCCAGAGCGGAAACGCGCGAGCGGGGCCTGTGGTGCGGTGGGATATCGCGTGATGAGCTGATTCAATGATTGCGACGCGCCGGCGAGGTCTCCGTCATCTATCTGAAGGTCGGCGAGCAGGAGGAGCGCGGGCGCCGCAACCTCGCGAATGGCGGCGTGCTGCTGCGCCACGGCCCGCAATGCCGAGCGCCCGGACGCTCCATCACCCGTTTGCACAAGCAGACGCCCGCGCTGATACTCGGCGAGAGGCGCAAGCGCGGCGTCTTCGGTGATCGTGGTGTAGACGCGCAGTGCTTCGGCCGGCTTGCCCGCGCGTGCGAGCGCGGCGGCATAGCTCATCCGGTCGGCCGGAGAGAGCGGCGACGCAGCCGCTGCGCGCGCGAAGCCGGCGACGGCTCGAGCTGGCACGCCCGCCGCTGCCGCCGCGCGTGCGACGACGAGCTCGTTGCGCGGAGGTAGCGGACCGAGCTTGTCGAGCACTTCGAGCGTCTGACGCGCTTCAGCGTTGTTCGGAGACCGCTGAAGAAAGCTCACGATCCGCTGCACGAGCGCGGACTGAGCGGCATCGTCGCGCGCCGCGAGCGCCTCGACGCGAAATGCTGAGCCCTCGTCGCCGGCACGACGAAAGGCGCGCGCCGCGCCGGCGAGATCGCCGTCGCGCTCGCGCGCCTGCGCATCGGTGGCGGCAATGCGCGCGCGTGCCGCCGCACTTGTCACTCGCGCGTAGAGCACGGCGCGTGCGGCACTGTCGCCCGTCACTCCCGCAGCGCGAAGGCGCAGCCAGTCAGCGACGCGCGGAAGACGCGCCGCAGCGGCGAGGTAGTGCGCCGCCGCGCTATCGCGTGAATTGGCGCGGTCGTACGCGCGAGCAAGCAGGACGCGACGAGTCACGCGGCTTGCGTCGCCGGTCGCGTCAGTAAGGGCGAGCGTGGCGTCGGCGAGTGCGTCCGTGCCGCGCTCGAGCCCGCTCCTCGCGAGAAGCTCGCGCCCTTCCCCACCGAACTGTCGATCGAGCCAGGTTGCGCCACGCAGTAGGCGCTCGACTTCGCTCCAACCTTCCCAGCCGGCGGCGGCGCGTGCACCGGCGAGACGCAGTTCCGGGGTTGCTGTTTCGGGAGACGCGAGCCGCACCGAGAGCAGCGACGTGGCACGCCAGGGTCGTCCTGCGCGGACGAGAGAGTCCGCACGCTGGGCGAGGGGATCGCCTTGCAGGGACGGCGCCAGGCTCGCGTGCGAGAGGTCGACGTCGCCACCGCTCTCGCGATGGCCTTGAGTGCGCGCGCGATCGCCGCACGCCAAGGCCATCGCGAGAGCGGTGGCGAGGAACCCAGCATGACTTGGTTTCATGCACGAAGCTCAGTCACGAGTCGTGCCAATCGCGGACAGCAACGTTAGCGGGTCGCTGTCGTCGAAGACTTGGCGTCTCCCTGTAACCAGTATCCGAACCATTGCCGCAGCCGACCGAGGCGATCGACCAGCAGCCACGGCTCGCCCGCGCGCGACAGCTCGTGCGTCGACCGCGGATAGCGCACGAGCTCCACCGGCACGTTCTGCTTCTTCAGGGCGATGAACCAGAGCTCCGCATTCCCCATCGGCGTGCGGAAGTCGTCCTCCGACTGCACCATCAGCGTCGGCGTGCGCACTTTCGTGACGTGACGGATGGGCGAGAGCTCGTCGTACATCTTGAAGTTGTCCCACGGCTTGCCGTAGAACTCGAACTCGGTGAGCCCCTGCGCGTCGGATGCGCCGTACCAGTACGTCCAGTCGCTGATCATGCGGTCGGTCTGCGCCGCCTTGAAGCGGTTGGTCTTCGTGGTGACCCACGCCGTCATGAAGCCGCCGTACGATCCGCCAGTGACGCCCATGCGTGTGGAGTCGACATCGGCGCGCGTCGAGACGAGGTCCACCGCCTTCATGAGATCCTGATAGTCCTCCGCCCCCCACCGGCCGCGGGTGGAGAAGGTGAAGTCCGCGCCATAGCCGCTCGAGCCGCGCGGATTCGTGTACAGCACGTACATGCCCTGCGCCGCGAGATTTTGCGTCTCGTCGAACCAGCCTTCGCCGTACTGCGAGTGCGGTCCGCCGTGGATGTACAGCACGACCGGATACTTCTTGCCCGCGACGTATCCGTACGGCTTCATCAGCCAGCCTTCGATCTCCATGCCGCCAACCGACTTGTACGTGAAGCGCTCCGCGTCGCTGAACGCAACCTCGGTTGCGAGCCGGTCATTGAAGGTGGTGAGCTTCCGTTCATTGCTGCCATTAGCGTCCGCGATGTAAAGCTCAACAGGCTTTGTCGTGCTGGTCGAGATGTAGGCGACGCGCTTTCCTGCCGCGTCGTAGCTGAAGCCACTCATCTTGCGACGTCCGCCGAGCAGTTGTATCGCCTGCTTCGTTTCGGTGTTCAACCGGAACAGGCCGCTGCTGCCGCCGACGTCGGCGTTGAACTGGATGCTGCCGTCCGGCAGCCAATCCATTCCCGACGGCTCATACTTGAACGACGACGCGAGCACGTTGTCCGGCGTGCCACCCGCGGGATCGACGATGTAGATCCTGGCCGACGCGGTGCGCGTCGCACGGCCGATGAAGGCGAGCCGCTTCGAGTCCGGAGACCAGGTGAGATCGTTCTCGCTGCCCATCCAGCGCGCAACGCGCCGCGGAGCGCCGCCGTCAATTGACACCAGAAAAATATCGGCGTCATTGCGCTGTGCCTCGTCGCGCTTCGCGTCGTACGGGAGAAAGGCGAGTGAATCGCGCTCATGCTCCACGACGGAATCGGGACGAAGCTCGACGTCCGCGATGAAGGCGATCCAGCGGCCATCGGGGCTGACGCTCGCGTTCCGATGCGAATATGCGGTATTGGTGAGGCGCTTCTTCGCCGAGCCGTCGAAGCTCTGCATCCAGAGCTGCGAGGGACGATAGACGCGCGCCTCCTTTGGGGACGGAACGTAGCCGCGATCGTTCGACTTGAAGCGCATGTCCGTGATGTGTCGGCCATCGAAGCGCGCGGCGCTCGTCGGCTTCGTGATGGCGCCGTACGGCGGCCGTGCCATCGGCTGCATCTTGTCGAACGGGTCGTCCTTCATCCTGGTCGAGTCGGCCGCGGGGGCGGAATCCGCGTCTGCCCAAACGGCAAAGCGATGATCGCTGGGCGTGGAACCCGCCGGATATTTTTCGAGTTGCGTCGCCTCTCCGCTCGGCTGATCCATGCGAATTGCCCAGGTGTTCCCCTTTCCACCAGTGCGCAAGGAGGTGAAGAACAGATAACGGCCATCGGGCGACCAGCGTGGTGCGCTACTCTCGGTGCTCGGGGACGTGAAACGCTGCGGCTCGCCACCCGATGTGGGGACGACCCACACCTCGCTGTGGCGCTTGTTCTCCGACTCGCGCACCGTGGTGACCGTGAAGGCAACTTTGTCGCCGGAGGGCGAGGTAGCGGGCGAGCTCAGCGTGGTGAGCTTGTACCAGTCGGCGAGCTGGAATGCGCGCGGTGTCGTGGTCTGTTGCGCGACAGCTGGCGCGGCGCTGACGGCGAGCAGGAGCGCCGCACGTGCGGTGGAATACATCGAGGCCTCGAAGGTGGGGGCGAACAGCGCGCCAGGTCGGGTTGGCGCGTCTCTCAGTATACGCACAAATGGGCCGATGGCGTTGCCATCGACCCATCCGTGATCGCTCAGGTTCGTGAAGTGCGCCCCACCAGCGCCCAACACTTTCCCTCGCTATCCATGACTACAATTGCACCCGATCAGGCGTTGGGAAGCCGCTCGCCGAATCCGAGACCACGGCCGCCACGGTGCAACTTCGCGTGGTTGCCTCTGCCCTTCTTCGCCATCGCGGCGCGGCGCTGACTCGCCTGCTGCACGTTGGCGTCGAACTGCTTCTGATGCTCCGGCGAGAGTGCCGCGCGAACGTCTGTCTTCTGCCGCTCCATCAGCGCCCGCAGCTTTGCGCGGTCGCCCTTCGTACGCTCCAGCACGGCACGCATGGTGGCGGTGTCGCCCTTCTGTCGTGCAGCCCGAGCTTCCTGCATGGCGGGCATCAGCGACTCATGCAGCGCCTTCGCCTGCGGGCGATAGCTGCCACGAATCTCCTTGACCTTCGTCTTCTCCGCCGCGCTGAGCTTCACTCCGCGAAGTGGTCCGCCAGGTCCCTTCCCAGCCTTGGCTACCCGACCGGCACGAGCGGAAGCCACCGTGTCCGGTGTAGCGGACTGAGCGCCTGCGAAAGCAGCAGTCGACACGATTGACGCGACGACGAGTGCAATTACACGAGATTTGTGCATCGTTCCTCCTGTGAGTCGGAGCGCACCATCGCGCTCCCACACTGGAAGACGTCCCTTTTCGCCAATCGTTAAGCGCCGACGTATGCGACGGCGCTGATTTCCACGAGAATGCCACGAAGCTCCACTCCAACCGCCGTTCGGCTTGGAAAGGGAGCGGTGAAAAAGTCGGTGTACACAGAATTCATCGTCGCCCAGTCATCCACATCGGCGAGATAGATGATCACGCTGACCACGTCGCTCATGCTCGCGCCAGCCTCGGCGAGCAAGCGTTGCACGTTAGACAGCGATTGTCGCGTTTGCGTTGCCACGTCGTTGCCCACGAGCGCGCCGGAGATCGGATCGCGCGGCGTTTGCCCGCTCACATAGATGAATCCGCCGGCGCGAACGGCAGGGCTGTACGGCCCTTTCGGCGGTGGCGCGTCAGGAAGCGAAATGGAGTTCCAGTTTGGCATGTACTGAATACGCGAAGGTCCGCGAAGGCGTTGTCTTTCCTCAGCGTCCCCCGATCCCCACGACGACGCGAAGAAAGGGCCCGCATGGGGAGACGCGCCCTGTCGCGACGCGCTGCGCCGCAGCAGACTTCAGTGCATGAAGACGCGATGCAGCACTCCCCCCGACATGACAGACCACAAGCCCGTGCGCTGGGGCGTGCTCGGCACCGCGAACATCGCGCTACAGAAAGTCGTTCCCGCAATGCAGCACAGCTTGCACACGCCTGTCGTCGCGATCGCATCGCGCGACCTCGCCAAGGCGCAGCGAGCCGCGGAAACGCTCGGTATTGCGCACGCGTACGGCTCGTACGAGGAGATGATCGCAGATCCGGATGTCGAAGCGATCTACAACCCGCTGCCGAATCACCTGCACGTCCCCTGGACGATACGCGCCGCAGAGGCTGGAAAGCACGTGCTCTGCGAGAAACCGCTCGCGCTCACCGCGGCCGAGGCCGAACAGCTCCTGGAAGTGCGCGATCGGACCGGTGTTCAGATCGCCGAGGCCTTCATGGTGCGCGCGCATCCGCAGTGGGCGGCGGTGCGCGAGCTGATCGCGGAGGGACGCATCGGCGAGCTGCGGCTCGTCGCCGGCCATTTCAGCTATTTCCGTCGCGACCCGAACGATATCCGCAGCCGCCTCGACTGGGGCGGTGGCGCGCTGATGGACATCGGCTGCTACCCAATCACGCTCTCGCGGTGGCTCTTCGGCGAGGAACCGAGCGACGTGATCGCCGCGCTGGATCGCGATCCGGACATGCGGATCGACCGGCTGGCGTCAGCGCTGCTCCGCTTCCCCTCGGGCCAGGCGAGCTTCACCTGCGCCACACAGCTCGTTCCGTACCAGAACATGCAGGTGTATGGCACGGAAGGGCGCATCGAGATCGAGATCCCCTTCAACGCGCCGGCCGATCACGAGTGCCGCATCGTCATCGACGACGGACGTCAATTCACCGGAGCGGGTGCCGAGACGGTCACGCTGCCGGCGGTTGATCAATATCGTCTGCAGGGCGAGCGCTTCTCTGAAGCGGTACGCGGCGTGGGCGTGGTGCCGGTGGGTCTCGAGGACGCGATTGGAAACATGTCCGTCATCGATGCGCTGTTCAGGTCGGCGCGGAGTGGGCGGTGGGAAAAACCTTAAACTTCTCTCACAAATGATGGGAGAGCAGTTTACCAGCAACCGCAATGGCTAGCCTTGCGCAACCAAATTGACGGAGATCCCATGGAGCTAACCGGCGGCAATCTCATCGGCGGCACGTCGAGCTCTGAGACGGACATTCGGTTTCGCGCGGCGAATCCTGCGAGTGGTGCTACGCTCGAACCGGAGTTCCACGAGGCCAGCGCCGCCGAGGTAGACCGCGCACTCCGGGCGGCGGAGCAAGCGTTTCGCGTCTATGGCCGAACGACGCCGCAGCATCGCGCGGTCTTTCTCCGCGCCATCGCCGACGAGTTGATCGCGCTTGGTCCGCAGCTTCTCGAGCGCGCGCATGCCGAGACGGCGCTCCCCATGGCACGACTCGAGGGTGAGCGTGGACGTACGGTCGGGCAGCTCAGGCTCTTTGCCGACTATCTGGAGGAAGGCTCATGGGTCGAAGCGCGCATCGACACGGGCGACGCAGCGCGTGCTCCCCTGCCGAAGCCCGACCTGCGCCGCATGCTTGTTCCCCTCGGTCCGGTGGCAGTGTTCGGCGCGAGCAACTTTCCGCTGGCCTTCTCGGTTCCGGGCGGCGACACCGCCTCCGCGCTCGCCGCAGGCTGCACCATCGTGTTCAAGGCGCACCCCGCGCATCCCGGCACCTCGGAGCTGGCAGCGAGGGCGATCTCAAGAGCGGCGAGTCGCGCCGAGCTGCCCGGTGGAGTGTTCTCGCTGCTGCATGGCTGGTCGCACGACGTCGGGATGTCGATTGTCCGGCATCCCCTCACGTGTGCGGTTGGCTTTACCGGCAGCTTGCGCGGTGGCCGAGCGATCTTCGACGCGGCAGCTGCGCGCCCTGAGCCCATTCCGGTCTACGCGGAGATGGGCAGCATCAACCCCGTGTTTCTCCTTCCCTCCGCGGCGGCAGAGCGCGGGGATGCAGTCGCGCAGGGCCTTGCGAACGCGATCACGATGGGAGTCGGTCAATTCTGCACGAATCC
>DATCGM010000017.1:0-8349 GCA_036508915.1 Gemmatimonadaceae bacterium
CGCGCCCCGGTTTGCCCCGCCTGACAGCCCGAGCGTCGCCGCGACATCGCTACCAGGCGGTGATTCCGACGGCAAGACGCGAGTCGAACTCTGTGGCATTCTCATCTCCTCAGGTCAAGACGCGCACGGAGCCGTGCGGCCGGGAAGGCAAGCGCCACACACATCTGTGCCAGCAGCCATGCCGCGATCCGCTCCCACTTCACAACAGCGCTCGTCAAAGTTCGGCCGTCTCGAGTTGGAGCGCAGTCGGGGGAGGCACGCCGCCGTGTAGGCACTATCCCGACACGAGAGGTGTGAACGATGCGCACCGCGCCACGCCCGCCGTTGCGCGTGCGTCAGGCGTTCGCCTACACGTCGACGGACGTCGCCTCGGAGAGCGGCTAACGGAACGAGATCACTCGGTCACGCGAGTTCACGGAGCGAGCCGCCGTCGAGCAGCCGGCGAATCGCGGTGGCGAGCAACGGCGCGATCGATACCACCTCGGGATCGAACGGCGCACTCGCCGCGTCACGCGGTTCGATGCTGTCGGTGACGACCATCGCGCGAACGCCGGCGGCGGCGATCCGGTCAAGCGCACCGGGCGCGAGCACCGCATGCGTGGCGGCGACGAGTGGATCCGGTAACGCTCCGGCGTCCTTGAGGGCACGCACGCTCTCCGCGATGGTTCCGCCGGTGCTGATCATGTCGTCGACGATGACGCACGGGCGGCCCGCCACCTCACCAGTGATGCGCCCAACACTCACCTCCGCGCCGCCCAGCCGTCGCTTGTGACAGACCGCGACTGGCAGATCGAGCTCAGTCGCGTAGCGGTTCGCGAGGCGGAGGGCGCCGACGTCGGGCGCGACGATGACCGCATCCCGCGACGCGCGCGCGCGAAGCCACGCCGCGAGCACAGGCACCGCCGTGAGGTTGTCGACGGGAATGCGGAAGAATCCCTCGAGCGCCGGCGTGTGGACGTCGGTGGTGACGACATGGTCGATTCCGGCGCGCTCGATCAGATCCGCGACCAGGCTCGCCATGATGGGCGTCCGTCGGCCATCGCGTCGGTCGGAACGGGCATAACCGAAATAGGGAACGAGTGCGACGATGCGCGCGGCGTCGGCGCGCCGGCAGGCATCTGCGATCGCGAGCAACTCGACCAGATGATCGTTCACCGGAGGCGAGGTCGCAGCGAGAAGAATGACGTCTCGTCCACGTACAGGCTCGTCGACACGTACCGACACCTCGCCGTCGGGAAAGCGCTCGATCGTGCAGCCGGCGAAGCGCAGCCCGAGCTCGCGCTCGACTAACGACGCGAGCCGGCGACTTGCCGAACCGGCGACGAGTGTCACGGCGGCCAACTGCGACGCTTGCTGCACGTGAACCGTTTCGCTCCCAGCCCCAGTCGCGGCTCTCTCCGCGCCCAATGTCGTCGGGTCCATGAGTTCCTCCTAAACGCCAGTGTCACCAACCCCGCGCCCAACAAGCCCGACGTGGCGACGTCGAACTCGCCGCGCTCAATCGTCGCCCGTTGGCCTCATCGTCGCCGGTGCCCGGACGGCCACCACCCGGGCGCGCGCGCACTCAAGGTCGTCAGCAAAGACGCTCATCTCCACGACGACCTTGCGCTCGCCTACCTCGACGGCATGCCCCCGCAGAGTGAGATCAGGCCCCAACGGCGTCGGACGCAGAAAGTCGACGTGCAGCGACGCCGTCACGAACCGGGGCGTTGGATCGCGGCCCGGCTCCGCGCCAGCTGCAGCCATGGCGGCGCCAGCCGCCGTCGCCATGGCGTGGCAGTCGGCGAGTGAGGCGATCAGCCCACCGTACACGAAGCCGGGAAGTGCCATGTGATACGGTGCCGGCTGGAACCGCGCCACGGCTTTCCCGTCGCGCCACTCGCTCTTGACGTGCAGGCCGTGCGCGTTGAGTCGGCCGCACCCATAGCAATAGGCGAAGTCGTTGGGGTAGAGATCCTGAAGCGGTTTCATCGAAGTCTGCCTAGGTGATTGGGAAACCCGTGTCGCCGTCTCATTCGTCGACCGCCCTCGCGTGATCGTCACGACGCACCGCCGCCGGCTCGGCCCAGGCGCGGGCGAGAATCGTTCGTACCTGGTCGTCGGTCAATTGCTGGAAGCTGTCGTACCACGCGCCGATAGCATAGAGATCCCCCGGTGTGAGCACACAGGCCAACTCGTCGACCTCGCGCGCGAGCTCCTCAGCGACCGACGCCTGCGCCACCGGCGCCGCCAACACGATCGTGAGCGGCTGCTGCGCCCGAACGACGCTGATCGCGGCGCGCGCCGTGGCTCCCGTCGCGATGCCGTCATCGACCAGTATCACGATCCGCCCCCGCAGCTCCGGCGCAGGACGTCCGCTGCGATACTGGCGCTCGCGACGATCGAGCTCGAGCCGCTGCAGTGCGGTGGCCTCGTCGAGAGCCTCCTTCGTCACCCCCATGGCCATGATGATGTCGTTGTTCAGCACGCGCACGCCGCCTGTCGCGATCGCGCCCATGGCCAGCTCCTCATGCCAAGGCACGCCCAGCTTGCGAACGTTCAACACGTCGAGCGGTGCGTGCAGCGCGTGGGCGACTTCGTACGCGACCGGCACGCCTCCGCGCGGCAGGCCGAGCACGATCACATTCTGACCCCGCAGGTGCGAGAGCTTTGTCGCGAGCTCGCGCCCGGCATCCGTCCTGTCCTTGAACCGCCTATGCATAGTCATCGTCATCCTCCCGGGGACAATCCCGCCAAGGCAATCTCGCCAGGATGGAGCGAGAGAACATCAGGGGATGCCTGACGGGGGTACGGGATTCCCTGACTGTTCGGCGCAGCGTGTGCGGGTAATCTCTGTCGCGAGGCGCATGGGCACGAACTTTGATACGTCGGCTTGGGACTGGATCGGCGCAACGCCGGGGAGGAAGTCAGATGCTGACGCATGTACAGCTTGTCACGCTCCACCGCTCCTTGAGGAGCGAGCGGGTGCTGAGCGTCTATATCGATGGTACGGCCGCGGACCCGGCGAGACAACGTGCGTGGCGAGTCCAGCTCGACCACAGCCTCGACGATCTGCGTGCGTGGCTTGCAGACGCCTCAAAAGACGAACGCGAGCAACTGGAGCGGTGCATCCACTTGCTCGAAGATCAGCTGGCCGCATTCGCCGGCGGGGTGGGTGCACCCGGGTGGGCCGCCTTCATCACGGCCAATGGTGTTCGCGACGCGCACCAGCTTCCCGTGCCGGTGCCGACGCTCGCGGTCTGGAGCACGGGCGCCTGCCTCGCTCCCTACATGCGTGCGCTGAAGGAGACCCGCCCGGTCGTCATCGCTGTCGCCGACGCGCGAAAAGTGGACCTGTATCGCTACTGCGTCCGCAAGGCCGACCGTGTCGAGACGTTGCGCGCCCACCACGCCGTTGATAAGCCGTTGCACATGGGAACTCCGCCGAAGCAGGGCTTTCACACCGGAACGCGTGGGACCGCCGGACATGACACGGCGCAGCGTTCGCTACTCGCGGGACGAGACCGCATGCTCGCTGAAGCGGCGGAGCGCATACGGGATCTCGCTGGAGCCGACGGGTGGATCGTGCTGGGCGGCATCCCGCGCGTCGTCGCACGATTGGCGCAACAGCTTTCACCAATCACGCCCCATCGGGTGCTCGAGCTGGCCGCACTCGACGTGCATGCGTCCGAGGCAGATATCGCCGAGGCCGCACGGGCCGGCGCCTCTACGCTGCGTGACGCGTCAGATGGCCGGCGCGTCGCCGAAATCGCCGACCTGGCCGAAGCCGGCGGTCTCGGGGTGGTTGGCCCGACGGCGACGCGACGCGCGCTCGAACAATCATGCGTGCACGAGCTGTATCTCACGCATCAGTATCTCGAAGATCACGCGGCGGATGCTGAGGATGTCGTGCGCGCCGCGCTCGATCAGGACGCGTTGGTTGAGGAAGTCTCGGGTGACACAGCGAAACGTCTCGACGAGCATGGTGGCGTGGCCGCCCATCTTCGCTACCGCGTCGCCGAGGCGGAAGGGGCGCTCGAGCGCGCGGTCCACGAATAGAGAGCCCACAGGAAATGGCGCTGGCCGCCTGACCGCCGTTGTCACACCCGCATTCGCTGGAACGCGACGCTACCGACCGCGATCACGAGCACCGCGAACCCGGCCATGACCGCGAGATCGAGTGCGAGCGCGAAATGGGCGGTCCCCAGGATCACGTGGCGGAGCGCGTCGACCGAGTAGGTCAGCGGATCGAGCAACACCAGTGGTGCGAGCCACGACGGCAGGCGCTCGAGTGGAAATAGCGCGCCCGAGAGAAAGAATGTCGGAAACAGGAGAAAGCTCGAAACGAGCTGGAACCCTTCGGGGCTCTCCATCTGCGCTCCGAGGATGAGTCCAACGCTCACCAACGACACTGTCGTGAGCATGAGAATCAGGAGCGCCGCGCCGAAGCCGAGCACCGTCGGCCGCAGCCCCGGAATGATTCCGACTCGACCCAGCACGGCGCCGAGCAGCAAGAGGATGAGCGACTGTACGACGGAATCAGTCGCGCCACCCACCACCTTGCCGATGAAGACCGACGTTCGTGAAATGGGCGCGACCAGTACTTCTTTCAGAAAATCGATCTTTCGATCCCACACGATGTAGACGCCGAAGAAGATCGACGAGAACAGCACCGCCTGCGCGAGAATGCCGGGATAGATGAACGCCTGATACTCGGCCCCCGGAATGGAGACGTTGCGGCCGAGCCCACCGCCGAACACGAGCAGCCACAGAATCGGGTTCATGACGGAGGCGACGATGCGCGATTTCTCGCGCAGGAAGACCTTCCATTCGCGATACCAGATCGCGCCGATGCCGCCTATCTCTCGGCGGATCTGTAACGCATCGCTCTCTCTGCCCATCCCCCCTCCGCTGACGATTGCCGCATCTCCCTGCCGGTGTAGTGCATGAACACATCGTCGAGCGATGCGGGCCGCACCTCGATCGATTCCACGGCGCCGATCGCCTGGAGTATCTGGGGCAACCGATCCTTCGCGTCGCGCACCGTCAATCGGACCGTGTGATCGCGGTGTTCGATCTTGTCCACGAAGCCCAGTGCCGTGACTGCGTCGAGATGCGGCTCGCGCACGCCGAGCGTCACGACGTCGCCACCCAGGGCGCGCTTGAGATTCCCCGGCGAGTCGAGGACGACGACTCTGCCGTGATCGATGATCGCGAGACGGCTGCACAACCGATCCGCCTCTTCCATGTAGTGCGTCGTGAGCACCACGGTGATCTTCTCGTCGTGTACGAGGCGTTCGACATACGCCCAGATGTGCTCGCGCGACTGCGGGTCGAGTCCCAGCGTCGGCTCATCGAGGAAGAGCACCATGGGCCGGTGCATCAGGCCTCGCGCGAGCTCCAGCCGCCGGCGCATGCCGCCGGAGTAATGCTTGACGATGCTGTCCTTGCGGTCCGTGAGATCCACGAGCTCGAGCACCTCGCCGATGCGCTGCTCTCGCAGCGCCGGCGCCATGCCGTACAACATCCCGTGCAGCTTCAGGTTCTCGTAGCCGGTGAGCGTGTCGTCGGAGCTCGGGTCCTGAAAGACGATACCGATCGAGCGACGCACCTGCCTCGCCTGACGGACCAGGTCGAAGCCGTTCACCCGCGCGATACCCGTCGTCGGACGGAGAAGCGTCGTCAGCATCAGGAGTGTCGTCGTCTTGCCGGCGCCGTTCGGCCCTAGCAGACCGAAGAACTCGCCCTCGGCAACCTCGAGCGTGAGGTCGTCCACGGCGACGATCTCGTCGAACCGCTTCGTGAGATGCTCGAGTTCGATGATCGGCATGCGCGTGTGGCGCCTGGGAAAGCATATTCGGCCGCCGAAACGGCGCGGCTACCATGCAGCGTACTGGCGGAGTTCAATAACGGATGTCGGCGAATGCCCGCATCGTTGTAGTGGATTCACGCGCCGCCGCTCCGTCAGCAGTGTGCTCCGCTACCGCACTCATCCAGCCTCGCGATCAGGCGTTCGAGGCCGAGCCCGACAGGCAGCGCGGCAGAGGCCTCCCGCGAAGTCCTAACACGCACTTCCCGTTTGCCCGATATATGCAGGGAACCACTGTCAACCTGCGATACGAACGCCCTCTAACAAGGAGAACGCCATGCGCGCCCGCGACCTCATGACTTCCGATCCACTCGTCGTCACACCAACCGACCACGTCTCTCGCGCGGCCGAGATCATGCGCGACACGCGCGTGGGATGCGTTCCCGTTGTGCAGAGTTCCGAGAGCCCTGTCCTTCTCGGCCTCATCACCGACCGGGATATCGCCGTACGCTGCGTGGCCAAGGGGCACGACTCGAAGTGCGACGTGAAGGCACACATGACCGCCGGACCACTGCAGACCGTCGGGCCGGACGCCGACATCTCGGAGGTGATCGAGAAGATGGAGGCCGGCCAGGTGCGCCGGATTCCGGTCGTCGGCGACCGCGGCGTCCTGCTCGGGATCGTCGCGCAGGCGGACCTCGCCACGAAGCTGGGG
The DNA here is from genome assembly GCA_036508915.1 of Gemmatimonadaceae bacterium. GTDB lineage: Bacteria > Gemmatimonadota > Gemmatimonadetes > Gemmatimonadales > Gemmatimonadaceae > AG11. The sequence continues at coordinate 6,504 of DATCGM010000017.1, forward strand.
CCGAAGGAGCCGCTCAAGGTCGAAGAAGTGCTCGAGCGGGTGTCCGCGCCTGTGTGTTCGGTCGAGAGAAGCGCCACCTCTCGACGGTAACGCCTCCATGACGGTCGCACCCTCCGCTCCGCACGCTCGCGCGGTGATCGCGGGGCGTGCGTGACCGGCGCACTCGTGCGCATGGGAGCTCGCTCGGTCGGACTCATGGCGCTCTGCTCTTGCGCCGCATGTGCGCCGCGGACAGCGTCGGTCGGAGAACTTGCATCGTTTCGCGCGCTCCGGGGCGAGCTGGTGACTGCGCAGGAGCTCTCGGCGCCACCGCGCGGCCAATACGCCGTGGAGCGCATACGCCTCGCGGGCAGCACCGGGCTCGCCACCTCGGGGTGGCTCTACCGCCCGGCCGGCGCGGGCGGGTGCTACCCGGCGGTGCTCCTCCAGGACGGCCGCGAAGAGAACAGCACGGTGATCGGGCGTCTCCCCGCCGAGTTCGGCGACGTGGTCGTCCTCTCGCTCGACTATCCGAGCGCGATGCCGGCCACGCTGCGCCTTCGCGATGTGGCGCTCCACAGTTCACGCGTGAAGCGCGCCGCGCGGGAGATTCCGGCGCTCTTCTCCCTCGGCGCGGCGTACCTCGCCCAGCGCGGCGACGTCGACACGACGCGGATCGCCGTTGCCGCCACCTCGTTTGCGGTGCCGTTCGCAATTATCGCCGCGGCAGCCGACCCGCGCTTCCGCAACGTCGCCCTCATCTACGGCGCTGGCGACCTGCCGCGCGTGTTGGCGGCAAACCTCACCCTCCGCTCCCGGGCGCTGCGGGCGCCTGTGGCGTGGCTCGCCATGCGCCCGTTCGCCGACCTCGCACCCGAGCGGTTCATTGGCCTCATCGCGCCGCGCCCGGTCGTGATGGTGAACGGCATCGACGACCCTCAAATGCCGGCAGAGGCCGCGCGTGTCCTCTACGCCGCCGCCCGCCCACCAAAGTCAATCGCCTGGCTTCGCACCGGCCACCTCATGCCAACCGACAGCGCGTTGATCCGCACGCTCGTCGACACGGCATTCACTCAGCTCCCCGTGCTGCACGCGCCTGCGGAGTCGCGTCGTTGTCTCAGGCAACCGTAGGGCGCCTTCACGGCCTGGTCAGCGCCGCACGGCCACCACTCAAGGCGTGGCCTGCGGGAACCGCGCGACGATCGCCTCCGCCGCCTTCGCGAGCTGCTTCACGTTTTCATTCAGGTCGTCAGAGAGTGCTGCCGTTCCCTCCCCGCGCCACAGGAGCGCGTGTGTGGTCGGATTGATGACGTCGACGATCACGCTGCCCTCGGTGTACGGCGTCACGGTTTGCGTCGGCCGCGGGTAGCGGGACCAACCCGGATAGAACGGATAGCCGTAGTCCCATGTCGTCACGTCGAGCTTCTCGCGCGCGCTGGCGTAGAACGCGACAGCGAAGTTGGGATTGCGTTCATCGATCGTATATCCGAGATCCTGGAACCCCTTGACGATCGGCGCTCGGATCGCGCGATTCGCGATCGAGTTATTGATCATCGGATCGTCTCCACCCGTCGCGGCACGGCCGTCGCGGCGCGCGGGTCCGGGCAGCATGCGGAACGTGTGCAGAGCTGAGAAACCCACGTCGGGTGCAGCCATCGTTCGCACTTCGATCGACCGACCGCAACCAGCAGTGACCAACGCGAGCGTCGCGTACGCGACAAGCCGACGTGTCGAGCGCATAGGAATCTCCTTCGGAACCAAGAACGCGTCTGAAAGCATATTCGGCCGCCGAAACGGCGCGGCTACCATGCAGCGTACTGGCGGAGCTCAATAACGGATGTCGGCGAATGCCCGCATCGTTGTAGTG
>DATCGM010000018.1:0-7257 GCA_036508915.1 Gemmatimonadaceae bacterium
CGCACCCAGCTCGCGCTCGAACAGGTGCTCGACCGCCTCGAGCGCGGCGAGGCAGGACGTCCGCCGTCGCTTCTCAGCATGCTGGCGGCCGCGGTGGGCGGCCGGCCGCGCTGACTCGCTAGCGTACTCCAGCGACCACGAAGGGCCGGCGCATCGCGCGGTCCGCGAGCCAGCCCAGCCCGCGGTTGCTGAGGATCACCAGAAATCCGATCAGCGTGAGCGACTTCACCTCGCGGCGCGAGATCTTCACTACCTCGCGGCGCGCGAGTGCCTGCGGAGTGCGAGTGAGGTCGCGCAGCGTCGCGTAGGCGAACAACAGCGGCAGCACGCAGAACAGCCGAATCGGCACGGCGCGGCGCGGGATGAGCAGCAGGTAGCTCCGCGCTCCCTCGAGATCGTGCCAGGCGAGCTGCACCAGCGTCGCGAGCGCCTCGCGCGTGCCGAGCAGACGCTCCGGCGCGAGAATGGTCGCGTGACTGCTTCCGTGCTCGCGCAGCAGCTCTTCCGGGATATAGATGGAATTTTCCTGCTCGGCGTCCGTCGCGACGTCCTTCAGGATGTTCACCGTCTGCAGCGCCTCGGCGAACGCTCGGCACTTCTCGCGCAGCACCTGATACTGGCCGTCGCCGATGCTCGGCGCGTGCTCATGCCAGAGGTCGGTGAGCAGGTAGCCAACCGTGCCGGCGACGTAGTAGCAGTACTCCTTGTACTCGTCGAGGCTCTGAATTCGGATCCCATGCGGGTAGAGCAGCACGAATTTGCGCATTCCGGCGATCATCTCGCCCACCCAGCGACGTACGTGCACCTGCGTTCCCGCCGGAAGCGAGCGGTAGAGCACGAAGACGAGATTGGCATTCCTCGTGAGACGAACGTGCGCGGCGTCGCCGCTCAGCGTCTCGACCAGCAACGGAAAGGCGTCGGCCGCACTGGAGTCATCGAAGCAGCAAGCCAACTCGTCGAGCAGCGCGGCCTTCGACGGGGCGGGAAGTACCGGCTCGTCCTCCAGCGTGTCCGCGATGCGGCAGAGCAGATAGGCGGCGAGCACGGCTCGGCCGAGATCGCCCGGCAGCACGCGAATGCTGAGCGCGAAGGTGCGCGACACGGCAGGGAGAATCTCCCGCGCGAATCGCTCCGCGCTCGCGACGCGCGTTGCGTCGAGCGACACCCGCGATTCCATTGGCTCGCCGACGACCGGCATTAGACTTCTCGTCACGTCATGGAAGATACTTCGTGGAGAACGTCTTGTCGTTCTGAGCCCTTCGTTTCGGTCGCCGATGCCCACACAGCCACCACCGGATTTCCGCGGACTCTACCGCGACGACGCTGACGCATGCGCCGTGTACAGCGAGGCCGCGGGCATCGCGCAGATCATTCCGCGCGCGGTCGCCGTTCCGCTGGACGCGGACGACGTCGTCACTCTCGTCAAATGGGCGGCTGGCAAGAAGGTCCCCCTGGTCCCGCGCGGATCGGGGAGCAGTATGCCGGGCGGCGCGATCGGCGATGGTGTGATCGTTGACCTGAGCCGGTTGAATGCGCTGCAGGCTCCGAACCTCGGCACGAACACGATCCGCTGCGGTCCGGGAGCACTGCGCAACGCCGTCGATGCCGCGGCGCGCGAGGTGGGTCGGATTTTTCCGGTGGATCCGTCGAGTGGCGCGTACTGCACCGTCGGCGGAATGGCGTCGACCAACGCGGCCGGTGCGCACACGCTGCGCTACGGCGCGATGCGGCCGTGGATCCAGGCACTCGACTGCGTCTTCGCGGATGGCTCGCGCGCCGAGGTGCGTCGTGGCGCGCCGGCGCCTGGCGTCGAGCCCGTACGACGTTTTCTCGTCGCGGCAGGCGCCCTCATCGAAGCAGAGCGCGCCACGCCATCCGTGCACCACGGCGTGCGCAAGGAATCTTCTGGCTATGGGCTCGCCGCGTTCGCCGAGAGCGGCGAGCTCGTCGACCTCCTGGCCGGCAGCGAGGGGACGCTCGCACTCATCGTTGGACTCGAGCTCCGTCTCGCGCCGCTCCTTCCGGCAACGGCGAGTATACTCGGCGCCTTCGACACACTCGACGCGGCGGTGCGCGCCGCCGGCGCGGCGCGCGACGACGGCGCGAGCGCGTGCGAGTTGCTCGACCGCACCTTTCTCGACGTCGCGCGCCGAGGCGGCGCCTCGGTACCGGTCCCCGAGCACGCTGAGGCGGTGCTGCTCGCCGAGGTGGCCGGGGAGTCGGCAGAGGAGTGCGCGCGACTGGTCGCTGCCCTGGAAACGAGCTTTCGCGCTGCCGGCGCGACGACTGTGACGCTCGCGCTCGACGCGGCAACTGAACATGCGATCTGGGAGCTTCGCCACGCCGCGAGCCCAATACTCAGCCGTCTCGACCCCGCGCTCAAGTCCATGCAACTCATCGAGGACGGCTGCGTCCCGCCCACGCAACTCGCCGAGTACGTACGCGGCGTCCGCGCCGCGCTCGATGCGCAAGACTTCCGCGGGGTGATCTTCGGTCACGCCGGTGATGCGCACGTCCATGTGAATCCTCTCGTCGATGTCGGCCGGTCCGACTGGCGCCAGCGCGTGGACGCACTGCTGCACGAAGTGACCGCGCTCGCCGCGCGCCTGGGCGGCACGCTCGCCGGCGAGCATGGCGATGGCCGGCTGCGCGCGCCGCTGTTGCATGAGGTGTGGTCCCCTGCGTCGCTCGAGCGCTTCGCCGCCGTGAAGCACGCCTTCGATCCGCTCATGCTGTTCAATCCCGGCGCCAAGATCGCGGCACCAGGAGCACGCGCGGTGGATCGCGTGAAGTACGATCCCGCGCTCGCTCCCCTTCCCGTCGCGGCGCGCGACGCGCTTGCAACCGTCGAGCGGGAGCGCGCATACGCTCGTCCTCGCCTCGAGCTTCTTTCCGAGGCCGAGGCGAGATTGCGCCGGGAGGAGAGCCACGAGGCAGCAGGCGGGAGCGAGAAGGCATGAGAGGTAAGGCATGAGCGCTGCTCTCAACCCTCATCGCTCACGTCTTCCGGCTCCGGCCTCCATCCTCCCCGCTCGCCACCCGCGCACCAAGAAGGATATACACTTAGGTTTCCCCAAGCTCCGAAACTGACCGCCGTCGAATCCCGCACATGACCGCAGCCGCGCCCGCCGTTCAGCGTCTCTACTACGAGCCGAGAGTCACCGTGCTCGCCCGACCCGCGTTCAGCACACCGGACCATCTGCCGGTGCACTGGCAGGGCGACAGCACCGATGGCGAGCGACTCGCCGAGTTTGCCGGCCGGCTCTGCTACATGAGCCAGCACAATCCGGCGAACCGGGCGACGCGGGACTACCTGGAGAACATCAAGAAGCAGGGCCATGGCAGCGTCCTCGAGCACGCGAGCTACTCGCTGCTCCTGGAGGGCGTCAGCCGCTCGCTCACCCACGAGCTGGTGCGTCATCGCGCCGGTTTTTCCTACTCCCAGCTCTCGCAGCGCTACGTGGATGAGAGCGAAGCGTGCTTCGTCGTCCCGCCCGCGATCGCCGGAGACGAGCTGCTCGAAGGGGCGTGGCGCGCGCAGATCGAGAGCGCGCAGAGCGCGTACGTCGCGCTCGTGTCCCAGCTGATGGAACGCTATGGCTGGGTGGCGGACAAGATCCATCGCCGGAAGATGGCCCGCGAGGCTGCGCGCGGCGTGCTGCCCAACTCGACGGAGACGAAGATCGTCGTCACCGGAAATGCCCGCGCGTGGCGCACGATGCTCGAGCTTCGCTCGGGCGAGGGAGCCGAGCTGGAGATCCGCCGGATGGCCGTGCTGGTGCTTCGCCTCCTGCAGGAGGAAGCGCCAGCCTTCTTCTCCGACTTCGAGATTTACGAAGCGACCGATCGTCGCGAAGCGGCGCGCATTGGCTACCACAAGGTTTGATCGGTTGCGCTGATATTTTTCATTGCGCGAAAAATCCGACGCCAGTATCTTCGGCGTTGTTGCACGTGGCGTGCGTATACCACTCCGGGATGGGATGACGCGCATCGGTTTCGCTTACAATCAGAAGCCCGACCCCATTGCCGCGGACACCGCGGCCGAGCTGGCGCGTGCCGACGAGGAGCCGCCCAGTAGCGGCGCCGGTCTCGCCACCCTCGTCGCGCCCGCGCCCGCGGCGGACGATGAGTACGCAGAGTGGGACGCGCCCGCGACGATCCATGCCGTCGCCAGCGCCCTCGCCCGCCACGGCAAAGTGATCCCGCTCGAAGCGACGGATGACTTCCCCCAGCGTCTCCGCCAGACGCGCCCCGACATCGTCTTCAACATCGCCGAGGGGCTTCGCGGCCCCAATCGCGAGGCGCACGTCCCGGCGATCTGCGAGTTCTACGGCACTCCCTACTCGGGCAGCGACCCGTTCACCCTCGCCCTCTGCCTCGACAAGGCGCGGACGAAGGAAATTTTGCGCGCGCGCGGCGTCCCCACGGCAGACTGGTGGCTCGTCTCCTCGCGCGCCGAGTTGCGCGCATTCGCTGCCCGGCATCCGCGCTTTCCGCTCTTCGCGAAGCCAGTCCACGAAGGCTCATCGAAGGGAATCACCGAGCGGAATTTCATCGCGTCCGCGGACGCGCTCGAGGCAGTCGTCTTCGACCTGCTCGAGCGCTACCAGCAGCCGGTCATCGTCGAGACCTTTCTTCCGGGCGCCGAATTCACCTGCGGCGTGCTCGGCAATGGCGAGTCGGCGCACGTGCTCCCTATCGTCGGCATGAACTTCGGCGCATTGCCGCCTGGCGCGCTCCCGATCTACGGCTTCGAGGCAAAGTGGCTCTGGGATACCCGTGACGAACCCCTGGATATCTTCGAGTGCCCGGCCGCGATCTCCGACGCGCTGCGCGCCGAGATCGAAGACGTCGTCCTTCGCGGCTATCACGCGCTCGGTTGCCGCGACTGGTCTCGCGTCGACGTGCGGCTCGGTGCCGACGGACGCGCGAACGTCATGGAGGTGAATCCGCTTCCCGGAATTCTCCCCGACCCCCGCGACAACTCGTGCCTGCCAAAGGCCGCTCGCGCCGCGGGTCTGGACTACGACGCACTCATCGGCGCCGCGCTGTGCGCCGCGGCCGACCGGCAGGGCGTCGCGCTCCGACGGGGCCGCCCATGAAGATCGCAATCATCTTCGACGGTGCGAGCGCGGACGCTGCCGCGCCGGCCGACCTCGCCATTCTCGGAACGGTAAACGCGGTCGAGGTCTCGCTCGCCGGCGAGGGCAACGAGATCCTTCGCATCTCGGTGCACGCGGACGCGAAGTGGATCGACAGGCTGCGCCGCGCCCGCGTTGACCTCGTCTTCAATCTGTGCGAGTCGATCGACGGCGTCGCGGCCCTCGAGCCGCCAGTGATCTCGGTGCTCGAGCTGCTCAACCTGCCGTACACCGGGAGCTCGAGCTGGACGACGTCGCTCTGTCTGCGCAAACACGTCGTGAACGCCGCCCTCGAGCGCGCGGGGTTGCCCGTCCCCAAGTTCGCCGTGGTGCGCCGCGGAGGTGCCATCCCCTCCGTCGGCTTTCCGTCGATCTGCAAGCCGGCGGCTGAAGATGCGTCCATCGGTATCGAGCAGCGCTCGGTGGTGCGCACGACGCGCGCGCTCACGGAGCGCCTCGGCGCGATGCTCGAGCGGTGGGACGAGGTGCTGGTACAGCGCTTCGTCGAGGGCCGCGAAGTGAACGTCGGCATCCTCGGCGACGCCGTGCTCCCGATCGCCGAGATCGATTTCGGCCACATGCCCAAGGGGATGTGGCGCATCGTCACCTATCGGTCCAAGTGGGAAGACGGCTGTGACGAGGATCTCGGATCGGCACCGCGCTGTCCCGCGCGCCTGCCGGCAAGCGTGGCGTCGCAGCTTCGGCGCATCGCAATTGCGGCCTGGCGAATCGCCGGCGGGTCGGGATATGGCCGCGTGGACATGCGCATCGACGGGCGTGGCCAGCCGTGGATCCTCGAAGTCAACGCGAATCCCGATATCGCCCCCGACGCCGGACTCGCGCGCATGGCTCGCGTCGCGGGCATCGAGTACGGCGCGCTAGTGCGGCGCGTCTGCGAGCTCGGATTACAGCGGTCGCGCGGTGGCGTGACCACGGCTGACCGATGGGCGCTCGCGCAGCGGTTGTCGGGTGTGACGGCGTTCGATGCCGAGCCGGACCTGTTCGCCGTTGGTGGAGCGTAGCGTGGCGATGCGACTTGCTCCGTTGCGTACTGACGATCGAGGCCGCGTTTCCGAGCTGCTCATCGCGACGGCGGCATTTTCGGCGGACGAGATCGGTGTCGCACTCGAGCTCTTCGACGACGTGTACGGCCAGGCTGAGCCGAGCGAGGGTGCCGACTACGAGTTCGTCGGCGCGTACGACGATGCCGGACGGCTGCTTGGCTACGCCTGCTTCGGGGCGACGCCGGCAACCGAAGGGACGTACGATCTGTACTGGCTCGCGGTACATCCGGCCGCCCAGGGTCGCGGCGCCGGACGCGCGCTGGTCCGGTGGGTGGAGCAGGAGCTCGAACGGCGCGGTGCCCGTCTGCTCGTCGTCGAGACGTCGTCGCGTACGGATTACGCCCACACCAGAGAGTTCTACGCACGCGGCGGCTACATCGAAGCGGCCCGCGTGCGCGATTTCTACGCTCCGGCGGACGGCCGGATCATCCTCACCACACGCCTCGGGGCCCGCGAGGTCGGAGTAGCCACACGATGAGTGACTGGCAGAAGACGTTACGCGACGACAGCATCAGCACGCTCGAGCAGCTTCGATCGTACGTCGCCGAACGGTTCGGAGAGGAGGCGGCAGAGAGGGAGATCGACATCGAGGCGCTGCGCCCGGCATTCGACAACTTCCAGATGCGCATCTCGCGCGAATCGCTCTCGCAGATCAAGAGCGTCGGCGACGCGAACTGGCACCAGTTCATCCCGAGCGTCCAAGAGATGGAGATCGTCGACGGTGTGATCGACTCGCTCGACGAAGATGGTGATTCGCCGGTGCCCAACATCACGCACCGGTATCCCGATCGCGCGCTCTTCCTCGTCAGCCCCATCTGCGCCAGCTACTGCCGCTTCTGCACCAGGCGGCGCAAGGTCGGCGACCCGGAGAAGATTTCGATCAAGGAATACGAGTCGGCCTTCCAGTATCTCACCGCGCACACCGAGGTTCGCGACGTCATCCTCTCGGGCGGCGACCCGATGATGCTGAGCGACCAGCGCCTGGAGTACATCTTCCAGCGCCTGCGCGCCATTCCGCACATCGAGATCATCCGGATCGGCAGCCGCATCAC
>DATCGM010000019.1:0-5343 GCA_036508915.1 Gemmatimonadaceae bacterium
TCTCACGTGCAGCTCAACGTGAGCATGCCAGCATTCATCTCGGGCGCGGGGCAGTCATCGGGCATCGGCGACGTAAGCGTCGGCGTGAAATGGCGGCTGCTCGACGATCATCCCGTGTTCGGCGACTTCGCGCTCCTCCCCACGATCAAGTTTCCCAGCGGATCGTTTTCCGCGGGAACGGGAACCGGCTCGCTCGACGTTGGCGTCACGGCCATCGCGAGCTACGACATCAAAGGTGTCGCGATGGACCTCAACGCCGCGTACACCCGCGTTGGCGCCACCGATGGGAGCGCTGCATCCGACGCAGCGCTTTGGACGGCCTCGTTCGGTTTTCCCGTCGTCGGGCGGCTGAGCTGGGCGGCGGAAATATTCGGAGTGCCAACCATCGACGGATCGGGCACACCCTCGACCGCGGCGCTGCTCACCGGCCCGACCTATCTCGTCAGCACGGCGTTCAATCTGGACGTCGGCATCATTGCGCCCGTGCGCGGCGACCTGCCGAATGCGATTTACGCGGGCCTGGTCTGGAACCTCGGTTCTCTGGACCGGCACGAAGCCGCGGCGGTGCGATTGCGACAGCGGTGAACCCGGCTGGGCGAGACGTTGCGGGGCAACTCCGCCGTGCGTCGAATGACTGTTCCCTCCACGATCGGAAACGCCGGTCTCATTCTCGAGGTCCCAGTGCAACTCTCTGTCATCGCGCTGAACGTCCTGTACGCCGTGATCGGCGTCGTCCTCATGTACGCCGCCTACCGGGCGTTCGACAAGCTCACTCCGGAGGTCGACTTTCCAGCTGAGCTGCAGAAGGGAAATATCGCGGTGGCCATCTTCGTCGCGGCGATCTTCATCTCCATCGCGCTGATCATCGGGAAGGCGCTGGGATGATGCCTGTGCGTCCGCTCATCCGCATCGTACTCGGCGCGAGCGTCGCGCTCGCGTGTGAGTCGGCGACCGCCGCGGCGCAGGGTGCGGGCGAAAAGGTCGCCAAGGCGAAGCACGCGCTCGATCGTGCGGCGGAGGAACGGCAGACGAAGCGCGCCACCGCGCGCTTCGATCCGATCTTCAAGAAGTACACGAAGCGCTACTTCGGCGTCGGCACCGACTGGCGCTGGTTCAAGGCGCAGGGAATGGCCGAGAGCGATCTCACGCCAGGTGCGCGCAGCCGAGTTGGTGCGCGCGGCATCATGCAACTCATGCCAGCGACCTACGGTCAGATCCGCACCGCGCTCCCCAGCTTCGGCGCGATCGACAATCCGGAGTGGAACATCGCGGCGGGCATTCTGCACGACCGCGATCTGTGGACGCTCTGGAAGCCCGACGTCGACGAGTCCGAGCGATGGCACTTCGTGTTCGCGGGCTACAATGCGGGCGAAGGGACGATCATTCGCGCGCGGAAAGCGGCGTCGGCCGCGAAGCTCGACAACCGTACCTGGCCGAATATCGAACGCGTCGCGCCACGGGTCGAGCGGTGGCGATACGCCGAGACGCTCGACTATGTGAAGAAGATCCGCGCGAACAAGGACTCCCTCTCGCCGCGCTGACGCGGAACCCAGTGCGCGCGTGGTGGATTCATGTGGCATGAGCGCCCTTCTCCGCATCGACGACCTGACCGGCTCGCTTCGCGACCGCTACCTCGCAGCGCAGGACTTCGAGGCCATGCGTGCCACGGCCCAGAACAACGCTGGTCTGTGGGCTGCGATTGGGCGCCGGGCTGTCGTTCCCCAGGAGTTCGTTGACCGCGTCGAGACGCTGGGAGGGAACTGGCACCTGCTCGTGCTGAGCGCGGATTGGTGCGGCGACGCCGTGAACACCGTTCCGGTGATCGCGAAGCTCGCGGAGCTGGCCTCCAACGCCGATCTACGCGTCCTCGAGCGCGACGCGAATATCGACCTCATGGATACACACCTCACCGGCACGTCGCGGTCGATCCCGGCGGTCATCGCGCTCGACGCGGACTACGTGGAGCGCGGCTGGTGGGGTCCGCGGCCAGCCACGCTTCACCGCTGGGTGCTGGCCAAGGGACAGGCGCTCGAGAAGTCCGAGCGGTACAAGCACGTTCGCGCCTGGTACGCGCGAGACCACGCACTAACGACGCTCGACGAAGTTGTCGCGATGATGGAGAGGGCGGCGGAACGCTGATCAGTTTGGTCGCTATTCGCGCGCCGATCTGGTCGTTCCAGTCGCGTGGAAGCGTACGTCGGTCGGATGCAAGTATGTCGTCTTGTGCACGTACCATGCGCTGCCTGCCAAAGCGACGGCGAGTATGACGACGAACAGGGCCACACCCCACCCTTCCTGCTTGAAGGGAATGTGCTGGCCAGCGTGAGCATTCGTAGGTTCGACCTGCATCGTCATCTCCGTTCTTGTCTATACTGGGAGAAAGCTAGCCCGGAGATATCCGCTGCAACAGCCGCCGGGGTTCGGTTCCTGCACTGCGGTCAGCCGGCCTGACTTCGACCTCTGGAGGACACGTGGCAGCGACGACAGAAATCCCCCGCCGAGCCCTCGGCCGGACGGGCGAGACGGTCTCCGCACTCGGGATGGGCGGCTATCACCTCGGCCAGGTGGGCGCCGAACGAGAGGCCATTTCGCTCGTGCATCGCGCCATCGACTTAGGCATCACCTTCATGGACAACGCGTGGGAGTATCACGACGGGGTGAGCGAGAAGCGAATGGGGAAGGCGCTCGCGAATGGTTGGCGGGAGCGCGTGTTCCTCATGACCAAGGTATGCACGCACGGTCGCGACGCGCGGACCGCCATGCGCCAGCTCGAGGAGTCGCTGCGGCGCCTCAAGACCGATCACATCGATCTGTGGCAGGTGCATGAAGTTGCGTATGCTGGCGACCCCGAGCGTCACTTCATGAAGGGTGGCGTGATCGAAGCGCTCGATCGCGCGAAGGCGAAGGGGCTCGTGCGCTTCGTCGGCTTCACCGGCCACAAGGATCCGGCGCTGCACCTGGAGATGTTGTCGCATGGCTACGCCTTCGATACCTGCCAGATGCCGCTCAACTGCTTCGACGCGACCTTCCGCAGCTTCGAGCAGCAGGTGCTTCCCGAGCTGGCGCGGCAGGGCATCGCCGCGATCGGGATGAAAAGTCTCGGTGGCGAGGGTGATGCAGTGAAGAAGCGCGCGGTGGGAGCGAAGGAGGCGCTGCGCTACGCGATGAGTCTTCCCGTCGCCGTCACCGTGAGCGGCATCGATTCACTGAAGGTATTGGGGCAGAACGTCGGCGTGGCGCGCGGCTTCACGCCGATGTCCACCGTCGAGATGCAGCGCATGCGCACTCGCTGCGCGCCGCTCGCGGTAGACGGGCGCTTCGAGCTGTACAAGACGACGGCGAAGCATGAAGCCGACGTCGGACGCAGGCAGCACGGCTTTCCCCCACAGGCGGAGCTGCGCGGATAAAAATGTGTCGCCCGTCGTCATTCACCTGAGGAGCGCGCATGCGAGCCATCCGAATTCATGAAACGGGCGGGCCGGAGGTCATGCAGCTCGAGACCATCGACGATCCGGCGCCCGGCACCGGCGAAGCGCTCGTGCACATGGAATCGATCGGAGTGAACTTCGTCGAGGTGTATTACCGAAAGGGCCTGTACAAGAATCCCCTTCCATTCACCCCTGGATCCGAGGGCGCGGGAACGGTGGTCGCCGTTGGCGCGGGCGTACGGGACGTCGCCGTTGGCGATCGGGTGACGTCGCAGAGCTTTCAAGGATCGTACGCCGAGCTTGCGCTCGCCAAAGCCGACAAGCTGGTGCGCATTCCCGATGGGCTCGAAGCGCGCATCGCCGCGGCGGCGATGCTTCAGGGCATGACGGCGCACTACCTCGCGACCTCGGTCTACCCGCTCAAGGCCGGCGAGCGGTGTCTCGTGCACGCGGCGGCCGGCGGCGTTGGTCTGATTCTCTGCCAGATCGCGCGGCGCATCGGCGCACATGTCATCGGCACCGTCTCGACTGAGAAGAAGGCGGCGCTCGCTCGCGAGGCGGGTGCGCACGACACGATTCTGTACACCACGCAGGACTTCGTCGCCGAGGTAAGGCGCATCACCGATGGCGCCATGGTACACGTGGTGTACGACTCCGTCGGCGCCACGACCTTTCTCAAGAGCATGGACTGCCTCGCGCTGCGCGGCATGCTCGCGCTCTTCGGACAATCCAGCGGACCAGTTGCCCCGCTCGACCCGAATGTACTCAACCAGAAGGGTTCGATCTTCCTCACGCGGCCGACGCTTGGTCACTACGTCGCCACACGCGAGGAACTCGCCTGGCGCGCCGGCGACGTGCTCGGCTGGGTGCGCGACGGCTCGCTGAAGCTGCGCATCGATCGGGAAGTGCCGCTCGTGCACGCCGCGGAGGCGCATCGGGCGCTCGAGGGGCGACGCACGACGGGGAAGGTGTTGTTGGTACCGTGACGGTGACTCTCACCGTGCATCGCGCGTCTCGTTAGCGATGCGTCGTTCGCTCGTACTTCTCCTCGCGCTCGTCATCTCTGGCTGCGCGCGCCACGCCTACTCGGCGCTGGCGCCCGGCGCAGCGCCCGCTCCGCGCGTTGTGCTCGCCGGTTCCGCAGCGAGTGCGCCCGCTGCAGCGACCAGCGTCTCGAGCGCCGAGGCAGTGGACTATCTGCTGGCGCGCGGGATCTTCATTCCGGTGGCGGGCGCAACGCTGAGTCAGCTTCACGACAATTTCGACGAAGGACGCGACGGCGGGCGCGCGCACCTCGCGCTCGACATCATGGCGCCTCGCGGCACTCCCGTTCTCTCCGCCGACAGCGGCCGCATTCTGCGTATCCGTGTGAGCTCCCTCGGTGGCAACACCATCTACGCCACCGACCCGCTCGGGCGCGTGGTGTATTACTATGCGCATCTCGACGGCTACCAGCCCGGGCTGGCACAGGGCGCGCTGGTGGCGCGAGGCGACACCCTCGGCTTCGTCGGTACGACCGGCAACGCACCGAAGGACACGCCCCATCTGCACTTTCAGGTCATGCGCATGCCACAGGACGGAAAGTACTGGGACGGCGATCCGATCAATCCGTATCCGCTCATTCTTCTCACGCACGATCCCGTTCGGCCATGACACTCACGTCCAGGGAGCGCGCCGAGTTGCGCGCTGAGGCCCATCGTCTCTCGCCGCTCGTTCACGTGGGGCATCAGGGGCTCACTGATGCGCTGCTGCAAACGATCGACGACGCGCTGCGCACGCACGAGCTGGTGAAGGTCGCGCTGGCGAAGACGACGGATGCGAAGCCGAAGGACGCGTCGCACGCCATGGCGGAGAAACTCGGGGCCGCCGTCGTGCAGACGATCGGGCGGACGTGCACGCTCTATCGGGAAAATCC
>DATCGM010000020.1:0-15999 GCA_036508915.1 Gemmatimonadaceae bacterium
CGGCTCGCGCTCGAGTCCGCGACCTCCGCCGCAAGCGGCTCCGTCTGTGCGCTGGTTGGCATCGCGTCAGGCCGACAGGCCGCCTCCAAAGAAGTCTTCATTCGGCCGGCGACGTCGCCGCTCCGGTTCGGCGCGGCCATACAGTCCGCCGTCCGAGCGCGAGATCTTCTTTCGCGCCACGAGTGCCTCGAGCACGAGCTCGCAGGCCGCAACGGTCATCGGCGCATCGCCCTCGGCAGCGAGACCCACGTGCCGCACGAGCTCGACGAGTCCCGGCACCGACTCGAATGCCGTCTGCATCGCTTCGGCGCGCTCGTCTTCCGTCACCTGCAGCGCTCCGCCTTCGTCGAACCAGATGACGACGTCGTCCGTGTTCACGCCGCCGGCGCGCTCGCTGAAGGTAGCGTCCGCGGCGCGGCGAATCAGCTCGCGCGCGATCGCGTGGCCGCCCACGAGCTCACCCTCATATTCCAGCTCGATCTTGCCGGTGATGGCCGGCTGTGCCGCGTAGACGTCGGAGATGCGCGGAACGATCTCCTCTTCGCCGGTGACGATCGCACGGCGCTCCGAGTTGGAGACGACGTTTTCCATCACGCTGATCGGCATTCGCTGCGACACTCCGGAACGGCGATCGATGCGCTTGTCGGTGCGCGCCTCGAAGGCGATGCGTTCGACCACTTCGGCGATGAAATCCGGTACGCGAACGGTCCTGGGCTCTCGCGCCGTCCACGATTCCTGCTCCGTGATCGCCATCCCCAACTCGACCGTCTCGGGATAGTGCGTCAAGATCTCGCTGCCGATTCGGTCCTTGAGCGGCGTGATGATCTTGCCGCGCGCGGTGTAGTCCTCGGGGTTCGCCGTGAAGCAGAGCTGGACGTCGAGCGGAAGACGGACGGGATATCCCTTGATCTGCACGTCGCCTTCCTGCATCACGTTGAACAGGCCGACCTGCACTTTCCCAGCCAGGTCAGGGAGCTCATTCAACGCAAAGATTCCGCGGTTCGCGCGTGGCAGCATGCCGTAGTGAATCGTGAGCTCGTCGGAGAGCACATGTCCACCGCGCGCGGCGCGAATCGGATCGAGATCGCCAATCATGTCGGCGATCGTGACGTCGGGTGTCGCCAGTTTTTCGACGAAGCGGCTGTCTCGACCGACCCACGCGATCGGGGTGTCATCCCCCGCCTCCGCGATGAGATTCTTCGCGTAGCGTGAGATCGGCGCGAAGGGATTGTCGTTCACTTCGCTGCCCGCGACGATCGGCATCGTGTCGTCGAGCAGCGTGACGAGCGCGCGCAGGATGCGCGACTTCGCCTGGCCGCGCAGGCCGAGGAGGATGAAGTTGTGGCGCGAGAGGAGGGCGTTGACGATCTGCGGCATGACCGTTTCTTCATAGCCGAGCACGCCATCGAACAGCGGTCCGCCAGTGGCGAGACGCGCAAGCAGGTTCTGGCGCATCTCGTCCTTCACCGATCGCGTTGCGCGACCGGATGCACCGTATGGAGAGCGCGCGAGCGCGCCAAGGGTCTCGGGGAACGACGACAACACTGCCTCCCTTGAAAACCGTCGATATCGTGAAGAAGCGCGGGGTGTGTGCGAGACGCAAGTGCTACTCGGCTTCAAATATGTCGTGACCGCACGTCTCTAAACTGTCTCGACTTCGACTTGATTGTCGTAGAACACCGGCCCATGGCCGAGATCGGTCTCTCTCTGCGACGTCGTCTGGTTCGCATTCGCCCCGTCGTCCGCGAGCTTGCCCCACCAGATCGACGGCGCCCACACCACGCCCTCACGAATCCCCGGTTCCACGCGGGCCTTCGCCAGAAAGGCGCCGCGGTCATTGTGGACCGTCACCATCATTCCCGCGGCAATGCCACGACGCTCCGCGTCGACCGGGTGAAGGAGCACTTCCGGCTCGTGCGCCTGACGACGCAGGGACGTCACGTTCACGAACGTCGAGTTCAGGAACGTGTGCGCAGGCGAAGAGATGAGCGTGAGAGGGAAGCGCGCAACGAGCGCCGGGTCGCGCTCCGCAGACTCGTACGGCGGAATGTACGTGGGGAGAGGATCGAACCCGAGGGCCGCGATGCGCTCGGAGAAGAACTCGCACTTGCCACTCGGCGTCGGAAAGCTGCCCTCGGCATAGGGAAGGAAGGGCGTTGGCAAATTGAGCCGCATCCAGCCGCGCTCGAGCAGTGCGTCGAGCGTCACTCCTTCCAACTTCGGCGACTGAGACGCCAGCGCCTGGCGAATGAGTGTCAGGTCGTCGTCGCGCATGAGCGGGTCCGTCATCCCCATGCGCGCCGCGAGCAGCCGGAAGATCTCGCTGTTGGGCTTTGCGTCGCCGACCGGCGCGATCGCGGGGCGATTGAGCGTGACGTAGTGGTGACCGTACGCGAAGTGAATGTCCCAGTGCTCGAGCTGCGTCGTCGCGGGAAGCACGATGTCGGCCCAGTCGGCGGTATCCGTCTGGAAGTGCTCGAGCACCACGGTGAACAGATCCTCGCGCGCAAATCCGCGCAGCACCGCATTCCGGTCGGGCGCGACCGCGGCCGGATTGCTGTTGTACACGATCATCGCCTTCACCGGCGGTCCGCCGACGCCTGCATCGGGGAGCGTGAGCGCGTCGCCAAGCCGGATCATGTTGATCGTTCGCGTTGCCGGGCCGAGATCGGCGCGCTCGAGTGCAGCCTTGTTGAACTGAAAGTTCGCGGACGTGGAGAGCTGCACGCCGCCGCCCGCACGACGCCAGTGTCCCGTCACCGCTGGGAGACAGGCGATCGTGCGCACAGCCATGCCGCCGCCAGCGTGGCGCTGCAGCCCGTAATTCACGCGGATGAACGCCGTCTTCGCGCGCCCGAATCGCTCCGCGAGGGAGACGATGACTTCCTCGGAAAGTCCGGTGATCTCGGCGGTGCGCGCGGGCGTCCACTCGGCGGCGCGTTCACGCATCGCCTCGTGGCCGAACGTGTGCTGCTCGAGATAGTCGCGATCCTCGAGTCCGCGCGCGAAGATGACGTGCATCATCCCGAGCGCGAGTGCGGCGTCCGAGCCGGGCCGGATCGGCAGCCATTCGTCGCACTGCTCTGCCGTGCGGGTGCGGATGGGATCGATGCAGATGATCGGCGCGCCGCGCTCTCGCGCCTTCAGAATGAACGGCCAGAGATGCGGATTCGCGGTGAGTGTGTTCGTGCCCCACAGCAGAACGAGATCGCTCTCCGGCACACCTTCACTATCGGCACCTGCGTTCGCGCCAACCGTCATGCGCATGCCGATCGTTCCGGCCATCGAGCAGATCGTCCGATCGAGTTTCGATGCGCCGAGCAGGTGGAAGAAGCGACGGTCCATGGAGGAGCCCTGCACGAGCCCCATCGTGCCGGCGTACGAGTACGGAAGAATTGCCTGCGGTCCATTCTCCGAGCGCGCGATCTCGCCGAGGCGCGTCGCGATCTCGTCGAGCGCCGCGTCCCAACTGATCGGCTCGAACGTTCCGCTGCCCTTAGGACCGACGCGTCGCATGGGTGTGCGCAGCCGGTCGTCGTGGTACGTGCGCTCCACGTACCGATTCACCTTCGCGCAGAGAAAGCCCTGCGTCACCGGATGATCCGGATCGCCCGCGACACGCACGGCGCGGCCATTCTCGATGGTGACGAGCATGGCGCAGGTGTCCGGACAATCGTGCGGACAGGCGCCGCGAACGATGCCGTTGCCTCCGCGCGCGATTTCTTCGAAAAAAGTTTCGTTCGACATGATCCGGAGCAGGGAGCCATGCCCAAGCTATCATCACCGCGCCGGGCCGACCAGATACTATCTAACAAATGCGACGAAAAGCAACGTTAAGTCGTTGTAGTGAAACATGTTGCAGCAACTTTACCAGCGAGCGATGGCATTTGCCGGGGAACTGGGCAGCGCGACGCAGGGCGCTACGTGAGGCATGTTGTCGAGTTCGGAGACGACCCCGTTGGAGCACTTTCACTTGGCACGCCTGAATCCGCTCTTGACAGGACGGCATGAAATTTTAAGTTTCAGGCCGCATGAAGCCGGGCACCAAGAACGTGCGCGGACCACGCGTCATTCCGAACCTAATCAGGAGATACACATGAAGCGCCTGGCCCTTGTCGCAGTCGTGCTCGTCGCCGCCTGCAGCACGAAAGAAACCCCCAAGGCTGACACCGCCGCACCGGCGATGGCTCCCGCTCCCGCGATTGCAGTTGATACCGCCGCGAAGACTGCGGATTCCGCGATGGCCGCGATGAAGCTCGATACGGCCAAGGCGAAGATGGACACCGCCACCAAGAAGGTCGGTGAAGCGAAGTCCGCGGTGAAGGATGCTGGCAAGGCCGCCGCGAAGGCGACCAAGACGCCGTAATCGTCAACGCTTCTCTGTACGTTTGCGGGGCGGCACACTCTCGAGTGTGCCGCCCCGTTCTTTCAGTGATTCATTGCCCACCAACTGAAGGCATCGGGAATTCCAACCTCCGGCCGCATGGGAGGATCCCAGCCCAGCTCCCGGCGTGCGCGCTCCGAAGTGAATGGATTGTCCCGGGTCAGAAAGTCGACGGCCGAGAATGACACCGCCTTGAACCGGTTTCCGGGAAGCAGCGGCGCGATGCTCCTGAACGCTCGCTCCGCTCCCTTCGCCACAACGTACGGCACGCGCACATTGCGAAGGCGCACGTTCAATCCTGCGGCCGCGAGCCGGAAGAATTCGGCGACGGTTACGTCGTAGTCGTTCGCGAGATTGTACGCGCGCCCTCCCGCCATCTCCGTCGCCGCGGCGCGCACCATCCCATCGGCTACGTTCTCCGCGTGCACGATCGCAAGCGTGGATTGGCCTCCTCCGATGATGGGCACGAATCCTCGGCGGAGCAGCCGCACGACGCGCGGCACGAACTGTCGGTCATGCCGTCCATAGATCACGTCGGGCCGCACTGCCGTTGCCCAGATGCGGCCTCCACGATGCGCGCCGAGCACGAGGGCTTCCGATTCGCGCTTCGATCGCGCGTAGTAGGAGTCGTCAGACAGCGGTGCGATCTCGGTGTCCTCGCTGGTCAACTCTCCATCGCGGTAGCGCGAGGCGGAGCCATACACGGCAACGCTGCTCACGTGCACGAGGCGCGCGCCAGCGCCCGCGACAGCGGCGATGGCATTGCGAGTGCCTTCCACATTCGGGCGCTGGAATGCTTCCCAGCCGCCGGCCGGCGTCACCGCCGCGGCGGTATGGAACACGACGTCGCATCCACGCGCGGCCCGGGCGAAGCCAGTGGGCTCGAGCACGTCACCGGTCGCGAGATCCACTCCCATCCTGCTCAGCGAACCCGCGCGCGCCGCGTCGCGTACGAGCGCGCGCACCTTCCATCCGTCGCGCTGGAGCCGCTGCACGACATGCGTGCCCACCAAGCCAGTTGCGCCGGTGACGAGCGCGGTCGGCACTGTCAGGGCGCGGCGAAGGGGAGTGCTACTACCTCGACGGGGCGCTCGCTCAGCGCTCCATCCACCGCGCCTTCCGCCGTCCATCGTGCGGTAAGAGCCGCGCCGAACGCGACCTCTCGGCGGATCATCGCGAGCGCGATCCCGCCGAGGCGAGGCGACCGCACGGCGGTGCGGACGTCGCCAACCTGAAGGCCTGCCTCGTCATGCAGCGTCGCGCCGGCAGGCGGCGCGTCGAGTCCGACGCCATGAATGCCGCGAAGATGCTTGTTTACATGGCCGCGAAAGTGAATGCGGGCGATAGTCTCCTGTCCCACGTAGCAGCCCTTCGTGTACGAGATCGCGTGGAGCTCGTCGAAGTTCGCCTCCTGCGGAATCGTGCTGTCGTCGATGTCGAGCCCCCACTCGGGACGGCCGGCTTCCACCCGCGCGATCTCCCACGCTTCGAGACCGGCTGGTGTCGCTCCGGCTTCGATGGCGCGCGCCCACAACCCGCCGAACTGCTCCGCCGGCACGATGAGCTCGAACCCTTCGACGCCAAGGTCGGGTGACTTGGTCACGAGCACCTTGTGTCCGTCGATCTCGATGGTCACGTGCGCGTAGGGCGCGAGCGCGCTGAGCGCCGGCGCCTGTACGCCCGTGAGCGTGGCGACGACGTGACGCGCATTCGCGCCGAAGATTCCGAGATCGCGCAGCACCGCGCTCTCGTCCCCGTAAGGTGCGACGCGAGGATTGATGAATTTCTTCACCATCGCCGCCCACGCTGGCGCGGCGCGAGGCGGCGTGTCGGTGAGAACGCTCCCCTCCTCGATGAACACGCGCACGTCCGCGACAATCTTTCCCTTGGCCGTGAGCGCGGCGGCGTAGCACCCTTGTCCCGGAACGAGTCCGGCCACGTCGTTCGTCACGAGTCCAGCCACCATCTCGGCGGCTTTCTCGCCCGTGACGCGAATGCGTCCGCGATGACTCCGGTCGAAGAGCGCGGCGCGCGACTGCAGCGCTTCGTATTCCGCCGCGATGCTGCCGTAGGCAAGCACCACGCTGCGTCCACCCACATCGCCGACAGTCGTCCGCGGCGCCTGGCCGGCACTCATGGCTGACGCTCCACCGTCGCGATGCCGGCGAGCCGCGAGAGATCGAGCGGCGAAAGCCCATCGATCGCGTCTACCGCGCCGTCGGCATCAACGGCGACGTGCGCGGGCGCTCCGAGTGCGAGGGTGCGCACGCCAGCGGCCCGCGCAGCGCGCAACGCGCACGACGCCGGTGCAATGGCGACGACGCGATCGCGACGAAGCGGCCGCCGATGCGCGAGCTGCTGAAGGGCGCGCTCATACATTGCCGGCGAGGGAGGCAGCTCGAGTCGATCGTCGGCGCTCACGATCACCGACACGGCGCCATCAAGTCCCGCGAGCCGCAACACGAATTCCGTCTCGGATCGAGTGGCACACGTCACGACGCCCAACCGCGATGCGAGCTGCACCTGCTCGACGAATTCGCGCGCGCCGGGCAGCAGTACGAAGCCTTTCCCGAGTCGTTCCGCGAAGGCCCGCGTCGCGCGCAGCGCGACAAGCCCGGCGAGCGTGGCATCGGTGCGGCCGAGGTACGCCAGCGCATTACTGACGGCATTGTGCAGGGGCTGTCCGTCGCACTGCATCGTGTATGCTTCGGCGTTGAGGCACACGCCTTCCTCGGAGAGCGCGCGCAGTAGCGCATCGCGGCGCGCGCTGGCCGTGTCGGTGAGCACGCCTTCCCAGTCGAGGACTACCGCATCCGGCATGCGGCGTAAGTAAGTGGCCGACCCCGGAGAGCGCTACGGTGGGTGGAGTGGCTAATCGTTTTTCGCCGCGTACGACGCGTCGAGCAGATCGACCGGATGAATCGCATGCGCCGTCATACCTGCCTGAAGCAGCCCGGCGCCAATCTGCATCAGGCAGCCGGGATTCCCCGTCGCCACGAGAGACGCGCCGGTCTCCGCGATGTGCCGCAACTTGGGCGCGAGCACGCGGTCGCTCGTCTCCGGCTCCACGAGATTGTAGATCCCGGCGCTGCCGCAGCAATGCTCGCTTCCCTCGAGCGGCACGAGCGTCAGTCCAGGCACCGCGGCCAGCACGCGCAGCGGCGGAGCCGCGAGACGCTGCGCGTGCAGCAGATGACATGGCGCATCGTACGTGACGGTGAGTGGTAGCGCGGCTCCCGGCCGTGGCCCCGCCTCCGCGAGCAGCTCACTGACATCGCGCACGCGTGAAGCGACGGCGGCGGCGCGCTCCTTCCATGCCGGGTCATCGGCGAGCAACAGGCCGTACTCCTTCATGATCGCGCCGCAGCCCGCGGCATTCACCGCGATCCACTCCGCTCCCGTTCGTTCGAACGCGGCGACATTCGCCCGCGCCAGCTCGCGCGCCGTCTCGGCATCGCCGGCGTGCGCGTGCAGCGCGCCACAACAGCGCTGTCCAGGCGCGGCGACGATCGCGTAGTCGTTCATCGCCAAGGTTCGTTCCGTCGCGCGATTCGTCTCCGTGAACAGCCCTTCCATCACGCAGCCGGTCAGCAGCGCGACTGTGCCGCGCGAGCCATCCGAGCGCGCCACGTACTCCCGCCGAGAAATTGGCGTGCGGGTCGACTCGAGCATCGCCATCGCGAATCCGAGTCGCCCTGGCATGCGCGCGAGCAGGCGTGAGACACGGAGTGCCCGCACGACGCGGCCGCCGAGCATGGCAAGACGCATCAGCGGCCGCCGAGCAAACGCGAAGAGAATCGCGCGCGCGATGAACGGATTCGGCCGCTCGGCAGTGAGCGTCGCGCGCGTCGCTTCCAGCAGATGACCGTACGGGACGCCCGATGGACACGCGGTCTCGCAGGCGCGGCAACCGAGACAACGGTCGATGTGGGTGCGGACATCAGTGTCGTTCGTGGGCAGTGTGCCCTCGACGAGCGCGCGCATGAGCACGATGCGCCCGCGAGGACTGTCATTCTCGTCCTCGAGCACAAGGTAGGTAGGGCAGGCCTGCAGGCAGAAGCCGCAATGCACGCAGGCATCGATGCCGGCGCTCGCGTCGGCAAGTGGACTGCCGGGGATGGCGCATGGAGTCGTTGCGCCGATGCCGGACCTCATGCGCCTCCGAGAAGGCCGGGATTCATGATGTGGTCAGGATCGAACGCGCGTCGAACACGTTCTGCCAGGGCGTCGGATGCTCCGGGGTGCGAACTGATGCTCCAGAGCGCTGCCGGCATCCGCTCGCCCACGACCGTGACTCCGGTGGAGAGCTGCGACAGCCCCGCGCGCAGACGCTCCATCGCATTGTCATCCCTCGGTGCGGGAAGTACGCAGCGCACGACGCCGCGCGTCAGCGTCGCATGAGAGTAGCCGCCGAATCCCTCGGCAAGATCGGTCGCTCGCGAGCACAAAATGCCGATGCTCGAGGGCAGCGCGCTTGCCCGGAAGACGATGGCCGCCGCCGGCTCCGCGAGTGCGAGCTCGCCCCAAACGCTCGACGCAACGGGCTGCGCATCTCCAAGAGCAGCGACCGCACTCCTCGCCGCGCGCACGAAGCTCGTATTGCCGGCCAGGCGCACGAGAAGTCGAGCATCCGGTGAGCCGGACATTCCGGTGAGACGCTGAGCGAGCGACGGGGAAACAAGCTCCGCGGCGAATGGCCTGTACTCACTTTCACGTGTCCACCGCCACGCCAACTCAGCGGCGCTCGCCGCGGAGATACCGCCCACGCTCACCGCGAGCGTTATGTCCTCCTCCGGCCGCGCGCGCAGTCGCACGGTGATCTCGGTGAGTGCGCCGAGCGTACCCCACGCGCCGGTGACGAGTCGTACGAGGTCGAAGCCCGCGACGTTCTTCACGACTCGCCCACCCGCGCGCACGACGTCTCCGGTTCCGCTCACGAACTCGCAACCGAGTACGTGATCGCGCGGCGTGCCGAAGGCCGACGCGAGTGGCCCCGCCGACGCCGTGGCAACCGTGGCGCCAATCGTACCACTTGGCGCGCCATGGGCATCGAGCGTCAACCACTGACCCTCTGCCGCGGTAACCCGCTCGATCTCCGCGAGTGGTGTTGCGGCGCGAGCGGTAAGTGTGAGGTCTCCGGGCTCATACGACACGATGCCTTGCAGCGCCGCGAGTTCGAGCCGCTCGGACGCGGCGCAAGGCCGGCCAGCGTCCAGCCAGTTGCCGGCGCTCACGATGCGAAGTGTGGCGCCGCGCGAGCGTGCGGAGCGCACCCGATCGGCGATCGTCATGACGTCCGCACTCACCGCTGCCTCCATCATGAGCGGATCGGGCGAGCGGACGGCGCAGCATGCCATTCTCGGCAACTGTGCACGGGAACGACCTTGCCCGGGTTTGCGCGACGCTCGGGATCGAAGACGTCGCGCAGCGCGCACATCGCGCCAAGCGTGGTTGGCGTGAACAGCGCCTCCATGTAAGGCAGCTTGTCCAGACCAACACCGTGTTCGCCGGTGATCGTGCCGCCGGCGTCGATACAGGCCTGCATGATCTCCGTCATCGCGGTGTGTACGCGCGCCGACTCGTCCGCGTCGTTCGCGTCGTAGCCGATGTTCGGGTGCACGTTGCCGTCGCCAGCATGGAAGACGTTGCAGACGTTCACGCGGTAGCGCGCGCCGATGCGATGAATTTCCGCGAGCACGGCGGGCAATTTCGTTCGCGGTACAACGGCATCCTGCACCACGAGGTGCGACGAGATGCGACCCATCGCGCCGAAGGCCTTCTTGCGGCCCTGCCAGAGCCGCGCGCGGTCGGCGGGATCGGTGGCGACGCGCACGCCACGCGCGCCAGCATCGGCGCAGAACGCGGCGACGCGCGCAACGTCGTCGTCGAGACCTGCCGTTGCGCCGTCCAGCTCGATGAGAAGGATCGCAGCCGCATCGGTCGGATAGCCGGCGGCATAGATGGACGCCTCCACGACCTGGATCGCCGCGTTGTCCATCATCTCCAGCGCCGCCGCGACGATGCCCGACGCGATGATCGCCGAAACGGCATGCGCCGCGGCATCAACAGAGCTGAAGTCGGCCAGCAGCGTTCGCACGGATTGCGGGTTGCGCTCCAGGCGAACGGTTGCGTCGAGCACGACACCGAAGCATCCCTCGGAGCCGATGAACGCGCCGAGCAGGTCGTATCCCTCCGCCTCTCCCTCGGCGTTGCCGAGCGAGACAACCTCTCCGCTCGGGAGGAGCACGGTGAGCGCGAGGACGTGATTGAGCGTCACGCCGTATTTGAGGCAGTGAGGGCCGCCAGCATTCTCGGCGATGTTGCCGCCGATCGTGCACACCGTCTGGCTCGATGGATCGGGAGCGTAGTGAAGACCGTATGCCGACGCAGCCGCGGTGAGCGTCGCATTGACGACGCCGGGCTCGACGACTGCGCGCGCATTGTCCCCGTCGATCGAGATGATGCGCTTGAGCCGGTGCAGTCCGAGCAACACGACATCGTCAGCGAGCGAGCCCCCCGACAGCCCAGTGCCCGCGCCGCGCGCCACGAATACCGCATGCGCTTCAGCGAGTGCTCGCACGACAGCTATCGTCTCGTCGCGCGTACGCGGGAAGACGGCGAGCGATGGCTTGAGCTGATAGCCGGGCAGCCCATCCGATTCATATGCGCGCAGCTCGCCTGGGCGGAGGAGCACACGCTGCTCTCCGACGATCCTCGCAAGTCGCGCGGCGAGATCGGTATTCAGGGGCATACCACGCGAATCGCGTCGCGTTCGAGATGGTACTCGAGCGGTGTGCCGAGTGAGACCAGCTCGCCGTCCACGGCGATGGTGCTGTGGCGGCGAAGTGTGATCGTACAGTGGTCAACGATAAAGCTGTCGAGCTCGAGCGTGCGCGACACGGTCGTTACCCCTCGCGCGACCGCGTTCAGTGCGATCGCCAGCACGCGCGCCGCAGAGCGGCCGCGTACGATCATCACGTGAAGTCCGCGCTTTCCGTGGGGAATCCTGTTGCCGAGTGTCGGGAGCTTGAGCTCGCGCTCCCCCACGCCGATGAAGACGATGGGTGTGCGATAGGTGCGACGCTTTCCATCGACCTCGACTTCGACGGTGAACTGGCGAAGCTGGAACAGGATTCGGAAGGCCGCAATCGCGGAGGCGATCCTGTATCCGAAGCGCGGCTCCAGGTACTCACGCACCTTCACGAAGTGGACGTATGCGCCAACGCTGCTGGTGTTGAGGAACAGGCGCTTGTTCACCAGCGCTGCATCCGCCGTGCGCGCGCTTCCGCTCGTGGCAAGCGCCAACGCCTCGGCGGATTCCTTCGGAATGCCGAGGTCCGTTGCAAAGTGATTGAGTGTGCCACCTGGAAGAATCGCAAGCTCGCTCCCCGTCTCGAGCAGCGCGGAGGCCGCAGTCGCGATCGTTCCGTCGCCGCCGGCGACGAGAATGCGCGTCGCCCCCTCGGCGACGATGCGGCGAATGGCGTCCTCCAGCTCCTGCGGGGGTATCTCGCGCACGTCGAAGACGTTGCCTCCCGAGAGCGCCGTCCGCGCTTCTTCCGCGCCGCCAGCGGCAGGATTGATGAAGGCGGGGATCCTGCGAGCCGGTTCGGTCACGTCGCATCGTTGTGCGAGGGACGGCGTCGCACACCGGCGAGCCACTGTAGAAATCCACGCTTCTCGTGGGCCGAGGGGAGTTCCACCGTTGCCTTCCGATCGAGCTTGCCCCAACCGACCAGTCGCCCGCTCAACGCCGCGGCGAACGACTGCACGACGACCCAGTACATCACCTGTCGATACGCGAACCGCTGGAGGAAGATCAACCAGGTGAGCTGCTTGTCCTCCTCCGGCTCCATGAGGAAGGCGAGGACGGCGGCCAGCCAATCGACGAGCAGGAAGATTGCGTAATACGCGAAGACCTTCTCGAGATCGACGAGCGCGTAGGTGAGACGATCGTCGATCCTGTGACTCCCGGAGTTGAGGTACACCGAGAAGATGCTGTAGAGGAACATCAGATCGGCGATCGGAGAGATCGCCGGGAGCAGGAGCTGGAAGAGAAACACATTCGGCAGCGCGACCCATCCGAGCGAGCCGTACCTGGCGCGGAAGAAGGCATTGCGATGCTTCCAGGTGCACTGCAGCGTTCCGAACGCCCACCGGAAGCGCTGCTTCGCGAGACCGCGCAGGGTGTCCGGCGCCTCCGTGTAGGCCACGGCGCCATCCGCGTACGCAACCGAGTAGCCGGCGCGGCGCATCGCGAGCGTGAGGTCCTGATCCTCGGCGAGGGTGTCTTCCTTGAAGCCACCGACCTCGAGCACGACGGAGCGACGCCACGCGCCGACGGCGCCGGGCACGACGGTAATGCAATCGAGCAGCGAGAATGCGCGCCGATCGAGGTTCTGGCTCGTCACGTACTCCAGCGCCTGCCACCGGGTCACGAGGTTGATCCGGTTTCCTACCTTCGCGTTACCCGCCACCGCGGCAACCTTCGGATTCTCGAGCGGCTGCACCAACTCGGCGACGGTATCGTCGTCGAACACCGTATCGGCATCGAGTCCGATCACGATCTCGTGTCGCGCGCGGGCGATGCCGAAGTTCAGCGCGCTGGCCTTGCCTCCGTTTTCCTTGCGGAACACCGTGACCTGCTGATGTGCGCCGTACGCCTCCTCGCAGATCAGCGCGGTGCCGTCCGTCGAGCCGTCGTCCACGACGACGATCTCGAGTGGACCCGCATAACTCTGAGTGAGCAGCGAGGTAATCGTCTGCACGATCACCTTCTCTTCATTGTACGCCGGCACGATGACGCTCACGCCTGGCGTGTATCGAACGGGGACGCCGCGTTTCTGGTGCTGGCGCAGGCGCTGAACGATGGCGAGCAGACCGATGAGCAGCAGTCGCGCGATTCCGAGCACGACGGCAACGCTGAACACCCAGAAGAGCGTTGTCTCCACGCTGCCGAGCAGGAGAAAGCCCGCCCGGCGAAGGAGGCGTGTCGCCTCGCTCGCGGGCGGAAGCGGCGGCATCGCGTCGTCACGCGTGATGCCGGCCAGCTCGCTGACAAGCACGAGCGTGTCGCCGTGGGCGCGAAGGGAGTCGATCAGTGGGCCGAGTGCGGCAACCGTGTTATGGCGATCGCCGCCCGCGTCGTGCAGCAGCACGACGTTGCGCGCCGAGTCCTGCGCGAGAGTGTTGATTGCGTTGGGAAGAGCCCGCCGCTCGAGCACGAGCTTGATGATCGAATCGGACGGAAGCTCCTTCCAGTCTTCTCCGTCGACGTGCAGACCGATCGTCCAGTAGTTGTGCCGCGAGGCGATGCCGACGGGAATCAGCTCTGCATCCGTAGACGGCTCCGCGTCTCCGAAGTACGGCGGACGGAAGAAGGCGACACGCCGGTTGAGCACCGCCTCGAGCAGCGACGCGGTGCCGTCGAGCTCGATGCGGCTGCGTCCCTCGGTGGTGAGCGCGAGGTTCGGGTGGGTGTAGGTGTGATTCCCGATCTCGTGCCCTTCATTGTACATGCGTTGCAGCAGACGCTGGTGCGTATCGACGTTCTGTCCAACGACGAAGAAGGTCGCCTTCACGCCGCGCGACCGCAGGGTGTCGAGAATCTGCGGCGTCCACCGCGCGTCGGGGCCGTCGTCGAAGGTGAGCGCGACCCGATGTCTGTTGCGCGGCTGTCCGCCAGTGCGCGCGACGACGTACGGAATCGGCACTTTCACCAGCGTTTCGTTCGTGATGAAGCCCGACGCCGGGTCGATCTGCAGGTTGCGCTGGCCGTCGTTCGGAAAGTACGTGACCTGCAGAATTTCGCCGGTCCCCTCGAACTCCGCGTCGTAGCTCGGACGCATGTCGCGAAGGCTGTCCGGCGGGAGAAGGCTGCCGTCGGTCTTGATCACGTTCCAGAGCGACGGATCCTCGCCACCGAGATGCCAGATGGCGTGTCCGGCGACGCCGAGCGCCTTGCCGACGAGCATTTCGTTGTACGCGGTGGCCGCGTCCAGATACCACAACACATGGTCGGTGGAATCCGGCGTCGTCCACTGCATGTACGGATTCATCGAGACGGGATCGAAGCGCGGCCGCGGCTGCTCCGGACCACGTGCCGCGCGCATCGTCTCCTGGAAGTCGAAGTTCTCCGCGCGGTGCAGGGCGATCGCCTCCGCGTCGTTCCAGTCGTACCCGTACGCGCCGACCATGAGGATCAGCCTGGACGGGGACACGAGACGCGCGAAGCGCCGCGCCTGGGTGGCGTAGAATCGCTGGCTCGCGATGGGACCCGGCTCTCCTCCCGCATAGTGTTCATCGAAAATCATCGGGAAGATCTTGTCGTTGATCGACCCGGCTCGTTGCACGTATGAATCGGGATCTCCCGCCGCAATGGCCTGCGTCGCGAGCTTTCCCATGCTGTGCATCGCATCGTGCAACTCGTGCGCAAAGCTCAGGACCTGCGACTGGAGCGCGGGATCCGAGAAGTTCTCGAGATCGAGCGTCGTGCCAGCGAGTCCATACGTCGTGACAGCGGCGCGGAGCTGTCTGATCGCGTTGGCCCGTGCCGTGGGGTTCGCCAGAAAGCGACGCACGACCTCAGGGTCGAACTTGCCCATCGCCGAGTCCTTTCCCGGATCGACGACATAGTTCGTGATCATGAGAAAGAGTGACGGGCGCGTCTCGATCGTACGCCTGTTCAACCGCTCGACGAACTGCGGCTTGATGCGCAGTAGATCGACGACGTAATTCGTGATCCTGAGCCAGAGCGCCGGGCGCGTCTCGATCGGACGGCTGTTCAACAGCTCGATGACCTGCGGCTTGATGCGTATGAGCAGCGTATCGGCATTGGCCGGAAAGAAACCCCATTCGCCAATCACCCAGTCCAGCTTGTCGTAGTTGCGCGTGAGCGACGCGAACGAGTTGTCCGCCCAGTTCACGTAGAAGCCGGCGACGATCGCGTCGTTGCGCGGCTTCCGGTTTCCCGTGCCGATGTTGAGTGACGGAATGGCCTCCGGACGGCGCGACGTGGGAGTGCCGTACTGCTTCATCGCCGCAGCCAGCTTGCGTCGGTACGCGGTTCGGAGCCGGTCCACCTTCGTGAACGCCCCGGGCTTTCCAGTCGTGGCGCGCGCGATCGTCTTGTTGTTCGCCGTGGCGAGCGGAAGCTCGGGAGGCATCGAGGGCCACAGCACGATCGTGCCGACAAGCACCAGCGCCAACACGGTCGTGACGACGCCGACGGCAAGCGCAGCGCGCCTGATTCGGCGCCAACGCTTTCCGGTGTAATCGATGAAGATCGGTGAGTGGCGGCTGCGGTCGACCATTCAGGAAGCGCGGCGTGATTGCCGGTCGCGCGCGCCCCGCGGGCGCCGGCGTGACCGTCCTCTAACTTACCACACGCTCCGCCTCGACGCCTTTACCAACGCGGACGATGATCTCATCGAGCATGCGCAGCTCGAAGGGCTTCCGGAGCACTGGGCAATGAAAGTGGGGCGGACACCCGAAGGTGTCCGCCCCACTTCAGCTACGGCTCGCCGCTGGCAAGACTCGCGTCAGGCGGCTTGCCAAAACCCGGCGAGCGCCCGTCCATCGGGCGATTCGCGCAGCTTCTCGAAGGCACGCTCCCG
>DATCGM010000021.1:0-4721 GCA_036508915.1 Gemmatimonadaceae bacterium
ACGACGGCCGTGAAGGTGAAAGCGCGGCCGACGAGCCAGTTCGGCGCGACTGGGCATCAGGCCGAGCGTGCCGACCAGTGCACGATGGTGGTCTTCGGCGCGACGGGAGATCTCACGAAGCGCAAGCTCTTTCCAGCGCTCTATCAGCTCGCCGCCGAACATCTGCTCGCGCCCGGATTTGCCGTACTCGCCGTGGGCCAGGAGACATCGGAGAACGATCAGAGCTTTCGCGAAAGAATGCGCTCCGCGCTCGCGGAGTCGCAGGAGGTCAGGCACGTCGATGACGAGGTCTGGCAGTGGCTCGCGCAACGCACCTTCTACGTCGGCGGCGACGCGAGCGACGAAGCGGCGTATAGCGCGATCAAGACGCGCCTCGCCGAGATCGAGGCCTCGCGATCCGAGGACGAGCGCAACCGGCTCTTCTATCTCGCCGTGCCGCCGAGCGTGTTCGAGCCGATCGTGCGGCACCTCGCGAGCAGCGGGTTGGTTCCGCGAACGGATGATGCACAAGGGCGGCCGTGGGCGCGCATCGTCGTGGAGAAGCCGTTCGGCCACAGCGTGGAGACTGCCTGTTCGTTGAACGCGCTGGTACTCTCGCTATTCGCCGAGAACCAGGTGTACCGCATCGATCACTATCTCGGGAAGGAGACGGTTCAGAACATTCTCGTCCTCCGCTTCGCGAACTCGATCTTCGAGCCACTCTGGAACCGGCGCTGGATCTCGCATGTGCAGATCACGGCGGCGGAGGCGGTCGGGGTGGAAGCGCGCGGCCGATATTACGAAGAAGCCGGCGTCGTGCGCGACATGTTCCAGAATCACCTGATGCAACTGTTCGCGCTCACCGCGATGGAGCCGCCGCCGAGCATGACGGCGGACGCGGTGCGGGACGAGAAGGTGAAGCTGCTGAAATCCGTCCGGTGGCTCACGCCCGAGACGATTCCGACGAGCGCGGTGCGCGCGCAATACGGCGCTGGCGTCGCGAATGGCAATCTCGTCGCCGGATACCGCGACGAACCTGATGTGGCGCCCGACTCACAGACGCCGACGTACGCCGCCATTCGCTTCCACATCGACAACTGGCGCTGGAAAGGCGTTCCCTTCTATCTGCGCAGCGGGAAGCGTCTCGCGAAGCGGTACTCGGAGATCGCGGTGCAGTTTCAGGCGCCGCCGCATCTGATGTTCGGCGGCCACGGAACGCACCGGGAGCTTCAGCCCAACACGTTGGTGATGCGCGTGCAGCCGAACGAAGGCGTGTCGCTGAATTTCGAAGTGAAGGTTCCGGGCGCTGCCGTCGCGCTCACGGAGCAACTCGAAGTGGCGCCGGTGGACATGGACTTCAGCTACTCCGAGGCATTCGGGGAGACGGCGCCGCCGGCGTACGAGACGCTGCTGCTCGACGTGATGATCGGCGAGATGACGCTGTTCACGCGCAGCGACGAGGTGGAAGCGGCGTGGAAGATCATCGATCCGCTGCTCACGTACTGGGAGCAGCATTCGCCGAACCCGATGCCGACGTACCCTGCTGGCAGTTGGGGGCCGGCCGAGGCAGACCGGTTGATCTCGCTCGACGGAGCGCGCTGGCGGGTGCCGTTGGCCGGGTAGGGGAGATAACTGGCTCCGCCGAGACTACCGCACCGGCGAGTAGGTGGCAACGCGCCTATTCCCAGAGCCGCCCCAGGCGGCCATCGCAGGATCAACAAAACCGATCCCCAGCCGTACATTAGTGAGCGAGCCAGCCTAACTCTTCACCCGCAGATCGCCAGTGACTCACTCACGACGCACATTTCTGAAAACCTCTGCCGCCGCGGCCGCAACCGCCGCGATCGGCAGCAGGATCCTCGCGGCAGGTGACGCTTTTGCTGCCGCATTGCCCACACCCGGTGATCCGGCCATCCGAGCGCTGATGCAGGTCGCGCTCGACACGGCCAAATCCGGCCGCGCCTCCTACGCCGACGTCCGCGTCTCGGCGCGCCGGCAACAGAACGTCGGCACGCGCGACAAGATCGTCACCGGCGTCGGCGACACCGATACCTTCGGGCTCGGCGTGCGGACGCTGGTGGACGGCGCGTGGGGCTTCGCGGCCACGAGCAACCTCACCAAGGACTCCATTGCCAGCGTCACGCGCCTCGCGCTCGAGCAGGCAAAGGCCAATCGGGCGAGCCAGCTCAAGCCAGTGGTGCTCGCGCCCACGCCAGGCAACCAGGTGGGCGAGTGGAAGAGCCCGATCAAGACCGATCCGTTCTCCGTCTCGATCCCCGAGAAGGTCGCTCTGCTGCTCGCCGCCAACGAAGCGGCGGCCAAGGTGAAGGGCGTGCGAAACGTTCAGTCCAGCATGTTCTTCCTGCGCGAAGAGAAGACGCTGATGACCAGCGACGGCTCATACATCGTGCAGACGATCTACCGGACGCAGCCGTCGATGTCGATCACGGCGGTGTCGGACGACCGGACCGACTTCCAGACGCGCCAGAGCAACGACGTCGCACCGATGGGGCTCGGTTACGAGCATGTGATCAACGCCAAGCTCGGCGAGAACGCGACGCGCTGGGCAAACGATGCGGTCGAGAAGCTCTCCGCCAAGCCTGTGGAGCCGGGCCGCTACGATCTGCTGCTACATCCGTCGAATCTCTGGTTGACCGTCCACGAAACCATTGCGCACCCAACGGAGCTCGATCGTGCCCTTGGCTTCGAGGCCAACTACGCCGGCACGAGCTTCGTCGCGCCACCGGAGCAGGTGCTCGGCAAGCTCAAGTTCGGCAGCGACATCATGAACGTCGTCGGCGATCGCGATCAGCCCGGGTCGCTCGGCGCGATCGGCTGGGACGACGAGGCGGTGAAGCCAACCAAATTCGACATCATCAAGAATGGCGTCTTTGTCGACTATCAGACGACGCGCGAGCAGGCGACGATGCTCGACTGGTACTACAAGAAAATCGGCAAGCCGGTGAAGAGCTACGGTTGCTCGTACGCGCAGAGCTGGGCCGACGTGCAGTTCCAGCGCATGCCGAACGTCTCGATCCAGCCGGGCAATAACGACCATGTGTGGGAGGACATGCTCTCGCAGATGGACAAGGGCATCGCGATCATCGGCGACGGCTCCTTCTCGATCGACCAGCAGCGCTACAATGGGCAGTTCGCCGGCCAGGTGTTCTATGAAGTGAAGGGCGGCAAGATCGTCGGCATGCTCAAGGACGTTGCGTACCAGTTCAAGACGCCGCAGTTCTGGGGCTCGATGCGTGCCATCGGCGGTCCGCGCAGCTATCACCTGGGTGGCGCCTTTGGCGACGCGAAGGGCCAGCCGGGACAGAGCAACGCAATCAGCCACGGTTGCACGCCGTCAATATTCACCCAGGTCAACATCATCAACACGGGACGGCGAGCATGAGCACGTTTGCACCGAGGTCGCTCTACTCCCCGGTCGAGATTCTTTCGCGCGCCGACGCCCAGGAGATCGCGAAGCGCGCGATGAAGAATTCGCCGGCGGAGGAGACGCGCGTCAGCATCAACAGCGGCGCGCGCGCCGACACGCGATTCGCGCTTAACCAGGTGACGACGAGCGGCGAGAACCGCGACACGTCCGTCACGATCACCGCATTCGTCGGTGGCCGAGCCGCGAGCGTCACGACCAACCGTCTCGACGAAGCGTCGCTCGCCGCCGCCGCGAAGCAGGCGACGGAGATCGCCAAGCTCGTACCGCCCAATCCGGAACGGATGCCGGAGCTCGGCGCGCAGGAATATCCGCCGGTCAAGTCGCGCATCATCTCGCTTCCCTCGCCGAGCGAGCGGGCACAGGCAGCGAAGAAGGTGACTGAGCAGGCGCGGGCCGCAGGGCTGATCGCGACAGGCTTCATCGAGTGTCGCGCGGGTGCGACTGCGCTGGCGAACTCGAAGGGACTGTTCGCGTACGACTCGAGCGCCGTGGTAACCATGACGGCCACCGTGCGCACAAGCGACGGCACCGGCAGCGGTTGGGCATGCAGCGACGGCGACACCTTTGCCGACATCGACGCGCAGCGCGTTGGCGCGACGGCGGTGGACAAGGCGATGAAGTCGCGGAACCCGGTGGCCGTCGAGCCGGGTCGCTACGTGACCATTCTCGAGCCGACTGCCGCCGGCAATCTGATTCAGATCATTGCCGGCTCGATGCAGGCGCGCAGCGCCGATGAGGGACGTTCATTTTTCTCGAAGCCGGGTGGCGGCAACAAGATCGGCATGAAGGTCGTGGACGAGCGCGTCACGCTGCTCACCGATCCCGAGGACGGCGCCACCACGAATGGCGGGTACGACGGCGACGGCATGCCGCTCGAGAAGGTCGTGTGGATCGAAAACGGAATCGTGAAGAACCTGAACTACGACCGGTTCTGGGCGCAGAAGCAGGGCGTGAAGCCGACGCGCAGTGGTGGCGGCGGACGTGGTGGTGGAGGCGGCGGCGGTGGCGGTGGTGGTGGCGGCGGCGGAGGCGGCAACACACTCCGCATGCTCGGCGGAAACGCGACGACGGCCGACATGATCAAGAGCACCGAGCGCGGTATTCTGGTCACGCGCTTCTGGTACATCCGCAGCGTGGATCCGCGCACGATTGTCAACACTGGCCTGACGCGCGACGGCACCTTCCTGATCGAGAATGGAGCAGTGACGCATCCGGTGAAGAACTTCCGCTTCAACGAGTCGCCGATCTTCTTCCTCAACAACCTCGAGGCAATCGGGCCGTCGGTGCGCATCAA
>DATCGM010000022.1:0-4600 GCA_036508915.1 Gemmatimonadaceae bacterium
TTCCGGTTCAGCAGCGCCGCAGCGACGTCCCCACCGATCTGGCGCGGTCGGTGATGGTGCTGTTGGAGAAGGATCCCGCGGACCGATTCCTCACGGCGTCCGCACTTGTCGCGGCCCTGGATGCGCGCGAAGCGCCCGCGACGCGCGCTCCCGAGCCACCGCTCCTGGCGTCCACCGAGGCGCCGCGTCCAGGCAGCTACCCGATGCCTCCGGCCGTTCGCCTGTCCTATGCGCCGATGTCGTACCCGCAGAGCGGTCGCGGAGCAGCGCAGCACCATCATCCGTCTGTTGACGATCTGCGCCGCTGGGAAGCGCCGCCAGTCGTAGTGTTCCGCCGGAAGATTGTGCCGTATCTGTACGTCAACGGCGTGATCGTGCTGTTCGCCGTGGTCGGCCGCAACAGTTTCTTCCCGCTCACGGTGCTGTGGAGCATCTACATCGCGTTCAAGTACGCGAAGCTTTATAGCGAAGGGTACGATTGGCGCGATGTCTTCCATCAGCCGCGTGACCGCGAGGTGATGGAAATGATTGAAGCGGCCGCCGAGTGGATGCGCGCGGTCTTCGATCCGGCCGTACGTGCCCGGCTTCGCGCCAATCGCGAGCAGCGCAAGCTCGCGGCGCGCATGTCGCCGCCGGTCGTTGGCGGCGCGAGCGCGGGTCCATCGTACTCGGCCGCGATCATGGACGGACCGCTCTCCGATCGCGTACGACAGGCCTTCTCCGATCGCGACGAGATCTTCCGGCGGATGGATTCGCTCGGCAGCGCGCTGCCGAGCAGTGAGCGCGAGGAGGTGTCGCGCTCGGCCATGGCGCTTGCCGACAAGGTGCAGTCGCTCGCGATGGCGCTCGAAGAGACCTCGCGCATGGACGTCTCGTCGGCGCGCGAACAGCTCGAGGCCGAGATCAGCACGCTCGAGGACGCGGCGAATCCTCTCGAGCGCGGAAGCGAAGATCGCGTGCGCCGGCTCGCGTATCTCAAGCGGCAGCGGCGCGCGCTGGTCGATGCCGACCAACGGCGTCAGAGTCTCGCCGGCAAGATGGAGACGTGTGCGCTCGCTCTGCAGAACATGCGCTTCGACCTGATGCGGCTTGGAGCCAGCCCGCAGATGCATCAGCACATCACCGGACTGGCGAATCAGGCGATGCGTATTGCCGATAACGTCGACGAGGCGCTGTTCGTCGCCGACGAGATGGGACGCCTCGGCCGCGCGACGTCCAACCCCAGGCGCGCGTCGGAGCGAGGGTGAACGATCTACTGCTCGACCGCTTGCTGGTCGCGGTCGGGACGCAGTATCTCGTCGACGCGGAGATCGGGCGGGGCGGGATGGCGGTCGTGTATCGCGCGACCGATCTGCGTCTGAATCGCCGTGTCGCGATCAAGGTGCTCCCGCCGGAACTCGCCTTCAACGCGGATGTGCGCGAGCGCTTTCTGCGCGAGGCGCAGACCGCGGCGCAACTCTCCCACCCCAGCATCGTCCCGATCTACACCGTGGACGAGCGAGAAGGCATCGTCTACTTCGTCATGGCGCTCGTTGACGGAGAGAGCCTCGCGGAGCGTCTGGTGCGCGAGCCACGGCTGCCGATCAGCGAAGCGCGGCGGCTGCTCGCGGGTGTGGCCGATGCGCTGGCATATGCGCACTCGCAAGGCGTCGTGCATCGCGACGTGAAGCCGGACAACATCATGCTCGATCGGGCGACGGGCCGTCCGATGGTGACGGATTTCGGCATCGCGCGCGCCGCGCAGGGCGACACGCGGCTCACCGTCACCGGCGTCGCGATCGGCACGCCGGCGTACATGTCGCCCGAGCAGGCGCTCGGCGAACGCGAGCTTGATGGCCGGAGCGACATCTATTCGCTCGGCGTGATCGGCTATCAACTGCTTGCCGGCGAAACGCCGTTCAAGGCATCGAACACGCCGGCGATGCTCATGAAGCACGTGTCGGAGACGCCGCGTCCACTCGCGATGCTGCGGCCTGATACGCCGGCCGGGCTCGCGCACGCGATCGCGCGCGCGCTTGCGAAGAAACAGGAGGAGCGTTGGCCCGATGCGGCCGCGTTCCGCGAAGCCATTCTCGATACGCGCGCCGCACCACCTTCTGCGAAGCCCTGGCCGGGCTCGGCACCAGCCGCCGACCCTGCGCCTCCGCGCTACAACGAGACACCGCCGCTGCTGCCGCGGAATGATCGGCTGTACGTGGAGCCGACGCGTCCGGCGGCATTGAGCTGGACTCCGCCGATGCCTCCCATGCCTCCGATGCCGGCGGCACCGGTGTGGGGGAGCAGGTCCGATTGGCGCGAGTGGAAGAAGGCGAGAAAGCGCTGGGAGATCGAGCAGCGCCGTCGCAATCGCGCCGTCGGGATGGAGGACGACGAGCACGAGTACGCCGGACTGACCGTCGATGAGCAGTTGGTCCGCTTCCGCCGGAAGACGATCGGCACGCTTGCAACCATTAGCTTCCTCGCCGCGGTGAATCTGCTCACGTCGCCGCATTTCATGTGGTTTCTCTTTCCAAGCGCGTTCATGGTGCTCGGCATCATGCGGCGCGCGGGAAAGCTCTGGGCCGACGGCGCGCCGATTGGCCGTTTCTTCTCGCGCGGCAACGCCGGCGTCGCAGGCGGCAAGGCGCCCCCGCCGAGTACGCCGCGGGTGTCGATCGCGGAGGCGGCGCTGCGACTCGCGCCGGCGGACGTGCTCGACGGCACCTACGGAGAAATGGTGCGGCGCGCGGCGGCCGATCACGTCGCCGTGCGCGACACGCTCGCACGGCTGCCAGAATCGGAGCGCGGCATGATTCCCGACGTCGCGCCAACCGTCGATGCGCTGGCTGAGCGAGTTGGCGCTCTCGCGACGACGCTGCACCGGCTCGACGCCGATGTTGGAAGTGCGTCGGTGCAGTCGCTCGAAGCCAGGCTCGCCGCACTCGAGGCGGAAACGCGCGGCTCGGCGACGCCCGAGCAGGAACGACGCATCGCGCTGCTCGAGCGGCAGCGCGCATCGATTGGTGAGCTCGCGGAACGGCGTTCGGTGCTCGCATCGCAGCTCGAGAGCGCGGGACTCGCGCTACAGAATCTGCGGCTGGATCTGCTGAAGCTGCGCTCGTCCGGACTCGAGAGCGCGATGTCGGACGTAACGAGCGCAACCCAGGAAGCGAGAGCGTTGTCGCGCGAGATTGGCAATGCTGTCGATGCGGTCAGAGAAGTTCGGAGGCTGTAAGCCGCCTCGGGACGTTTGTCGGTTAGTACTCCCGCCGACGCTATCTTGGTGAATGCGTGCCTCCCGCATCAACTTTCTCGCCTTCGCCCTGCTCGCGGCGCTCGCCACGCCTGTCGCTCGACGAGCTGTCGCGCAGGACAGCGCGACGGCTCGATCGCCGATGCCAGCCCCTTCCGTTCTCCGCGGGCTGTACGTCAATCGCTGGGCGGTACTCGGCCAACGGATGTGGGAGCTGATCGACGTCGCGCGCAAGACGGAGGTGAATGCCCTCGTCCTCGACGTGAAGGATGATCGCGGATATGTACTCTATCGTTCGTCCGTTCCGCTCGCGCGCGAGATTGGCGCCGATACGACCACGCCGGTTTCGGCGACGCGAATTCGGGCGATCCTCGACACGATGCGAGCCAATGGGATCTTTCCCATCGCTCGCATCGTGGTGGCGAAGGATCCGATCCTTGCAGACGCGAAGCACGAGTGGGCGGTGCAGCGGCGCACGGACGGGAAGCCATGGCTCGACAAGGATGGAAAGCCCTGGCTGGATCCGCATCAGCGTGGCGTGTGGCGCTACGCCGCCGACCTCGCTGCCGAGGCGGTGGGTTTGGGATTCAGCGAAGTGCAGTTCGACTACGTGCGCTTTCCCGACGAGCAGCGGCTCTTGCGCGAGTCGCGCTTCCCGCTCGCGAAGGGACGTAAGCGCGATCAGGTGATTCGTGAGCAGCTCGGATATCTCAGAGAACGAGTCGCGCCACTCGGGGTGCCGATGGCGATCGACGTCTTCGGGCTCACTACGACCGACTCCACCGACATGGGAATCGGACAGCGTTGGGAGCAGTTCGCCGACCACGCAGACGTCGTGCTTCCAATGACGTATCCGTCGCACTACACGCGCGGCATGTATGGCCTCGCCAATCCCTACGCCTCACCGTACGCGACGATCGATCACGCGCTCCGCGACGCGAAGGCGCGCAACGCGAACGTCGCGCACCCTCCCCAGATCGTGCCTTGGTATCAGGACTTCACCCTCGGCGCTCCGCATTACGGCGTGGCGCAGATCCGCGCGCAGATGCAGGCGGGTTACGACAATGGCGTGCGAAGCTGGATTCTGTGGAATCCGGGGAGCAAGTACACGGTGGCGGCGTTGCGGCCGGAGATCCTGAGCGCGGAAGAGGAAGCGGGTTCGGCGAAGAAGCGCTAGGCGAGATGCGGTGAGCGCCTTTCGGTAGCGAGCAGCCTTTCCAGAATTTCCGCCACCTCTCGCGGCTCTTCTTCCGGCGTGAAGTGCCTCGCGCCCGAGAGCACGTCGATCGTCGCGTTGGGAATTGCCCCGACCAAGCGCTTTCCGAGCGACATCGAAAGAAATGGATCGTGAGATCCCCAGATCACCGC
>DATCGM010000023.1:0-3560 GCA_036508915.1 Gemmatimonadaceae bacterium
CGATGACAATGTCGAGGGTGAAGTCGGGGGCAACGCGGCTCAGGAGCCGCCGCTTCCGCAGAGAGTCTTCTTCATAGTCTCGCGGAGTTTGGACTGTGCCGTTTCCATGGCCTGCTTCATCATCTCGGGATCCGCGTTCGCCATCATATCGCGCATGTCCCTCACGTTGTAGCCCGGCGGGATCTCGAAGTCCTTCGGGTCGGCGGAACGGGGCTTCAACTCAGTCAGTTCCCAGGACGAGCGGACATTGATGGTGTCTCCGCCAGCGGTGATGAAGTTGCCCGTGACGACCTGCCGCAGAACGACACCCCTGATCTGCGCGATTCTGATGGAGTCGAGTTTCCCGGTGAGAGGTCCGCGAACGCTGACGGGCAGGAATCGCCGTATGGACGCCAGCATATCCGGAGCAGCGACGTCCCCCGTTGCCCAGAAGTCCGTGACGCCGCTCGTACGATTGGTGCAAACGTCGGCGCCCATGATCGTCTTGCTGCTGTACGCCGCGGTTTGACGGTAGTGTCGGGTTGGGTGCCCGAGGATCGGCTCGCCGGCGCCGAGATCGACGACATCGATATTGGGCTTGCCGTCGAAATCCATCGTGTACGACGATGCGGCCGAGCTGTTCAGCATCGACAAGCTCGTCACCGTGGCCATCGCCTGCGCCGGCATGACGGTCGTGATTGTACCCGCGACCGAATCGATGACCAGGTACATATCGAGAGGCGCACCGGCGACGTCAGCCTTCGTGCTCATCCGGAACTTGGTCCCGAGGACTTCGAATCGCATCGACACGGTGTTCTTGTGCCCGCCGGAGTCGATCACGATCGCCGCGGAGTATGCCACGCCATGCGCGTCCTGGGCGGCGAGTGCGCCGGGCAGCGTCGCGAGCAACAGTCCTGGCAGGAAGCGTCGTATGAGAGTCATGAGATAGGAGATACGTCCGGCGGTGTCGATGATCGTGAAGGGCCGTTGTACGACATGAGCTCGGTCGGCCGCCCAACGCCAGCTTCTGCTGCGAGCGGACCGACGGATGCCGCTCCGCCCGCCGATCAGTGGTCCGCTCGGCAGCAGCAAGCCGAGTTAGGCCCGCACACGTTGCGTCAGAATGGCCTGCAACGCAACACCATGATGACAGCCCCCGTGCCGGTCGCCCGTATGCTCGGCGCTCCACGGTCGGGGAGCGCGCATGGGGCACATGGGACATGCGGCGCGAAGGCGAGATCGAAGCGGCGAGTGGGACGAGGCCAGTGAGCATGAAGACAACGACGGGAGATGCGCGCAACGCATCTCCCGTCATTGTCTTTCGCGAACGAGTGCCTCACTCCACCGCCGCATCGATTCGCCCCCTACTCGCCGCAGACTCTGTCTAGACGTAAGATTGGACCCATGAAGCCCAAAGAACTCACCATCCGCGGCCTGATTCTCGGCGCGCTCATCACGACGATCTTCACGGCGGCCAACGTGTACCTCGGCCTCAAGGTCGGCCTCACCTTCGCCTCGTCGATCCCCGCGGCGGTGATCTCGATGGCCATCCTCAGCGCCGTGAAGGACTCGTCGATCCTCGAGAACAACATCGTCCAGACGGTCGCGTCCGCGGCGGGCACGCTCTCGGCGATCATCTTCGTGCTGCCGGGACTCGTGATCGTCGGCTGGTGGACGGGATTCCCGTTCTGGCAATCGTTTCTCATCTGCCTGAGCGGCGGCGTGCTCGGCGTGCTCTTCACGATCCCGCTCCGACGCGCGTTGGTCACGAATTCCGACCTGCCCTATCCGGAAGGCGTCGCGGCCGCCGAGGTGTTGAAGGTCGGATCCGGCACGCGTGGTGAAACGACGGACGACACGGGCGAATCGAGAGAAGGGCTCGTCGCCGTGATCCTGGGCTCCGTCGCGTCGGGCGGGCTCGCCATCATCACGTCGACGCGCGTTGCCGCCGCCGAAGTCACGGGCTTCTTCCGTCTCGGGACGATGGCGTCGAGCGGATATAACATCGCGTTTTCGCTCGCGCTCCTCGGCGCGGGGCATCTCGTCGGGTTGTCGGTCGGCATGGCGATGCTGGTCGGCCTCGTGATCGCCTGGGCGATCGCTGTGCCCGTTTTGACATCGATGCAGCCCGCCGCCGCCGGCGTCGCGCTCGCCGCGCACACGACAACGATCTGGCGCACGGAGGTGCGGTTCATCGGCGCCGGCGCTATTGCCGTTGCCGCGATCTACACGCTGGCCACGCTCGCGAAGCCGGTCGTCGGCGGACTCATAAGCACGCTCGCCGCCTCGCGGGCCGCGAAGGTAGCGGATGATCGCGACCGCGATCTCTCACCGCCGTGGATCATCGCGCTGACGGCCGCGTGCCTGGTTCTGGCCGGGTGGCTGGCCTTCAGCTTTGCGCGCTCGACCGTACTCGCGCCGAGTGCGGTCACGCTCACCCTGATCGCCGTGCCGTTCGTGCTGCTCGGCGGTTTTCTCATCGCCGCGATCTGCGGCTACATGGCGGGGCTCATCGGGGCGTCGAACAGCCCGATCTCGGGCGTGGGCATTCTGTCGATTGTGTTATGCGCCTCGGCTATCATCGTCGCCGTGCCGCCCACGGCGGCGACACGGCCCGCGCTCGTGGCCTTCGCGCTCTTCGTGACGGCGATCGTCTTCGCGTGCGCGACGATCTCGAACGACAACTTGCAGGATCTGAAAACGGGCCAGCTGGTTGGCGCCTCACCGATGCGTCAGCAGATCGCCCTCATCGTCGGCGTGGTCGCCGGCGCGGCGGTGATCCCGTTCGTGCTCAACCTCCTCGCCAAGGCGTATGGGTTCGCCGGGGCCGCGAACGTCGGCGTCCTCGCGCCACATCCGCTGCCGGCGCCCCAGGCGACACTCATCTCCGCACTCGCTCAGGGCGTGATTGGCGGCAACCTCGATTGGAAGATGATCGGCATTGGCGCGCTCGTTGGTGTCGGCCTCATCCTGCTCGACACGACGCTCGGCGCGATGAAGAAGCTGCGCATTCCGCCGCTCGCGGTCGGCATCGGGATCTATCTCCCGATGTCGGCGACCTTCGCCGTGGTCGTTGGCGCGGTGATCAGCCATTGGTATAATGGGCGCGCTCGCTCGGCGGCGAACCCGGAGCGTGCCGAGCGACTGGGGACGCTCGTGGCCTCGGGGCTGATTGTCGGCGAAAGCTTGTGGGGCGTGATCAATGCGGGCCTCATCGTCGGCTTCTCGAAGGACGCGCCGATCGGACTCGTCCCCGAAGACTTTGCCTTGGCCCCTTGGCTCGGACTGATCGGATTCGTGGGTGCAATCATGTGGCTGTACGGGTGGATGTTGAGACGGTCGGAAACAGCATGACCAAGGGCAATGGCCTTGAAGCCCAGGCACGGGTAGAGTCTTTCGTTTCACTGGCCCACTCCTCAACCGCGCACATGGTTGCATGGATCGAGGCGCGAGCAGCTGCGGCAGTCCTTCGGAAATAGCCGCCGGCGGTCAGGGCGCGCGCAGCGGCGCGATCGGCACCGGCACCGATCGCGAGATGGTGGTTCCGTCGCCAAGTTGACCGTCGGCGTTGCGCCCCCAGC